>CAMZLM010000200.1 GCA_947311485.1 uncultured Paracoccaceae bacterium
GCCAAATCCCTGATGAAACACGGGATGGACGCGGCCCCGATCCATGGCGATCTGGACCAATCCGTACGGACACGGGTTCTGGACAGCTTTCGCGATGGCAAGCTCAAGTTTCTGGTGGCCTCGGATGTGGCCGCACGCGGGCTGGATGTGCCGGACGTCAGCCACGTCATCAACTTTGATGTGCCAATCCACGCCGAAGATTACGTTCACCGCATTGGTCGCACAGGCCGCGCCGGGCGGGACGGCAAGGCCATCACCATCGTGATGCCCTACGAGGCAAAATACCTTGATGCGATCGAGGATCTGGTCAAAAAGAAAATCGACCGGATGGAACCGCCTGTTGTTGAAACCGGCCGTAAACCCCGTGGTGAAAAACCGGCACGGCAGGAAAAACCCAAGCAGGAAAAGCGCGAAAAACCCGCAGCGGCAAAACAACAGCCCCGCGAGCAAACCGAGCGCAAGCCGCAGGATCGCAAACAGCAAGACCGTAAACCACAAGATCGCAAGCAAAACAACAACGGTCGTGGCCGCCACGATAACCGCGTTGTTGGCATGGGCGATCACGTGCCGGCCTTTATCCTGCGTGAATTCGAAGTCCCCAAAGTCCGGCGCACCCGCAAGGCCACGCCGGAAACCGAAGCCGTGGTAGAAGAACCACAAACGGTTGAGGCCATAGAGGACGTGAACACCGCAAGCGCGCCGCAAGAGGCCGTAGCACCCGTTGTTGACACATCACCTGCACCACAGGAACCAGTGGTCGAAACCCCTGCCATTGAAGAACCGCAGCAGGCCGAGACACCCGTTGTTGACACAGCAGAAGACACAAAAAAAGACGGCGGAACCGCCGTCTGATCCATGTGATTGGCGCGGCAATAGCCGCGCCTTTTCAGCACTATTCGCTGGCTTTTTTCATCTTCATTTTCTTATGCATCATTTTGGTCGGCTTGCGCTTCAGGTCCACCGGAATATCCACGGTAATGTCACCTGCTTTTTCAAAGGTCAGGGTTACGGTTACCGTATCACCATCATTCATCGGACCATTCAGCCCCATAAACATCAGGTGATCGCCGCCCCGTTGCAGCATGTGCATGCCATTGGCCGGAACAGGAAATCCGCCTTCGACTTCGCGCATCTGCATCACGCCCTCATCGGTCATGATATGGGTGTGGGTTTCCAGCCGTTTCGCCGCCGGTGATGTGGCGCTGACCAGACGGTCCGGCTCGTTGCTGTTGTTCATGATGGTCATAAAGGCAGCGCCGCTCTTGGCGGATTTACCCGAGGCCCGCGCATAGGCGTCCTTGATCATGATATCACCGGCAAAAGCAGGCATTACAAGCGTGGCAGCAGCAGCGGCCGCCATAAGTACAGTTTTCATAGACATGATTTGTCCTTTGGTAAGAGTTTGATTGTATCGAGAAATCAAACGGTCAAAGGCGGCCCCCGCGCCGACGGGGAAATGGCCTGCGTCCCCTGTGGGCGGATCACCAAAGCGCGGGATAAACGCGCGACAATCCGGTCCGAACATCGGGGAAATACGAGCGGAGTAAAAGCAGCGGCAAAAACCGATACGGCGTCAGGGCAGACCTGAACTTTCTTGACCGGCACCCCGTCCGGCCCGATCGTAATGGTGATCAGTTCGGCCCCCGAACAAATCACCAGATCGGCACCCTGATCATTCCTTTGCCCATGGGCAAAGGCAACCGAGACGCTGGTAATCACCAGCGTCGCAATCAGGAACAGTACGTTAAGTAAGCGTAGCATAACTTACTATGTCGTCCCTTTGGGGAAGGTTTTCAAGCGGAAAATTACCTATTCATCCACCAACCGGTTGATCATCACCTTGCAAACCGGTTTCTTGCCCACCAAATCACGACAGGTTCGCGACACGGCGCGCAGCACGATGTTTTCGACCTCGTCATCATTAGCAAGCCGGTTCTTTTTCGCGGTCTCCAGTTCCTTGTCGATCAGGTTTTCCAACGTCTCCTGAAGCGAGATATGCGCATTGGCCCCCTTGTCGGGCAGGCCCAGAACCTCGGCCCAGCTGCCCCCGATCATGCGGTTGTTTTCAAGGATCACATTCACCACAACCGCCCCGCGCGTGGCCATGCGGATCCGTTCCAGCACCACCCCGTCAAAGGCCCCGATCAGCACGTTGCCGTCCAGATAGGTCCGGCCTGCCTCGATGTTTTCAACGATTTTCGGCGTGGTGTCCGTAATATCCACCATGGCTCCGTTGGGCGCAACGATACTGGCAAAACCGTTGCTTTCGGCCAGCTCTTTGTGTTCCCGCAAATGCCGGAATTCGCCGTGGTTCGGGATCACCATTTTCGGACGCATCAGATTATGCATTTCCACCAGATCAGGCCGGTTGGCGTGACCGGACACATGCACGTTGCCGATGCTTTCATCCAGCACCTTGACCCCGATTTCGGCCATGGCATTGATAATACCGCCCACAGCAGTTTCATTGCCCGGAATGGTTTTGGAGGAAAACAGAAACGTATCGCCCTCGCGCAGTTCCACACCACGATATTTGCCCCGTGCCAGTTGCGCCGAGGCCGCACGCCCCTCGCCCTGCGATCCGGTGACAAGCAACATCAGGTTTTCACGGGGAATATCGCGGCTGTCTTCCAGATCGATCACCGGCGGGAAATCATGCAGCACCTCGGCAAAACGCGCGTAATCGAGCATCTTGCTCATGGCGCGCCCCAGCACAACAACGGAACGCCCCGCGTCCACACCGGCCTGCGCCAGCGTTTTCAGGCGCGCCACATTGGACGCAAAAGTCGTTGCCACCATCATGCCGCTAGACTGTTTGATCAGCGCGGAAATATCGGCCCGCAGGGTGGATTCAGACCGCCCTGCATGCGGGGAAAACACGTTAGTGGAATCACAGATCAGCGCATGCACCCCCTGTCCGGCGATTTCGCGCAGCAAGGCCGGATTGTGGGCTTCGCCCACGATCGGATCGGGATCCAGCTTGAAATCACCCGAATGGATCACCCGCCCGACAGGCGTATCGATCACAAGGCCCGAGGCCTCGGGGATGGAGTGCGCCACAGGCATGAAACCAACCTTGAAGGGGCCGACCTCTACCTGTTCCGGCCACAGGCCCACCACGTTCACATTACGCGTATCCTGACCACGGTCTTCCATCTTGGTGCGGGTCACGGCGGCCGTAAATTTGCGGCAATAGATCGGCACGCCAAGGCGCGAAAACAAATGCCCGATGGCACCGACATGGTCTTCGTGGGCGTGGGTGATAAAAATCGCCTCTAGCCGATCGGCGCGGGCTTCGATATAGCTGGTGTCGGCCATAATCAGATCAACACCCGGGGTGCTGTCCATGGACGGAAAGGCCACGCCGGTATCCACAAGGATAAAACGTTCTTTGCCACGCGGGCCATAGCCGTACAGATACATATTCATGCCGATTTCACCGGCCCCGCCAAGGGGCAGATAGATCAGGCGGTTTGGTTTACTCATTCTTGTCTCCGATTCTGCGCTTCGATCAGGATCAGGCCATGCATGGTCAAATCGTTTTCGATAGCGTCAAAGAGGTCTGTGCCCCGGTCAAACAGCGGGGCGAGCCCGCCGGTACCGATGACTTTCATTGGACGCGGATGTTCCGCGCGGATTTTTTTGCAAATGCCTTCGATCAGGCCGATATAGCCCCAGAAGACGCCTGATTGCATGCAGGCAATAGTGTTGGTGCCAATCACCACATCAGGCTGGGTAATGTCAATGTTCGGCAATGCGGCGGCGGCTTCGTGCAGGGCCTTGATCGACAGGTTGACCCCAGGCGCGATCACGCCACCGATATAGGCACCGTCCTGATCCACCACATCAAACGTGGTGGCCGTGCCGAAATCAACCACAATCAGATCGCCGCCGAAACGGTCAAAGGCCGCCACGGTATTGACCAACCGGTCAGCCCCGACAAGCGTGCCTTCGTCTACCCGCACCGCAACACCCAGTTCGCAGTCGGGTTTACCCACCACCAACGGGCGACAGTGGAAATATTTATCCGACAGCACCCGCATATTGAACACCACCTTGGGCACCACCGATGAAATCACCACACGGTTGATTTCACCACTGATTTCATGGAACTGCATCAGATGGCGCAGCCAGACATAATACTGGTCTGCCGTGCGCTCTGGTTCCGTCGCACAGCGCCATTCGGCCAGTGTTGTCCGGCCATCATGCACCGCAAAAACAGTATTGGTGTTGCCTACGTCAATAGCCAGCAGCATCGGGGGGTTCCTTGTCGAAAAAAATGTCGCCGGCGGAAATGGCACGGCGACCTTGCGGGGTTTCTAATACAATTGCCCCGCCTTCGTCCAGCGTTGTAAAAATACCGGTGATTTGCGCCGTCCCAACGCGCGCATGGATTGTTTTGCCCAGATTTGCCGCCTTGCCGAGCCACGCTTGCCGGATCGGGGCAAAGCCATAGGTCGCGATTTGCAGTTCCCAGCGGGCATAGGCGGGGGCCAGTACCTCCAGCAACATATCCGGCGTTACCGACACGCCGGTTTCCGCAAACAGGGTTTTCGGCGGCAAGGCACGGGGTTCCAGAACCTCTTGCGGTGGCTGCGACATAAGGTTCACCCCGATGCCGACAATCAACCCGTTCGAAATGCTCTCCAGCAGGATGCCCGCCAGCTTACCCCCGCGCAACAGCACGTCGTTAGGCCATTTCAGGGTAAAGATATCGCTACGCCCGCTCACGGCCTCCAGCGCATCGAACAGAGCAAGTGCCGCAACAAAACTGCGCTGTGCCAGATCGGCAGGTGCCCCGACAGGCCGGTACATCAGGCTGGCGGAAAAATTCCCCGCCCCCGTATCCCAGGCACGCCCGCGCCGCCCTGTTCCGGCTGTCTGGCGTTTGGCGGTAATCCATGTCGGACAAGAAAGAACCGAGGCCCGTTGTCGGGCCTCGGTCATTGTGCTTTGAACTGTATCAAGCGCGATATGGTCAACCCCGTGGGGCCAGTCCATCATCACTTGAGCAAGGCCTCTGCGGCGGCGGCGGCAAAGCCCTCAAGCCCGAACAGGTTGATCGCGCCAAACACCATAATCGCGGCAGACGCAGCCAGCACGATGTAATGCAGCCCCGGCATTTTCGCGTCCAGCGCATCGGTTTCGGAACCGAAATACATGTAGTAGATGATCCGCAGATAGTAGAATGCCCCGATAACCGACGCAATCACCCCGCCAATCGCCAGCCATGAATAGCCCGCATTGATCGCGGCCTGCAGCACGAACAGTTTCCCGAAGAAGCCCACCAGCGGCGGAATGCCGGCCAACGAGAACATCAGGATCGCCAGCGCCATCGCCCGACCGGGGGAGGTTTTGGAATACATGCCAAGCGACCGGATATCCGTCACCGCACGCCCGTCTTTTTCCATATTCAGGATAAAGGCAAACACGCCAAGGTTCATGACCACATAGATCGCCATATAGATCAGCATCGCCTGAACGCCCTCTTGCGTGCCAGAAGCCAGCCCCATCAGCGCAAACCCCATGTGCCCAATCGAGGAATAGGCCATCATCCGTTTGATGTTGGTCTGCCCGATCGCCGCAACCGCACCAAGGAACATGGACAGCATCGACAGCATCGCGATGATCTGGCCCCAGTCCGCCGTGGCCTGCCCAAAGGCATCATGCATCACCCGGGCAATCAACCCTGCCGCCGCCATCTTCGGAGCAGAGGCAAAGAAGGCCGTAACCGGTGTGGGCGAGCCTTCGTAAACGTCCGGTGTCCACATGTGAAACGGAGCCGCCGAAATTTTGAAAGCCATGCCCACGGTCATGAACACCATGCCGAACAACAGGCCAAGCCCCATGCCATCGGTTGCGATAACGCTGGTGATACCGGCGAATTTGGTGGTGCCGGTGGTGCCATAGATGAAGCTTGCACCATAGAGCAACATGCCCGAGGAAAGCGCGCCAAGCACGAAATACTTCAAACCGGCCTCGGTTGAGCGCAGGCTATCCCGACGAAAGGACGCGATCACATAGAGCGCCAACGATTGCAGTTCCAGCCCCATGTACAGGGACATCAAATCGCCGGCACTGACCATCATCATCATCCCGACGACGGCAAGCGAAATCAGAATGGGGAATTCGAACTTCAACATGTCATTGCGCGTCAGGTAATCCTGCGACAACAGCAACACCAGCCCGCTGGCCCAAAGCATCAGCACCTTGGCAAAGCGGGAAAAACCGTCATCCACAAACGCCCCGCCAAAGGCCATATGCGCCCCCGCCGGCTGCGCTGCAATCCAGCCACCAAGGGCAAACATCACCAGCGCAGTGATCCAGATCAGCATCGAAGCGACCCGGTCCTTGCCCGTATAAACCGCAAACATCAGCGCGCCCATGGCGTAGATGGCCAGAAGCAATTCTGGCAGAACAGTGTTCAGATCATTGGAAATCATCTGTTCCACTCCTTAATGTGTTGCCGGGGCAATTGCAGAGGCGGCATGTGCCATCCCTGCCGTCGCGGCGTCAAAGTTTTCAAGCAAGGCGTCAACCGACGGCCCGATCAGATCCAGCACCAGCGCCGGGTAAATCCCCAGCAGCAAGGTAAAGAACACCAGCGGCGCCATCATCATTTTTTCCCGTGCGGTCATGTCGGTGATGGTTTTCAGGCTCTCTTTGATCAGATCACCAAACACCACGCGACGATACAGCCACAGCGCGTAACAGGCAGACAGGATCACACCGGTTGTTGCCCCGAAGGCGATCCATGTATTGGCCTTGAACGCCGCGGTCAGCGTCAGGAATTCCCCGACGAAACCGGATGTCCCCGGCAGCCCCACATTGGCCATGGTAAAGAACATGAAGATCAGTGCATAGGCCGGCATCCGCATCACAAGACCACCATAAGCGTCAATGTCGCGGGTGTGCATCCGGTCATAGATCACCCCGACACCAAGGAACAACGCCCCCGAGATAAAGCCGTGGCTGATCATCTGGTAAATCGCGCCATCAAGCCCCTGTTTGTTCAGGGCGAAAATCCCCATGGTGACAAAGCCCATATGCGCAACCGATGAATAGGCGATCAGCTTTTTCATGTCTTCCTGCATCAGCGCCACCAAAGAGGTATAGATGATCGCAATCACCGAAATCGTCATCACAAAGGTCGACATGACCTCGGCCCCGACAGGAAACATCGGCAAGGAAAACCGCAAGAAGCCATAGCCCCCCATTTTCAACAGGATCGCCGCCAGCACCACAGAACCCGCAGTCGGGGCCTGAACGTGGGCATCCGGCAGCCAGGTATGCACCGGCCACATTGGCATTTTCACCGCAAAACTGGCGAAGAAGGCCAAGAACAGCAGGGTTTGCAATCCCCCCACAACGGTTATCCCCAGCAACGTGAAATTGTCAGAGGCGAACTGATGGTGCATCAGGGTCGGAATATCGGTTGTGCCTGCATCATACCACATCACCAGCATGGCAATCAGCATCAGAACGGACCCCAGCAACGTATAAAGGAAGAACTTGAACGCTGCATAGACACGGTCCTTGCCCCCCCAGATCCCCACAATCAGGAACATCGGGATCAGGCCTGCCTCGAACACGACATAGAACAACACCAGATCAAGCGCGGTAAACACCGCAATCATCATGGTTTCCAGCACCAGAAACATCACCATGTATTCCTTGACCCGATGGGAAACGCCCCAACAGGCCAGAATGACAATCGGCATCAGGAAAGTGGTCAGCAACACAAACAGGATCGAAATCCCGTCCACACCGACCTTGTAATTCAGGCCGGCAATCCATTTGTATTCCTCGACCATCTGGAAACCGGCGTTTGCCGGATCGAACTTGGTATAAATCGAGATCGACACGATAAAGGTCAGCGATGTGGCCAACAGCGCCACCAATTTGGCATTGCGCTGTTCGAATTCACCATCCCCGCGCAGGAAAACCAGCAAAACAGCGGCCCCCAAAAGCGGCAGGAAAGTAACGACGGAAAGAATGCTATCCATTAGCCTGCCCCCCCGATTGATACCCAGGTGACAAGGGCAACAACCCCCGCGAACATCCAGAATGCATAGTGGAACAAATATCCCGATTGCGCCTTGGCGGCTTGTTTCGTGAACCATGGAACGATGCCCATGGCGATTCCGTCGATCGTGCCGTCAATGACGCGCCCATCGCCTTTTTTCCAGAGGAAATACCCCAGCCGTTTGACCGGACGTACAAAGATAAGGTCGTAAAGTTCATCGAAGTACCATTTGTTCATCAGGAAAGCGTGCAAGTGACGCTGGTTCTTGGCCAGTGCCTTGGGCGCATTCGGGTTAACGATGTAGAAATACCATGCGATGACAAAACCGATCAGCATGGCCCAGAAAGGCGCGGTTTTCACCCAGCTCGGCACCAAATGCGCTTCGTGCAGCACATGGTTGGTTTCGTGGTTGAAATAGGTGGCAACGCCAAACCATTCCTGCACTTGTTCGGCCTCGCCAAAGAAATTGGGCAACCAGACCATCCCGGCAAAAATCGCGCCGAGCGCCAGAACACCCAGAGGGATCAGCATGGTCAGCGGGCTTTCGTGTGCGTGTTCATGCGCATGTTTGTCGCCGCGTGCCTTGCCAAAGAAGGTCATAAAGATCAACCGCCAGCTATAGAAGCTGGTGAACAGCGCCGCGATAACCAGCATATAGAAGCCATAGCGCGAAACGCCCGCACCGGCGGCAAAGCTGCTCTCGATGATCGCATCCTTGGAGATAAAGCCGGCAAAACCGATATGGGTCAGCGGAATGCCAACGCCGGTAATGGCCAGCGTACCGATCATCATCGCCCAGAAGGTCAGCGGAATTTTTTTACGCAGCGCGCCGTATTTGCGCATGTCCTGTTCATGGTGCATGGCGGTAATCACCGACCCGGCCCCGAGAAACAACATCGCCTTGAAGAACGCATGGGTGAACAGGTGGAACATCGCCACCGGATAGGCTCCGATGCCCACAGCCACAAACATATAGCCCAGCTGGGAACAGGTCGAATAGGCAATCACCCGTTTGATATCATTCTGCACCAGACCAATCGTCGCCGCAAAAAATGCGGTGCTGGCCCCGATAAACACGATGAAATCAGGCGTGAATGTTGCATACTCCAACAGCGGTGCCATGCGCGACATCATAAAGACGCCGGCGGTCACCATGGTTGCCGCGTGGATCAAGGCAGACACAGGGGTCGGCCCTTCCATTGCGTCGGGCAGCCATGTGTGCAGCAACAACTGTGCCGATTTCCCCATCGCCCCGACGAACAGCAAGAAGGTGATCACCTCCAGCGCGTTCATTTCCCAGCTCAGGAACATGAATGTCCGTTCGCTCAAGGCTTCGGCGTTATGCGGGTTCAGAACCTGATCAAAATTGATGCTGTCGGTCAGGTAGAACAGCGCGAAAATACCCAGCGCAAAGCCGAAGTCGCCAACACGGTTGACCACAAACGCCTTGATCGCCGCCGCATTCGCGCTTGGTTTACGATAGTAAAACCCGATCAACAGATAGGACGCGACACCCACGCCTTCCCAGCCAAAGAACATCTGCAACAGATTGTCCGCCGTCACCAGCATCAGCATGGCAAAGGTAAAGAACGACAGATAGGCAAAGAAACGCGGGCGATAGCTGGCCCCTTTGGGGAAGTTCTCGTCATGCGCCATATAGCCGATGGAATAGAGGTGAACCAGAGATGAAACCGTGGTGATCACCACCAGCATGATCGCGGTCAGGCGGTCAATGCGGATCGCCCAATCAACCGAGAGCGTGCCGCTCTCGACCCATTTGAGCAACGGGATCACATGGGCATCCGGACCGCTATAGGTCAGGAAAACCACCCAGGACAGGGTCGCCGTCAGGAACAACAACGCAGTGGACACATAGGTCGCCACGTTTTCGCCCAACATCCGCCAGCCAAAGCCGCACAAAAGTGCGCCGACCAGCGGGCTAAAGAGGAGTATTGTTTCCATTCGCCTAGCCCTTCATCACATTCACATCTTCCACCGAGATCGTACCCCGGTTGCGGAAGAAACAGACCAAAATCGCCAGACCGATCGCCGCTTCTGCGGCGGCAACGGTCAGGATAAACAGGGTGAACACCTGTCCGGTCAGATCACCAAGGTATACCGAAAAGGCAACCATATTGACGTTCACGGCCAGCAGCATCAATTCGATCGACATCAAAATGATGATCACGTTTTTGCGGTTCAAAAAGATACCGAAAATGCCGATCACAAACAGCACACCGGCAACGGTTAGGTATTGTTCGAGTTCTATCATAGTCCCTGCCCCGGTTTGATATCCTTGAGTTCCATGGTTTTTGCCGGATCACGGTGCATCTGTGCAATCACGCTCTGGCGTTTGATGTCCGGACGATGCCGCATGGTCAGAACGATTGCCCCGATCATCGCCACCAGCAGGATCAGACCGGATGTCTGAAACAGATAGATGTAATCGGTATAGATCACCTGCCCGAGCGCCAATGTGTTATGGGCCTGCACCAGATCCGGTGTTGGCGACTGGCGCAAGGCCTGTGCCGCTTCGGAGAAATTCCAGTGGCCGTAAACCAGCCCCAGTTCCATCAGCAGGATCACCCCGATCAAAGCCCCCATCGGGAAGTAATTGGCAATGGACCCGCGCAATTCGCTGAAATCCACATCCAGCATCATCACCACGAACAGGAACAACACCGCAACCGCGCCGACATAGACAATGGCCAGCAGCATCGCGATATATTCGGCCCCCATCAGCACGAACAGCCCCGCCACGCTAAAGAAAGTCAGGATCAACCACAGCACCGAATGCACCGGGTTACGGGCCACAACCACCAGCAGGCCTGCGCCCACCGCCAATGTGGCAAAAACATAAAAGGCGAAAAGGGTAATCGTCATGTGACCGGTTCCTTATCTGAAATGCTGAATTGGGTCATCTGTAGGGCGCATCCAGTTCAATGTTGCGGGCTATCTCGGCTTCCCAACGGGCACCGTTATCCAGCAGTTTTTCTTTGTCATAGAACAGCTCTTCGCGGGATTCAGTCGCGAATTCGAAATTCGGGCCTTCGACAATCGCATCCACCGGGCAGGCTTCCTGACAGAAACCGCAATAGATGCATTTGGTCATGTCGATGTCATAGCGCGTTGTGCGCCGCGAGCCGTCTTCGCGCGGTTCGGCATCGATCACAATGGCCTGCGCGGGGCAAATCGCCTCGCAGAGCTTGCAGGCAATGCAGCGCTCTTCGCCATTGGGATAGCGCCGCAGCGCGTGTTCGCCGCGAAACCGCGGGCTGATCGGGCCTTTTTCGTGCGGATAGTTCAACGTGGCCTTGGGAGCCATGAAGTATTTCATCCCCAGCTTGAAGCCTTTGACGAAATCCATCAGCAGGAAATATTTGGTGGCGCGTGCGTAATCAAATGCCATGTGCTTAACCCTCCGCTTCTACAGTCCAGCGCGCATAGAACCCGCCGAGGTTTTGGTCTGCACCGTCATAGAAAGACAGCGCCGCAACGATCACAACCCATGCCAGCGACAGCGGCAGGAACACTTTCCAGCCAATGCGCATCAACTGGTCATAGCGATAACGCGGCACGATGGCCTTCACCATGGAGAACATGAAGAAGAAAAACGCCATCTTCAGCACCATCCAGATCGCACCGTCCGGCAGACCCGGGATCGGGGACAGCCAACCGCCAAAGAAGAACAGCACCGTCAACGCGCACATCATCCAGATCGCGAAATATTCACCGATCATATAGAGCAAAAACGGGGTCGAGGAGTATTCCACCTGATAGCCGGCAACCAATTCGGATTCGGCCTCGGGCAGGTCGAACGGCGGACGGTTGGTTTCCGCCAGTGCCGAGATAAAGAACAGGAACACCATCGGGAAATGCGGCAACCAGTACCAGTTCAAAAAGCCGTAAGAGCCTTCTTGTGCCTTGACGATATCAACCAGCGAAAGCGACCCTGTGGAAATGATCAGCCCTACAATGATAAACCCGATCGAGACCTCATAGGAAATCATCTGCGCCGCAGAGCGCAGCGCGCCAAGAAAAGCGTATTTGGAGTTGGACGCCCAGCCCCCCATAATCACGCCGTATACCTCGAGCGATCCAATCGCGAAAATATACAGCACCGCCACATTCAGATCCGACAGGATCCATGTTTCATCAAACGGCACCACCGCCCACATGGCCATCGGCAAGACCAGCGCCAACAAGGGGGCCAGCAGGTAAACCGGTTTATCAACACCGGCCGGAATGATGACCTCTTTGACCAGATACTTGAGAAAGTCGGCCATGAGCTGCAACAGCCCCCAAGGCCCGACCACATTCGGCCCGCGCCGCATCTGCACCGCGCCCCAGATTTTGCGGTCTCCGTAAACCAGAAACATTGCACTTACCAAAAGGAAAACCGTGACCAGCAGGGCCTGGCCCACCATGATCAGGAAAATCCCGAAGTTGCTTGCGAAAAACTCTGCCATATCCGTCCCTTACAC
Source organism: uncultured Paracoccaceae bacterium (assembly GCA_947311485.1). Classification (GTDB taxonomy): domain Bacteria; phylum Pseudomonadota; class Alphaproteobacteria; order Rhodobacterales; family Rhodobacteraceae; genus Amylibacter. The sequence continues at coordinate 12,511 of CAMZLM010000200.1, forward strand.
CATCGGAATGTTGTGTGCCGTACAGTTTTCGGCCGCAACTTCCGCGTCTATTGTATGTGTCCCGCCCGGAATTGAATCAGAGAGGGTATAAATGCCCTCGCCGCGCCACTTCCGACCAGATTTATTTACGTCATTCCGAACACGGCGCACGAATCCTGCCCCGCGTATCAAAGCATATTGCGCCGCGGCGCAATCGTTGAATGCAATTACGTCATCCCCGCTACGCGCGCCCTGCATCTCTACGGAAATAGAGACAAGCTCCCCCTCCAGAAGACGGGTATTCACCGCGCCGTATTCCGGTTTGAACGGCAATTGCGAAACATCGCCCTTGTCGACCGGAACACAGGCCGCGAGGGCCAGCATGGATAATATGATTGCGGTTCTGGTCACTCTGCCGCCACCTGTGTATTGCGTCGTTCTGCCGCCATTTGCGACAGCTCTGCCATCACTTGGCTGGCACGGGCAATCGGGTTGGTCAGATAGAAATCCTTGACCGCAGGGACAAAGCTCGCCTTGCCCAGCGTCCCCGTTGGTTCTGCCTGCCATGTATTTTCCGGCACCACATCGATATTGCCCAGATGTGGTACCTCGGCGATCATCGCGTCGCGCAGGGCCGACAGGCTATCATAGGGCAACGCCTGCCCCAGTTCTGCCGACAACGCCCGCAGGATAGCCCAGTTTTCCCGTGCATCACCCGGCGCAAAACCGGCACGCATCGCCATTTGCGGACGCCCTTCGGTATTCACGAAAATGCCGCTTTCCTCGGTATAGGCTGCGCCCGGCAGGATTACATCGGCACGGTGCGCGCCGCGATCCCCGTGGCTGCCCTGATAAATCACGAACGGGCCGGACTTGATGTCGATTTCATCGGCTCCCAGATTGTAAACAACTCCGGCCCCGTCCATCATCGCGTCTTTGCCGCCCTCGGTTACCGCTCCCAGATCCATTGCACCGACACGGCTTGCGGCGGTGTGCAGGATCATCAATTTGCTGTCGGTTTTCTCGGCCAGCTGCATCGCCGCTGCCAGAACTGCCGCGCCGTCCGCTTCACGAATGGCCCCTTGTCCGACGATCACGATCGAAGGAACCTCCAACACTTTGTCAAAGGATTTAGTCAACGTGTCTTGCAGGGCAGCACGATCGTTGCCCATGTGGAAATACTTATAGGTCAGATCAACAGGTTCGCCGATCAGGCCAATATCGGCCCCGCGCGCCCATGCCTGACGGATACGGGCGTTCAGCACCGGCATTTCAGAGCGCGGATCACAGCCGATCAGCTGAATCATCTGCGCGTCGTCAATATCGGCAATCGTCGCTGTGCCCACATAACCGGACCGGTTCCCCGCCGGTAATTTCGCGCCATCGGTCCGACATTCAACCGATCCGCCCAAACCCTCAATCAGTTGCTTCAGCGCAAAGGTTGCCTCGGTTGATACCAGATCCCCCACCAGACCGGCGACTTTCTTGCCTTTCACCGCCTCGGCGATTTTGGCAAATGCCTGATCCCAGCTGGCCGGCTTCAACTTGCCGTTTTCCCGCACATAGGGCTGGTCCAGCCGCTGACGACGCAGACCGTCCCAGATGAAACGGGTCTTGTCGGAAATCCATTCCTCGTTCACGTCATCGTGGTTGCGTGGCACAATGCGTTTGACCTCGCGCCCCTTGGTGTCCACGCGGATATTGGCTCCCATGGCATCCATCACGTCGATGGTTTCGGTTTTCTTCAGCTCCCATGGACGCGCGCTAAAGGCATAGGGTTTGCTGGTCAGCGCGCCCACCGGACACAGATCAATGATGTTGCCCTGCAATTCGCTGTCGAGCGTCGCATTCAGATAGCTGGTAATTTCACTGTCTTCGCCGCGTCCGGTCTGGCCCATCTGCAAAATGCCCGCGACCTCGGAAGTAAAGCGCACACAACGGGTGCAGGAAATACAACGGGTCATTTCGGTTTTCACCAACGGACCAAGGTTCAATTCATCTGCCGCACGTTTGGGTTCGCGATAGCGGCTGAAATCAACCCCATAGGCCATGGCCTGATCCTGCAAATCGCATTCGCCGCCCTGATCGCAGATCGGGCAATCCAGCGGGTGGTTGATCAGCAGGAATTCCATCACGCCTTCGCGGGCCTTTTTCACCATGGGCGATTTGGTTTTCACCACTGGCGGCTGACCTTCGGGGCCGGGGCGCAGATCGCGGACCTGCATCGCACAGCTGGCCGCCGGCTTTGGCGGGCCGCCCACGACCTCTACCAGACACATGCGGCAGTTGCCGGCAATAGACAGGCGTTCGTGATAACAAAAACGCGGCACTTCGGTGCCCGCCACTTCGCAGGCTTGCAGAATGGTCATCGCGCCGTCAACTTCGACCTCTTGGTCGTCGATGATGATTTTTTTCAGGTCGGTCATGGTTGCATCACTTTACAATTTTGTCGCTCAGACGAATGTTTGAACGCTGTCCATCGGGTTATTTGTCTTTTCGGTTGTAACGTTTCTTGCCACGGATCCGCAGATCAAAGCTCAGATGCGGATTTTTGGGCAACAAGGCCTTGCCGTGGGAGCCAAACAGGGGGCGATCCACTTCGGCGGCAAATTCACAGGCCGCACGGGTCACACCGGGCCAGCCGGCATAATCATCAATGATCAGCATCCCGTTCGGTTTCAACATCGGCCAATAGTTGCGGAAATCCATCAGCGCGCTTTCGTATTCGTGGCTGGCGTCAATGTGGATCACATCCGCCTGTACCTTCAGGCGTTTCAACGCATAAGCCGCCGAATTACCGTCCATCGGCAACGGCACAACCACGTCATCATGGCCGGCGGTTTTCACATTGGACAGAAAGGTTTTGTAAATGCTGGGATACCCGTTTTCCGGCGACAATTCCTCGCGCCGCCCCGCGCTCGACAAATGGGCCGAGGACCCGAGCCACGTATCAATCGCCAGAATTTCGCAATCCAGATCATTGGCTTTGATCACTTCGGCCATATGGATACAGGACATGCCTTTCCAGACGCCCAGTTCGATGATCAGCTTGGGATCGGGTACATTGTTCAAGGCCACGGTGAAAAACTGATGGTCAGAATTCCAGCCCTGCATATCGACACGCGACTTGATCGGTTTAAAACCGTCAAACACATCGCCAAGCCCGAGCTTGTCGGCAATACCCTGTTTATCACCCTGATCTTTTGCCATGCTCTATTCCGCCGCGATTGAATTGTTACGAATACGGTCTTCGATTTCGTCGCGGAAATGCCGGATAAGCCCCTGAATGGGCCAGGCCGCCGCATCGCCAAGGGCGCAAATTGTGTGCCCCTCGATTTGTTTGGTCACGTCAAACAACATGTCAATTTCCTCAATGCTGGCCTCGCCGCGCACCAACCGTTCCATCACCCGCATCATCCAGCCGGTGCCTTCGCGGCAGGGCGTACATTGGCCACAGCTTTCGTGTTTGTAAAAAGCGCTCAGACGCCAGATCGCCTTGACGATATCCACCGACTGATCCATCACAATCACCGCCGCCGTACCAAGGCCGGACCCCAGCTCGTTGCGCAGGTAATCGAAATCCATGATCGCGCTTCGCATGTCCGCGCCCTTGACCAGCGGCACAGAGGACCCCCCGGGGATCACTGCCTTGAGGTTATCCCAGCCGCCGCGAATACCGCCGCAATGCTTTTCGATCAATTCTTCAAACGGGATCGACATTTCTTCTTCGACCACACAAGGCCGGTTCACATGACCGGAAATCGCAAACAGTTTGGTCCCCGCGTTGTTTGGACGGCCCATACCGGCAAACCAGCTGGCCCCGCGTCGCAGAATGGTCGGCACAACCGCGATCGATTCAACGTTGTTTACCGTGGTCGGGCAACCATACAGCCCTGCCCCCGCCGGAAACGGTGGTTTCATCCGCGGCATGCCTTTTTTGCCTTCGAGGCTCTCGAGCAATGCCGTTTCTTCACCACAAATATAGGCCCCTGCCCCGTGGTGCAAAAACAGATCGAAATCCCAACCGGAACCGGCAGCATTTTTGCCCAGCATCCCGGCATCGTAACATTCGTCAATCGCCGCCTGCAGGGCCTCGCGCTCGCGAATGAATTCGCCGCGAATATAGATGTAACAGGTATTGGCATTCATCGCGAAACTGGCAATCAACGCGCCCTCGATCAGGGTATGCGGATCATGGCGCATGATTTCGCGGTCTTTACAGGTGCCCGGTTCAGATTCATCGGCGTTGATCACCAGATAGGACGGACGACCGTCGCTTTCCTTGGGCATAAAAGACCACTTCAGGCCGGTCGGAAACCCCGCCCCGCCCCGCCCGCGCAAGCCGGAATCCTTCATCTCGGAAATGATCCAGTCACGGCCTTTTTTGATAATATCCGCCGTGCCATCCCAATGCCCGCGTTTTTGCGCGCCGGCAAGGGTACGCTCGTGCATGCCATAGATGTTGGTAAAAATCCGGTCTTTATCCGCGAGCATTTCTTAATCCTTAGTCTGCTGGCCATCACGCCAGACACCAAACAAAACAACCAACGCCCAGATGAACGCGGCAATAGCGGCAAAGTCGAACAAAAACGCATAGCGTATCGGCATGTTCAACCGCCCCCCGATCCAATTGGCCAGCATCCACAACACAACCGTCACCGCGATCACAATCGCTGCGATCCGTGCCTGTTTACGCGCTGCGGGTGTTTGCCCGGCCAATTGCTTTTCCTTTCATGCGGCGGTGTTAATAAACGCCGCCCTTGTCGACCCGCTTGGAGAACTCCGTGTCCTCGCCCGCTGCCAACAGTTTCGCCTGACCAACCCAGTCATCCCGGGTGACCCGACCTTTGAAGCCCTTGAGGTTTGCATTCACCCAAGCAACTTCTTCATCCGTCCAGGCGGCGATTTGGTCGAAATGGTAAAAGCCAAGCTCGTTACACATTATCTCCATTTTCGGACCGATTCCCTTGACCTTTTTCAAGTCATCCGGTTTTCCGTCCCGTGCCGCGCTCAAAGTTGCAGGTTTCACCCCTTCGTTTTCACCTTCAAACACGCCGTCGCCGTCGTAATCCTCTGTTTTCGCAGCTTCCTCTGCCGCTTTGGCTTCTTCTGCTGCTTTGGCAGCTTCCGCTGCCTTGGCTTCCTCTGCCGCCTTGGCCGCTTCCGCCGCTTTGGCTGCTTCCGCTGCCTTGGCTTCCTCTGCCGCCTTGGCCACTTCCGCCGCTTTGGCTTCTTCTGCTGCCTTGGCTTCCTCTGCCGCCTTGGCATCTTCGCCCCCGGCCGCGTCTGCTGCCGCCAGCTTTACACCTTCCTCCAATCGCCCATCACTATTTTCACAAAAATAGCTGGTCAAAAGCCAACCGGCCCCCAATGCCCCAATCAGACCAAGAACAACAGCCAGCATCCAGGACCAACCGGCCCAAGTCACCATTGCTGCCAATACAAACAACCCGAAAAATACGGCAACCAGCCAGCAAATCGCGTTGCAGGATCTTCCGACCCTCATTGTTTCATGTTCCATCTTCAAACTCCCCTAAATAGGGCTTTGGCACCGGACCCTCTAAGGGGCCTTTAGGGCAAAGCCGTCTCACCTCCCTTGGCAAGAATGTCCGCCTGTTTTATCCATTCGTCGCGCTCGATACGCCCCTTGAATTGTAGTCTGTTATCGACCCATGCCACTTGTGCTGGTGTCCATTTGGCGATCTGGTCGAAATGGTAGAACCCCATCTCGTTCAAAACTCCTTCGAGCTTTGGCCCTACGCCCTTGATCAACTTTAAATCATCCGCCTTGCCATCACGCGCCGCCGTCAGGATTTCCGGTGCCGCCTCGGCAACTTCCGCAACCGGTGTGTCCGGCTTTTTTTCCTGCTTTTTGGGCTCAGGCTTTTTGGCTGGCGCGGTTTTCTGTGTGGTCTTGGCTTTGTTCAGCCAAGGTGTCAGCAGTGGCACTTCGGTGCCGTCAATGCGTTTCACCGTATCGCCAATACCATCCGCCAGTGCCGCAGAGGCATTCAGCGGTGCTTTGTCGGCCTCATAATCGGCCAGCGCCACAGCACCACCCAGCGGTTCCGCCGCATAGCGCCCGTTCTGTGGCCCCGGTGTTGGCACCTTGCCCGCCGCCAGTTCGTCCAGAATTTCGGTAAACCGCTCCGCTGTCAGATCCTCGTAGAAATCCTTGCCAATCTGCACCATCGGTGCGTTGGTACAGGCCC
>CAMZLM010000201.1 GCA_947311485.1 uncultured Paracoccaceae bacterium
CGTCCAGTGTCGATACAAGGGTTTGAAACGAGGTTGCTTTTTCCAAGATGCTCTCCTCCAGATTGATCTTCTGGAAGAAGTTGAATCAGACAATACTCACCTCTGCAAACCCAATGTGCTATTCATGCGATCCCCCTGCCTCTGGTGGCTTACGGGCTTGGAATCAACCTGAAAATGGGTGATATTTTCCAGATTTTGATTTCTGGACCATCTGGAAAGATCGTTCAGAGCAATAGCCCGAAAATGCCCCGAAACAAGGCCCAGTGGATGAGCTTTGCGGGCAAAAAAGCCCCCTCGGGTGGCTGGCCGAAGGGGGCTTATGAAATGCACATTTCAATACTCAGATCCGGTTCTATACTCACCGAAGGTTACAAAATAACCACAATAAAATAACAGGTTATACGGTTTTACCGTCACGTTTCAGGATCAGTTTTGCTTCGGCCAACATGGCGGTTAAAACCTGAATGTGGCGCTGGATGCTATAGGATGCATCGCCGTTGCAACGCGCGTCCTCTAGATAGTTTTCATGCGCGAGCAAACGGTCAAAAACACTGTCTTGGCACGTGTTTTGGGATGTTTTTGTAATTCGCCGCAATTCCCGATCCCGGTTGTATTCCTCAAGGCTAAGCCGTGCAGCGCGTACCAAAATTTTCGGGCGTTTCAAGCCGTTCAGAATGTCGATGATATTGAGCATGATAATTCTCCTTATGCGAGTGATTATCCGCCAGTTTTTCGGTTGTTGCGTGAGCAGGCTTTCCGCCGCACGCACCGTTTGTAATTGTTTATTAAATAGAAACAATAATGAACCGATGTGGATAACTTTAATAAAACCTTCAATAGTCAACCGTAGGTTTGTTGACCCCGAGAAGTGTGACGCGAGGTGTCATTATGAATGATCTGACTACGGGGCTTGCTCGCATCAAGCCGCACAGACTGACCACTTACTATTCCGCTGCAACGGCCTGCTACTTGGCCCATGTGGAAGCGGGCCAGAGCATCCGTGCCATCGCGGCGGCGTTTGATTTGCATCCGTCAACAGTTATGCGCCGGATCCGGAAAATTGAACTCATGCGGGATGACCCGTTGGTAGATCACTATCTGGCTTCGGCGTCCCCCCCATCTACCCTCCTGAAACTGCAATCAGAAAGTGTTGAGCCTATGACCAAACAGACATCGACAACGCCCCGTGAAACTACCGGAATGCTGCCGCGTGAAATGCTGCGTATCTTGCGCCGATTGTGCGAAACGGGGGCGTTTATGGCGATCTCCAAAGGCTTGGAACGGGCGGTTGTGATGCGCCAGAATGGCAAGGAAATGCCGACGCGGACGGCGGTTGTGGATGGGGAAATGGCCGGAGAAATGGTGCTGAAGGACTGGCTTCGCTGCACCAAACCCGGGCGCATCGCCTGTTACGAGGTCACCAGCGCCGGACGTAATGCGCTGAAACGCGCATTGGCAAAACAGGCGCAAATGGAAACGCCGGCGGGCGGTTTTGCCGAGGCCCCCAACGTCTTTAGTGCGCAACACAAGGAATGGGGGACGCGTGACATATCCGATGGGCCCGGGGCGAAAAAGCGTGCGGTGCGGGTGAACCTGCGCGAGAGCCCGCTGGCCACGCTGGGTCGTAAAAAGGGCAAGGATGGTAAACCGTTTTTATCCCCCGAACTGATCGCGGCGGGGGAACGGTTCCGCGAGGATTTCGAGCTGGCCCAAATCGGCCCGCGTGTGGCACAAAACTGGGACAGCTTTTTGACCCCCCGCAACAAAGGCAGCATCGGCACCGGTCGCGAAGGCGGTTATACGGCAGCACAAACGCGGTTTGGCAATGCTTTGCAGGCGCTTGGATCCGGTCTTGGCGACATTGCCATGCGGTGTTGCTGTTTTCTGGAAGGGCTGGAAACGGCCGAAAAACGTCTGGGTTGGTCGGCGCGGTCGGGCAAAGTTGTGCTGCGCATTGCCCTGCAACGGCTGTGGTCGCACTATGAAGAAACGGGCGATCAGGCGCGGCGCATCGGATAACCGGCGCGCAGCCCGCATTTTCGGCATATTTTACGCTGATTTCCCGGAATTTTACCGCTTGCCGCTTGAACATGCCTGCATGTCCGGCGCACAAAGGGCAGAGCCGTGAATTCTGGGGCAAATCGGAGCCGCTATGTCTTTTTTCAAGAAACTCAAAAACCGGATGTTCAAGTCTTCTGCCAAACTGGAAGAAGGCCTTGATGCGATCATCGAGGAAGCTGTCGAGCCAGCCGATGCACCGACACCGGAACCCGCGCCCGCAACAGTTCCTGAACCGACGCCGACACCGGCAGCATCCGAACCGGCCCCTAAAAAGACCGGGATCATGGATCGCTTGCTCGGCGGGCGCACGGCGACGCGGCGCGTTTTTGACGATGCCATGCTCGAGAGCCTCGAAGAGTTGCTGATTTCGGCGGATATGGGTGTTGAAACTGCCATGCGGGTGAGCGCCAACATGGCGCAGGGGAATTTCGGCAAGAAGCTGTCGAGTGAAGAAGTTAAACAATTGTTAAGCGAAGAAGTCGCGCGCATCATGGAACCTGTGGCGCGGCCTTTGCCGATTTATGCGAAAAAACCGCAGGTGGTTCTGGTGGTCGGGGTGAACGGTTCCGGTAAAACCACGACGATTGGCAAGTTGGCTAGCCAGTTCAAGGCCGCCGGAAAATCGGTGGTGATTGCGGCGGGCGACACGTTTCGCGCGGCTGCGGTAGAGCAATTGCAGGTCTGGGGTGATCGCGCCGGCGTGCCGGTTTTGACCGCGCCCGAAGGGTCCGATCCTGCCTCGCTGGCGTTTGATGCGATGGCCAAAGCCGAGGCCGATGGCGCGGATTTGTTGATGATCGACACGGCAGGGCGGTTGCAAAACCGGCAGGATCTCATGGAAGAACTGGCCAAAATCGTGCGGGTGATCCGCAAGAAGGATCCGGATGCCCCCCACAATACCTTGCTGGTACTGGATGCGACCACCGGCCAGAATGCGCTCAATCAGGTCGAGATTTTCTCCAAAATTGCCGATGTATCCGGTCTGGTAATGACCAAACTGGATGGCACCGCCAAAGGGGGCGTGCTGGTCGCACTGGCCGATAAATACGGTCTGCCGATCCACGCGATCGGGGTGGGGGAGCAAATTGACGATCTTGCCCCGTTTGACCCCGAGGATTTTGCCCGCGCGCTGACTGGCGCCTAGGGTGGGGGACTGGATTGTCGCGCTAAGCGGCACCCCCGAGGGCGCGCGCCTGGCGTTGGGGTTGGCGCTGATGTCTGCCGTTTTGCATGCGGTTTTCGGTGCCCTGCAAAAGGGGCGGCATGATCCGTGGCTGACACGCGGGGCGATTGACGCGATCTATGGGCTGATCGCGCTGCCCTTTGCGCTGTTTGCGGTGCCTTGGCCGACGCCGCAACTTTGGTTGATCCTGTTTGTCACCATGGGAATTCACATCGTTTATAAACTGTTACAGGCGATGAGCTATTCGCGCGGGGCCTATACGGTGATCTATCCGGTGGTGCGCGGGATGGGGCCATTGGCGACGGTGGTGATTGCGGGCGCGGTATTTTCCGAGCATTTCGCCCCGATGCAATGGGCCGGTGTGGCCCTGCTGACAAGTGCGATTTTTGGTCTGGCGGCGGTGAATATGCGGGCTGAAACCGTGGACCGGCGCCGGTTGGGATCCGCGTTGATTTTGGCGGTGATTACTGGATGTTTTGTGGCGGTTTACACCACATATGACGCCTATGGCATTCGAAGCGCGATAAATCCGTTCAGCTTTCTCATGTGGTTTTTTGTATTTGACGGATTTATTTTCCCATGGATTGCGCTGTTTCGCTATCGTCGTATGCAAAATCCGCCCGACCTGTTGCCGTTGCTGCAACGCGGGCTGATTGGCGGGTTGATTGCGTTTGTCAGCTTTGGCGCGATTATCGTGGCCACCCGGCTCGACAAAGTAGGGGAGGCGGCGGTGTTACGAGAGACTTCCACCGTGTTTGCCGCCCTGATTGGCTGGTTGTTTCTCAAGGAAAAGGTGGGGCCTTTGCGCGCAGCTCTCATGGCTGTGATTGCGGCAGGTGCGGTTTTGGTGGAATTTGGTGGTTAGAATTGATAAGGCACGCCTATGACAGATAAAAAGATATCCCCGATCCTGAAACTTGCGCTGGAAATTGGTCCGGTCATCCTGTTTTTCGTGACCTATACCAAAATCAAAGACCGGCAGTTTGACCTGTTCGGCCAAACCTACGAAGGTTTTATTATTGCCACAGCAGCGTTTATTCCGATTTTGCTGATTTCGACGGGGCTTGTCTGGTATCTGACCGGCAAGCTGTCGAAAATGCAGCTGATGACGGCTATTTTGGTGGTGGTTTTTGGTGGTATGTCGATCTGGTTCAATGATGACCGGTTTTTTAAAATGAAGCCGACAATCATTTATCTGCTGTTTGGCGGGGTGCTGGGATTTGGCGTGATGCGTGGCAAATCCTATTTGCGTTCGGTGATGGAAGACATGATGCCCCTGCAACAAGAGGGCTGGATGAAACTGACCAAACGCTTGGCGCTGTTTTTTCTGGCGCTTGCGGTTACCAACGAATTTGTTTGGCGGATGATGTCCACCGATGCCTGGGTGAATTTCAAAACCTTCGGGTTAACGGCGGCGGTCTTTGTGTTTTTTATGGCGCAGGGACGGTTGTTTGCAAAATATGGCGTCGAAGAAGAAAGTTAAACTTTTTTGCGCTGGCAGGCATCAAACCGATTGACGCCATTTCGCAGAACGCTATACACAGCCTTGCGTTGCCCGAGTGGCGGAATTGGTAGACGCAGGGGATTCAAAATCCCCCGCCGCAAGGCTTGCCGGTTCGAGTCCGGCCTCGGGTACCAATCCATTTTTTCTGAACCATTCAGATACTTCCAGCATTGCTTGCAATGGCTGGAAGTGGTTGGTTCTCTGTGGACTTTTGCCATAGGGCGGTTACAGTTGTCCTGAAATTCCCTGCTGCGAAATGAGGCTGCCATACTTAAGAAACTTGTATTTGTTCTGATTGCCGGCGGGTTTGGCGGGTTGATCAGCGGTATTCTGGTGTGGTTTTTAGGGGCGACAGGGGTGACCCCGATGTTGGGATTCAACATGGTGCCGGATTTCAGCCTCGGCTGGATTTCGCGCCGTGTGCTGGCTAGCGTTGTCTGGGGCCTGATTTTCCTGATTCCGGTCTATCGCTATGCCCCGCTGACCAAAGGCGCGATTCTGGGCATATTGCCGTGGTTGTCCAGTATTCTGTGGGTGTTGCCACGCGTCAAAGGAGCGGGTTTTCTGGGCATGGACCTTGGCATTGGCACCCCGATCTGGACCCTGTTTTTCGGGGTGTTCTGGGGCGTTTGTGGCATGTGGATGTTGGTGAAACTGAAACAGGTTCCCTAGGGTCAGGACCTAGAATGCCGTGAAATATTCCCTTTGTTCCCAATCGGATACGACGCCTAGAAACCGCTGCCATTCGGCGTGCTTTATGTGGGACAGGTAGCGCACGAAATCGGTGCCCAGTGATTGTTGGTAAAATGTGCTGTTCTCAAAGGCATGTACCGCCTCGATGAACGAGGTGGGCAATAAAAGCGCGTCGCTGGCATAGAGGTTTTCAACCGGTGCGGGGGCCGAAAGCCGGTTTTCGATCCCGTCCAGACCGGCCAGAACCTGTGAGGCCAGATACAGATAAGGGTTTGCCGCCGGCTCGCCAATGCGGTTTTCCACCCGCGAGGCCGGATCACCGGCACGCGCCAGCACCCGCAGCATCGCGCCGCGATGGTCAAACCCCCACTGGATACGATCCGGTGCCAGTGAATGGGGCTGATAGCGTTTATAGCCGTTGATGGTCGGGGTAGAGAGCAGGCAGCTCTCCTTGGCGTGCTTCAGCAGGCCGGCAATCCATTGTTCGCCAATTGGTGACAGGGACTGCCCCGTGTTTGGCATGAACAGGTTGTTTCCCGCCGTGTCGATCAACGATTGATGCAAATGCCAGCCGCTGCCCATGGCGTTTTTGAACTTCGGGCGACACATAAAGGTCGCATGCAACCCCATGCGGGCGCAGCTCTGTTTGACCATATTGCGGAACAGGATCATGTTGTCGGCAGAGCCGATACCGACGCAGGGTTCAAAAGTGACCTCGAACTGGCTGGGGCCGAATTCGGACTCCATAGTGCGGATCGGCAGGCCGAGCATCAACGCATTGTCGCGGATCTGCTCCATGACCGGGGCCATGGTGTCGATGCGGCTTTCGGTCAGGTATTGGTGGCCATGGCTGATCAGGCGGGTGTGTGGCGGGGAATGTGGCCAGTCAGCGTCCGCGTGGGCAAGGGCGGGGTCCTCCATCGCCAGCACGTGGAATTCGACCTCCAGACCGGTAACAAATTGCACGCCGTGTTTCGCCAAACGGGCAAGGGCGTTTTGCAAAATGGCGCGGGTGGAAAAGGCAATGTCGCTGCCGTCGGTATGCACGATATCGGACAGGATCCAGCCGGTATCCGGTGCCCATGGCAGGGTTTTGTAGGTGCCGGCATCGGGCATCATCAGGAAATCGGATGCGCCGGTCATCACCCCGGCACCGAAACCGGCGTCGGCTTCCCATACGGGGAAAACCGTACGGTGCGAGGTGTCCTTGAGCAGCAGCGTCGAGGTCATCGATACGCCGCTTTTCAAGGCCGATTTCAGGGCGCTGGCCATGATGGTTTTACCACGCGTGATGCCGTGTTGATCGACAAATACCACGCGGATGGATTTTACATCGCTTGCGGCGACTTCTGCCAGCAGGGCTTCTTGTGCGGGGGACATTATAAATCCGCGTCCCAAGGGCAGGTTTTGCGCCGTGCCAAATCGGCGTTGATCCATGAATCCTTCCAATCATTGCTTGGCGCGATGGTGTCGATGGAAACGGGGCCTTTCACGGCCTCCGGGTTGGTGCCCATCGGGATTTTATCCATTGCGCCGTCGGCAACCGCGGCAATTGCCGCGCGCAATTTGCGCCGGTTGGCGATGATTGCGACATCGGTTTTGCCCAGATGCTCCTGTCTGCGGTCCTGAATAGGACCCATGGATTCACAGGCCCATTGGTCATGGACGTTGATATCCATTCCCATGCCGGTATAGGTCAGAGACTCTTGTTCATCGGGGTTATAGCCGTAATCGTTGCGGGCATTTTTCAGGGGCGCGTAATCGGGCAGGCGGTGTTCCTTGAGCCGCTGTTCGCGCATTTTTTCCTTGTCTACCGGATCGGCAAAGCTGGTGAAAACGGCGTACCAGTAGCAGTTTTCGTCATCCACCGGCACATGCCACTGAGTGATGGTCATTTCACTGGAAATCGGAATGGTGATGGCACAGGGGAACACCTGATTTGTCACCCGCACATGGGTGTGGCCGTTGTCCAGATCCCGCAGCGCAATCAGGCGCAGGCCGAAATTCGTGTCCTCTACCTGAATTTCCGGTCTTGGAAATTCACGCAGAATACGGGTCATCGGAATGTCGGTGCCGGGGGCGGCATCGCGGAATTGTTTGCCATAGCTGTCTTTGGGGTCTTCGTCCTGCAAAAAACGGTGCAGGAAAGAGGCATGGGCCGGATCAATCCCGACCTCCAGCGCTTGCAGCCAGTTGCATTGCCACAGGCCCTTGAAGGCGAAAACATGGCTGTCCGGTGCATTGAAACAATCCAGCATCGGCAGGGCAGGCGGTTCGCCCTGACCCATAAAGGCCCAAATGATACCCGCATGTTCAACCACCGGATAGGCCGGGGTTTTGATATGTTCATGCATGCGCGAACCCTCGGGTTCTGCGGGTTGTTCCACGCATTGGCCGGTCACATCGAAATGCCAGCCGTGAAACGGGCAGCGCAGGCCGTTGTCTTCCAGCCGGCCTTTACACATGTCGGCCCCGCGATGTGGACAATGGCGGCCAATCAGGCCGAGCGTGCCGCTCTCGTCCCGAAACAGCACCAGTTTTTCCCCCAGCAGCGTCACCGGCACCACAGGCCGTTTTCCCGCGAGTTCATCCGACAACGCCGCTGGCATCCAGTATTGCCGCAATAGTTTTCCCGCCGGTTGATCCGCCCCAACGCGGGTGATCTCGTCGTTTTTTTCCTGACTCATCATGGCCTAGACTCCTAGATATCTGTGCAGCGCTTCGCGGTCGGCACGCAATTCATCCGATGTGCCGGACCAGACGATTTTACCCCGTTCAATGATAAAATTCCTGTCCGCCAGCCGCAGCAGATCCTTGAGGTTTTTATCCACCACCAGAATGGATGTGCCGGTTTCCCGGATCAAGGCCAGTGCGTCCCAGATGATTTGGCGCACCAGCGGGGCCAGCCCTTCGGTGGCTTCGTCCAGTATCAACAGCTTGGGGTTGGTCATCAGTGCGCGCCCGATGGCCAGCATCTGTTGTTCGCCGCCGGACAACAGGTTCCCCATGAATTTGCGGCGATCCTGAAGCGATGGAAACATGTTCAGCACCTTGTCCATGGTCCAGGGGTTATCCTGTTTCAGGTGGTTTGATGCCGTGGCAATCAGGTTTTCCTCGAGCGTCAGGTTGGGAAATATCTGGCGGCCTTCCGGCACCAGCCCCAGCCCCAGATTGGCGGTCTTGAAGGATGCACGCCCGACGAGTTCCACCCCGTCAAAGGTGATAGAACCGCCGGATGCCGGCACAATTCCCATGATCGAATTGATGGTGGTGGTTTTACCCATGCCGTTGCGCCCGAGCAGGGTTGCCACTTCGCCGGTGCCGATGTGCAAATCCAGGCCAAACAACGCCTGCGAGGGGCCGTAATGGGTGGTGAGGTTGGAAATTTTCAGCATCATTCTTCCCCCAGATAGGCATGGCGCACATCGCTGTTGGCCCGGATTTCGTCGGGGGTTCCGGTGGCGATGATCCGCCCGTAAACCAGCACCGAAATCCGGTCAGCCAGCGCGAAAACCGCGTCCATGTCGTGTTCGATCAGCAAAATGGACCGGCTGCCCTTCAGCTCCAGCAGGAAATCGGTGAGCAGGCGACTTTCTTCCGGTCCCAATCCGGCCATGGGTTCATCCAGCAGCATCAATTCGGCTTCGGATGCCAGTGCAATCGCGATTTCCATTTGCCGGTGTTCGCCGTGGGACAAGGCCGAGGTCGGTTCATGCGCGCGTTTGCGCAGGCCGAGTTTGCGCACATAGGTCATGGCCTCGTCGCGGATTTCGGCGATCTTGCGGGCGGGTTTGATAAACCGGAACGAGCTGCCCTTGCGGGCCTGCACGGCCAGCGCCACATTGTCCAGCACCGACATTTCCATCACCAGCGACGTAATCTGGAAGGACCGTGTAATCCCCAGCCGCGCGCGCTTGTAGGCAGGGGCGCTGGTGATATCCACCCCGTCGAGGCTGATCGAGCCTTTGTCAGGCATCAATGCCCCGCTGAGCTGTGAAATCAGCGTGGTTTTTCCGGCCCCGTTCGGGCCGATAATGGCGTGCAGCTCGCCTTTGTTTACGTCCAGATGCACGTCGTCCGTGGCGACAACTCCGCCAAAGGATTTACGCAGGGCCGCGACTTGTAGGAGCGGGAGCTTGGTCATCGTCTACTCTCCCTTGCCTTTGAACAGGCCCATCAGGCCACCGCGAATAAACAGCACCACCCCGATCAGCATCAACCCGAACGGCAAGTGCCAATAGGTGGTGAAAGAGGAGAGAACCTCCTCCAGCAGAATAAAGATGCTCGCCCCGAGTACCGGCCCGAACATGGTGGAAACGCCGCCAAGGATCACCATGAACATCAATTCACCAGAGCGGGTCCAGTGCATCATGTCTGGCGAAATGAAGGTGGTGAAATTGCCGAGCAAAAATCCCGCATAGCCACAAATCGCACCGGAAATCACATAGGCGGTCAGGCGGTATACATAAGGGTTATAGCCCAGCGTCACCATGCGTTCGGCGTTGCCTTTGGAACCTTGCAACACTACGCCGAAACGCGAATTCACGATCATCCGCACCAGTAGCATCACCAGCACCAGCGACCCGTAGGACAGTGCATAGAGCTGCATCGGTTCATCAAGGTTCAGGAACGGCAGTTCGGAACGCAGATCAATGGTCAACCCGTCGTCGCCGTTGTAGGCCTCGAGCGACTGAAACAGGAAAAAAGCCATTTGGCCAAAGGCCATGGTGATCATGATGAAATAAACGCCCTTGGTGCGCAGGCTGATGGCGCCGGTAATCAGGGCAAACAAGGCGCTGACACCCACGGCCAGCGCCAGATGCAGCAACCCGTTGGAGCTGGCGATCAGATCAAACCCGCCCCACATCGAATGATAGGCCGGTATCCCCACTGCATAGGCCCCAAGCCCGATAAAGGCCGCATGGCCAAAGCTGACCAACCCGCCAAAGCCGAGGATCAGGTTCAGGCTGACGGCGGCGATCGCAAGAATCACCAACCGCGTTGCCAGATCCATGTAAAACGCCTGTCCGTTCAGCAAAAGCAGCGGCGGCAGGATCGCCAGCGCGGCCATGCCGATCAATGTGACCCAGCCGGTTTTGTTCATTTTCAACATCAGCGTACCTTGGGCGGAAACAGGCCTTGCGGTTTGAACGCAAGAATGGCCGCCATCAATATGTAAATCATCATGGCCGAAACCGCCGGGGCCGCTGTTTCAGCCGCATCGCGCGACATGAACAGGGCAAAACCCGAATCCAGAAACGACCGCCCCATGGTGTCGATCACCCCGACCAGCAGCGCCGCGATAAACGCGCCTTTCATCGACCCGATCCCGCCGATGATGATGACCACAAAAGCGGTGATAATGATCTGCCCGCCCATGCCGATGCTGGCGGTGGTGATCGGAGCAATCAACATGCCAGCCAGTCCGGCCAGCATCGCGCCGAGCGCAAACACCAGCGCAAACAGGGTTTGAATATCCACGCCAAGCGCGGCAACCATGGTCCGGTTGGAGGCCCCCGCCCGGATCAACATGCCCAGTTTGGTGTAGTTCACCAGCCAGAACAGCCCGCCGGCAACCGCCAGCCCGACCGCGATAATCAACAACCGGAAGGTGGGGATCACTGCCCCGTCAAATATTTCCACCTGCCCATCCAGCCACGCAGGCAGGGGCACGGTAATGCCCGCCGGTCCCCAGATCATATGCGCGAGAGTATCCAGCACAAGGATCAGCCCGAAAGTGCCGAGCACATGATCCAGATGGTCTTTGTCATAGAGCCTGCGTGCGACCAGCACTTCAATCGCATAGCCAACCGCGCCGGTCAGGGGCAGGGCGATCACCACCGCCAGCAGGAAATTTCCCAGCCACAGGGTCAGGGAGGCACAGATAAACGCCCCCACCATGTAAATCGACCCATGGGCCAGATTGACAAAATCGAGGATGCCAAACACCAGCGTCAGGCCCGAGGCCACCAGAAACAACAGCAATCCCAGTTGCAGACCGTTCAACATCTGCACAATCAAAAGCGTATAATCCACGCGTCAAGACTCCGAATTAGTCAAATCTCGGCCGAGAACATGCCCCGGCCAAGACAGGCGTTAGCCTACATTTTGCAGTCTTTTGCATAGTTGTCGGCACGGCCTTCGTGGATGGTTTTCACGATTTTTGTGGTCCAGACGCCATCATCTCCGACCACAACTTCGCGCAGGTACCATGGCTGCATCGGAATATGGTTGGTGTTGAGCGTGTATTTCCCGCGCACGGAAGGATAATTCACGGCCTCAAGCGCGGCGCGTATGCCGTCCTTGTCTTCCAGATTGCCATTCACGGCTTCGACCGCGCTTTTGATCAGGAAGATGGAATCATAGGACTGCGCCGCGTAGGGCGATGGATAGCTGCCGTATTTGGCTTTGAAATCCGCCACGAAGCGTTTGTTCTGGGCGTTGTCGAGGTTTGGATCCCAGTGGCCGGTAAACTGCGAACCGATCACATCGGTAAAGCCGGCTGCCTGAAATTTCGGCAGCGACAGTGCGTCGATGGTAAAGGCCGTATAAAGCGGCAGCGAGGATTTCAGACCCGACTGCTGGTATTGCTTCATAAATGCGCCCCCGGCCTTGCCCGGATAGAACACAAACAACCCTTCCGCACCGGAGGCTTTGGCCTTGGCCAGTTCCGCCGAGAAATCAAGCTGGGTTGGCCATTTGGTCATGTCAGTGCCCAGAACCTCGCCCTTGAAGGTGCGTTTGACGCCGGCAACCATGCCTTTGCCGGCCGCATAGTTCGGCGCGATGATGTAGAGAGATTTTACCCCTTTCTGGTTCAGAACCTCGCCCATGGCCTCGGGGCCTTGGTCGTTCTGCCAGCTGGTGGTAAAGAAATTCTTGTTGCACAGCTTGCCCGCCACAGGGCCGGGGCCGGCGTTGGTGGAAATCAGGAATTTGCCGTTATCCAGCGCTGATTTGCGCGATGCCAGCAAAACGTGGCTCCAGATATAACCGGCGACGAAATCCACGCCGTCCTGTTTCACCAGCTTGTCGGTGACCTGCTTGCCTGTCTCCGGTTTGAACCCGTCGTCACTATACATCAGGTTCACATCCAGATCGCCCATTTTACCGCCGATGTGTTCCATCGCCAGATCGACTGCCTTTTTGATGTCATTCCCGATCACGGCTCCGCCGGTGGATAATGTAGACACAAAACCGATTTTGACCTCGCCGGCCTGCAAAGCCCCCGAAACCATCAATGCGCCAAGTGCGGCTCCCCAAAATTTCTTCATTCTTTTTCCTCCCTGAATGAATACCTGAATGAATAATTGTGTTTTCCGACCCGTTTAACCGGGATGTTTTGAATGATGTTGCGCTATCAGGGCTTACATTGCAAACTGTTTTAAGTGAGAAATATACTGCATGTCGTTGTTATAGACTGTCTCCTGTCGGGTATTCGCGTTGTGGGCCATTAAAACAGGGGTGTGCGGCTTGAAAATCGCACGGTTGGGGATATATCTGTAACTGTTGCAGGGTTTAACCATCTGCGCGCTTGACCTTTGTCATCACTTCTGTGCATTGCAACACACCAAGGGCACTATCGCCCGATCACCCGCGTTGGACTTTCTTTTGATCGCCCCTGCGCATCACATGAAAGTATTTACGTGAGCTTCACTGACCTCGGCCTTTGTGCGCCGATCCTTAAAACCTTGTCTGTTAACAAATATGAAACCCCGACTCCGATCCAGAGTCAGGCAATTCCGGCCGTTCTCAAGGGCCGTGATGTTGTGGGGTTGGCCCAGACAGGCACCGGCAAAACTGCCGCTTTTACCCTGCCGATTTTGCACCGTTTGACGGCGCAGGAAACCAAAGGCCCGAAATTGCGGGTGCTGATCCTGTCGCCAACGCGCGAATTGGCCACGCAGATCAACGATGCGATCTGGACCTATTCCAAAGGTCTGCGCCTGAAATCCGCGGTTGTTATCGGCGGTGTGCCGGTGAAACGCCAGCAGCGGTTGATTGCGCAAGGCATTGATATTCTGGTGGCAACACCGGGCCGTCTGGAAGACTTGATCGCGCAGAAATCGGTTAAACTGAACCACATTGAAACGGTTGTGCTGGATGAAGCCGACCAAATGCTGGACATCGGCTTTATGCCCGCGATTCGCCGGTTGTTGAAACTGACCCCGAACAATCGCCAGACCTTGCTGTTTTCCGCCACCATGCCCAAGGAAATCGCGGCCTTGGCCAAGGATCACCTGACCGATCCGGTACAGGTTGCCGTGACCGAGATTTCATCCACTGCCGAACGCATCGACCAGACCGTTGTACACATGGATCAGGGGTCCAAACCGACCGCCATGGTCAAACTGGCCGAAAAACACCCGGGCAAACGGATTATCGTTTTCACCCGCACCAAACGCGGTGCCGACAAAGTGGCCAAACGCCTGAACGCCGAAGGCATCGGGGCCGAGGCCATTCACGGCAATAAATCCCAAGGCCAGCGCCAACGCGCGCTGGATGCATTTCGCAAAGGTTCCAAGCTGGTGTTGATCGCCACGGATATTGCCGCGCGCGGAATTGATATTCCCGACGTAGGGGTGGTTGTGAACTATGACCTGCCCAACGTGCCGGAATCCTATGTACACCGCATTGGCCGGACTGCGCGGGCAGGGGCCTCTGGCATGGCCGTTGCATTTTGTTCCGCCGACGAACAAAAATTGCTGCGCGCTGTGGAAAAGGTGATCAAAAAACAGATCCCCGCCATGAATGCCGATGGCACCGCCATGCAACCCCAAGCCGCGCGTGCGCTGGATAAAACCAATTCCCGCCGCACCCCCGGGCGCGCCAGTGGCAAGCCCAACAAACGCCAGTGGCACAAGCCACGCGGTGGCAAACCGGGCGGTCAATCCCCGCGCCGCCGCAGCACCAAAAACGCGGCATCTGCCTAAAGCGTGTCGCGTTTTAGCGTAACCTGCGCCAAAATAAAAAGCCCCTGCCAATCGGTAGGGGCTCAGACCACTGACAAAGTCCTCGCTTTATGCGGGGATTTTTGATTCAATGTGGTATGTTAAAGAAAGCTTCCCCCGTTCAGACCGAGCTTGAGATGGTCACGCTTGAAAGTCTGGTTCCCGCCGATCATTTGCTGCGCAA
>CAMZLM010000202.1 GCA_947311485.1 uncultured Paracoccaceae bacterium
CCCGCATCAGGCTGCTTGTGGCACGTCGGCACCGATCATGCTGGCAATTTTCATCAATGCCACTGCACGCAACAAAAGCGCCGCAGGGACAAAGGCCCAGATGGCGATAATCCACACCAGAAACTGGCTGTTACTGGCCGAAATTGGCCCAAGCGGCCCCAGAAACGCCAACGAAGCCTGTGGGGCAAGGAAGGGAAAGCTCAGGGCAAAAATCACGCAAACGAATGCGGCTTTACGCAGGTTTCCCACCGTGTCGCCGCCCACACAG
The DNA here is from genome assembly GCA_947311485.1 of uncultured Paracoccaceae bacterium. GTDB lineage: Bacteria > Pseudomonadota > Alphaproteobacteria > Rhodobacterales > Rhodobacteraceae > Amylibacter. Next base: position 269 of record CAMZLM010000202.1, read on the forward strand.
AAGGTGGGCATATTCATCCAGATATTGAAATTTTCACGCCCCAGCGGCCAGCCGAAATGCCATACAGCCATCCCCGGCACCACCGCCCCGATCAGACCAATGGTCAGGCCCAGCGCCGATGCCTGCCCCAACAGTTCCCGGCTTTGCGGGCCGCTCTCGACGGCCAGCGCCATAAAGGAACGCAGCGGGCTGAAGGTGAAATCCCAAAAGGCATAACTGGCGTCTGCCCAGGATACCACCATCGCTGTACCGGTGGTGTTCTCCACGGCACTTCGAAATGCCAAAACCAGCGTTACAACCAACACGGCCAGAATGGCAAAGCGCAACCGGTTATAGGGTGCCGCAAACCTGAATTCGATCAGGCTGGGCGACGAAAACCCGTATTCAAACACCACAAATGCCGCTGCGATTACCGCAAGCAACACAGAAAGTTCCGCCGAATTAGGGGAAACATTGGGCAACATCACCGCAGGGATCGCCACGGTCATGGCAACCAATGCGGCCCTTACTGATGCGCCAGCAAGCCTCGTAAACACTGCTCTCATCCTCACACCCAGATTCAGTACCGGGCTTTGTTTTATGGCCTTAGGCCTTATTATTGCCTTAATAGGAACAATTTTCGAAATCAGGTCAACAGGGATAAGATAAAATTGTTATAAATCAGCGTGTTTCAAGGCGAACCTGTAGTAGATTTGCACCACCACAATATGGCCACATTTTCACGTGGCCATATCTATATCTTGTGTCGGCCCCTTTAGGACCAAGGCATGCGTTCAGCGTATTCCGACTCGAATTTGTCGATGGCATCCGCCTTTTGCAGAGTCAGGCCGATATCATCCAATCCATTGAGAAGACAATGTTTCTTAAAGGAATCCACCTCGAATTTGATCTCGGTTCCATCGGTTGTAGACACGGTTTGTGCCTCCAGATCGACGGTGATTCGTGCATTTTCGCCTTTTTCGGCATCCGCCATCACAGCTGCCACATCTTCGGCCGATAAACGGATCGGAAGGATGCCATTTTTAAAGCAGTTGTTATGAAAAATGTCTGCAAAAGAGGTGGAGATCACCACTTTTATGCCAAAATCCTTCAATGCCCAAGGCGCATGTTCACGGCTGGACCCGCATCCAAAGTTGTCTCCGGCCACGATAATCTCGGCATTTCGGTAGGCCGGCTTGTTCAAAACAAACGATTCGATTTCGTTGCCGTTGTCATCATAGCGCATCTCGTCGAACAGGTTTTTACCCAGCCCCGAGCGCTTGATCGTTTTCAAAAACAGCTTCGGAATGATCATATCGGTGTCGATGTTGATCAAGGGCATGGGTGCCGCAACACCGGATACTTTTGTAAATTTTTCCATGGTGTCTCTCCTTAGTCCATTTTCCGAATATCGGTCAGATGGCCGGTAATCGCCGCCGCCGCTGCCATGGCCGGTGACACAAGGTGGGTACGTCCGCCCCTGCCCTGACGGCCTTCAAAGTTGCGGTTGGAGGTAGCGGCACAGCGTTCGCCCGGCTCCAGCTGATCGGGATTCATCGCCAGACACATGGAACAACCGGCCATGCGCCATTCAAAACCGGCGTCCTTGAAGATATCGGCAAGGCCTTCTTCTTCGGCTTGTGCCCGCACAAGGCCGGAACCCGGAACGATCATCGCCCGCATGCCATCGGCGATTTTCTTGCCTTTGACCACTTCGGCCACGGCGCGGAAATCCTCGATCCGGCCATTGGTACAGGACCCGATAAACACCGTATCGATTTTGATGTCGGTCAGTTTCTGCCCCGCCGTCAGCCCCATATATTCGATCGCCCGTTTGGCCGCGTCCACTTTGCCGCCTTCAAATTCGGACGGGTCCGGCACCACGCCATCGATCGGCAGCACGTCTTCGGGCGATGTGCCCCATGTCACAACCGGCGCGATGTCTTCGCCCTTGATGGTGATCACCTTGTCAAAATGCGCGTCGTCATCGGAAAACAGGGTTTTCCAATAGGCCAGCGCCTGATCCCATTGCGCGCCCTTTGGTGCGTGCGGACGGCCTTTGACGTAGTCGAATGTGGTTTCATCCGGCGCAATCAGACCAGCACGCGCGCCGCCTTCGATCGCCATGTTACAGACGGTCATGCGTCCCTCCATGGACAGATCGCGGATGGCCTCGCCACAGTATTCGATCACATAACCGGTACCACCGGCGGTGCCGGTCAGGCCGATCACGGTCATGGTGATGTCCTTGGCCGTCACCCCGGGGCGCAATTTGCCGGTGATTTCCACCTTCATGTTCTTGGATTTGGCCTGAATCAGGGTCTGTGTCGCCAGAACATGTTCCACTTCCGATGTGCCGATGCCATGCGCCAGCGCGCCAAAGGCCCCGTGTGTGGCGGTGTGGCTGTCGCCGCAAACCACGGTCATGCCGGGCAATGTCCAGCCTTGTTCCGGCCCGACAATGTGCACAACACCTTGGCGCACGTCATCGACGGGATAGTAATGAATACCGAAATCGCGGGCGTTTTTATCCAGCGCCTCGACCTGAATGCGGCTTTCTTCGTTGTCGATGCCGTTCACGCGGTCCTCGGTTGTGGGAACGTTGTGATCCGGCACGGCGATGGTTTTTTCCGGCGCGCGGACCTTGCGCCCGGCAGTGCGCAGCCCTTCGAAGGCTTGCGGGCTGGTTACTTCGTGCACCAGATGCCGGTCGATATAAAGCAGGCAGGTGCCATCCTCGGCCTCGTCGACCAGATGTGCATCCCAGAGTTTGTCATAGAGTGTTTTTGCGGACATGTTTGTTCTCCCCGCGGTATGATTGCTGTGTGGAATTTTTGCGGTGTTTGGGAAAACCTAGTGAACGGCAAACAACGCCGTGCTGGCCCCGAAGAACCGCCACGGCAAGCGCGCCTTGTCATCCATATCAAACACAAGTGTCATGGCACGACGTGTAGAGCCAAATCGCCGCAGGTTCAAGGAAAAGCCTTCAGCACTTGACCATTTGCAGCAATTGGCGCAAAGCACGCCAAACCCCACAACCCGATTCCCGATGACCGGAGGCGTTCCCCGTGAACCCTGACGAAACAACAGCCGATCAAATCGCCGATCAGGCCGCACAGGCAGCCAGCCAATCAGACACCGTCAGCGGGCCGGCCCAATCCCTTGCCGAACAAACGGATAACCTGTTTTCATCGGCCAGATCGCTGTATTTTCGGTTGTCCCACCCCTGGACGGCCTATCAGGCCTTGATTGTTGTTGGTCTGATTGCGGCATCCTATGCGATATATATCCTGTCGCGACCGATAATTCGCCACTGGCTTGGTCGGCTGCGTGGCCGTCCCAAATGGCAGTTGCGGTTTCTGGTGCTGATAAATCAGCGGCTCTGGCTGTTGATTTTCATTATCCTGTCTTGGCTAACCGTTTGGTTCATGCGGGAAGTCACCTGGCCCAGCCGTAGCCATTTTGTTGAAATGGCGGCTATTCTGGCAACAGGGTATTTCCTGATCTCCATTTCCACCCGCATGATTCGCAACAAATATTCGCGTAAATTCGTCAACTGGGTGGGGTGGATCTATATCACCCTCAAGGTTATGGGCCTACGCGAGGGCTTCTCCAACACGCTGGATCTTATCTCGGTCCGGTTTGGCAACACCACCCTTTCTGCACTGGACTTGCTCACCGCGTTTCTGACGCTGGGGGTGCTGTTTGTGCTGTCGCGCATTGCCACCCGTATTGCCATCACCCAGATCAATGCGATCGACGATATTTCCCCTTCGGTTCAGGTGTTGCTGGTCAAGGCGTGGCAGGTCACCCTGTTTCTGGTGGCCACCCTGATCGGGCTTTACATCATCGGGTTTGATGTGGCCAATCTGGCCATCCTGTCCGGTGCTGTTGGGCTTGGAATCGGTTTCGGGCTTCAGAAAATCATCTCCAATCTGGTGTCCGGCGCGATTATTCTGATGGATGAATCGATCAAACCCGGGGATGTTATTTCGCTCGAGGGCACCTTTGGCTGGATCACCGAACTGGGCGCGCGCTTTGTATCGGTTACCACCCGCGATGGCCGCGAGCACCTGATCCCGAACGAGGATTTCATCACCACCAAGGTTATCAACTGGTCCCATTCCAACAATCTGGTGCGGCTCGATATCTTTTTCCGAACCTCGTTTGACTGCGAACCCCGTTTTGTCAAACGCATTGCCTCGGAGGCCCCTTTGCTGGTGAAACGTGTCGAACAAAAGCCCGCGCCGGTTTGCCATATGATAAGCGTCGGGGATAATTCGCTGGAATTCATTTTGCGGTTTTGGATCCATGACACATCCAAAGGCCTGACCAACGTCAAAGGCGATGTGTTTCTGGCGCTGTGGGATGCCTTGAAGGACAATAATATCGACATCCCCTACCCGCGCCGCGATGTGCAAATCCTGTCGGAGGACAAGCCCCCGCTGCCCAACGACTAAATCTA
>CAMZLM010000203.1 GCA_947311485.1 uncultured Paracoccaceae bacterium
CACACTGATTGCGTAGAGGTTTGCCCGGTGGACTGTTTTTACGAAGGCGAAAACACATTGGTGATCCACCCCGATGAATGTATCGATTGCGGGGTTTGCGAACCGGAATGCCCTGTGGATGCCATCCGCCCCGACACTGAACCGGACATGGAAAAATGGGTCGAGTTCAACCGCGAATATGCGGAAAAATGGCCGGTTATCATTTCCAAGAAAGACCCCCTGCCGGATGCCGAAAAATATGACGGTGTCGAAGGCAAGCTGGAGAAGTTTTTCTCCCCCAACCCGGGCGAAGGCGGCTGAACCGATTCGCCGCATGAAACACGTGAAACTGTTTTAATTCAAAATGTTACATGGTCTGGGAACGGGCCGGAAAATGTGATATACTGAATGTCTAAACAGGCCGTAATCGCGAGGCAATTTTATTGCCCGCACAGCCATTCAAAACCAAACCATCCATTTGCAGGGGCAACCCCGCAAGCGGTATGGTTTATTTTTGTGTGGCGTTGACTGATGAACAAGGAAAAGACACGTATGGCAAAATCAAAGAAAAACGCAGCTTTCAACCCGGGTGACTATGTGGTGTATCCATCGCACGGGGTGGGCAAAGTGGTTTCCATCGAAGATCAGGAAATCGCCGGCACCCATATGGAACTGTTCGTGATTGCCTTTGAAAAAGACAAGATGACCCTGCGCGTCCCGACGGCCAAGGTCGAATCGGTTGGTATGCGCGGATTGTCCAGCCCGGATGTGGTGGAAAAAGCGCTCAAAACGCTCAAGGGCCGCGCACGGGTGAAACGCGCGATGTGGTCACGTCGGGCACAGGAATATGAACAAAAGATCAACTCCGGCGACCTGATCTTTATCGCCGAAGTGGTCCGCGACCTGCACCGTACCGACGATCAACGTGAACAGTCCTATTCCGAACGCCAACTGTACGAGGCCGCGCTTGAACGCATGACCCGTGAAGTCGCAGCCGTAGAGGGCATCGACGAAACCAGCGCCCAACAACGCGTGGGCGAAGTGTTGGACTCACGCACTGCGGCGGCTTAACCCCCCTGTGGACATTTCTGAATTCAAGAGCGGCTTATCTGTCAGATAGGCCGCTCTTATCATATCTGCCAATTCCTGCGCCAATGGGGCGTTTGAATGCGGGGCAACCATCATATTGATCTGCATCGCCGGCATTTTCGGCAACGTATCCCGATGGTCGATTTCCTCCAGATACCGCAGTGTCCCGCGCAAACAGGCATGCACAGCCATATCCGCACTGAGACTGGCCTCCACCGTCATCGCCGAATCCGATTCTACCGCCATTTCCCAAGGGATACCTACATCATCCAGCGCCTTTTGCGCAATCGGACGAAAAATACACTTTTTCTCATAGGCCAGCCGCAGCGGGCGGGTTTTCCAGGCAATTCCGTTGGGTGCTCCCATCCAGACAAAATCGACCTCCGCCAACCGAATCGCCTCTGCTTCAGGTCTATTTTCCGTGGTTAAGATCAGATCCGCTTCCCCCGTCGCGAATAACCGTTTGAGATCATTGGTAAATGATGACACCAAATTGATTTTAACCCGGGGATACGCCGCCGCAAATTTTTTCAGCACACCGGGTATATGAGGATACACAATATCATGGGGCACCCCGAGAACCAGCTCGCCCTCATAGACCTCATTGGTCATGCGCCGCCAAACTTCATCATTCAAAGCAAGCAATCGACGCCCATAACTCAGCAATAATTCCCCCTGCGCCGTCAACGCAATACTGCGTCCAGACCGGTCAAGCAAACTCTGGCCAAGGGATTCTTCCAGCCTCTTCAATTGCATAGATACCGCCGACTGCGTCAAATGCAGCTGCCCCGCCGCTCGCGTTACCCCCCCCGTTTCTGCCACGGCCACAAATGAACGCAATGCAGTGAGGTCCAGGTTTTTAATCATATCAATTTCCTTGATGTTATATCCAACAATCATTCGTTTTACAAATGAATACCTCTGTGCGACAACAGGATCAAGAAATTTGATGCGAAAAAGTAAAAGCATCACAAACCGGAAAGGAAACGCGATGATCAATTCAACTGTAAACACCCGGACCATGACTGCGCGTCCGACTTCACTTCTATCCCGATTGGCCAAAAGCTTTGCCTTGGCTCATCAGCGGCGCACATTGGCCAATCTGGACAACGACGCGCTCCGCGATTTGGGAATTAGCAAAACCGATGCCCTGATCGAAGCAAAACGCCCGATCTGGGATGCCCCTGAATACTGGCGCGCCTAGAACATCTCGCCTTTGACTTGAGGCATAATATCACCAAAAGCTCGAGAGCACCAAAGGTGCGGCAAGGTTTTGGTGATTCAGGTTTTAGGCGAGGTGCTTTAATTGTGGCACCCTGTTAAACCCACTGAATGCCAAAACATTCGGTGGGTTTTTTTATGTTATTTCCTTGAAAAAATTGCCGAACTACCCAATATTCACTAGGGAGTGCGTTGTTCTTATTGCAACGTTCAACAAAACCTATGAAGGAGAGTTTTTTAATGGCTAATCCACAGACAATCCGTCGCGCTAGCGCGGGTGTCAATGCAGCTGACATCGACGCTGGCCTGCGTGCGCATATGAACAAGGTCTACGGCACAATGTCCGTGGGCATGCTGATAACTGCACTTGCCGCCTGGGCGATTGCAGGCTTGGCCGTTACAACTGATCCGGCACAGGCCGTGGCACAAATGGCCAATGGCAAAATGCTGACCGGCCTTGGCAGTGCGCTATACTTTTCGCCGCTGAAATATGTGGTGATGTTTGCGCCCTTGGCCTTTGTTTTCGGCCTTAGCGCTGGCATCAACAAGCTGTCCACCGCGGCTGCACAACTGGTATTCTACGCCTTTGCCGCCGTAATGGGCATCTCGCTCAGCTCGATCTTTTTGATCTACACCGGTTATTCGATCGTTCAAATCTTCCTGATTACCGCGATCGCGTTTGCTTCGTTGAGCCTTTATGGCTACACCACCAAGCGCGACCTGAGCGCCATGGGCACCTTCTTGATGATGGGTCTTGTCGGCCTGATCGTTGCATCACTAGTAAACTGGTGGCTGCAATCACCGGCCCTGATGTTTGCGATTTCCGCAATCGGCGTGCTGATTTTTGCGGGCCTCACCGCCTATGACACCCAGAAAATCAAGGTCCTGTACCTGCAACTGGCCCAATCCGGCCAGCATGATTTCATGGGCAAAGCCGCAATTATGGGCGCTCTGAGCCTGTATCTGGACTTCATCAACATGTTCCTGATGCTGTTGCAGCTGTTTGGCAATCGCGACTAAACGCAACGTCATATCACATAGAAAGGCCGGACATCGCGTTCCGGCCTTTTCTTTGTCAGGGCTATGTCTATCGTCAAACCACCAAATTTGAGGAGACCCCAGAAATGCCAGACTTCCCGCTTCCCGTAACCGCGTGGACGACAGTCCTGCTCGCGGCGCTGTTTCAATGGCTTACCTTTCGCGTCATTGGGATGCGGCGCAAAGATCACATTCTCCTCGGGGATGGTGGTGACCACATCATGAACAAGAAAATTCGTGGGCAAGCAAATGCAGCAGAGCAAATTCCGATATCCCTGATTCTGCTCGGGCTAACCGAATACATAATGCCCGGCTTGGCTCCTCTGGCTATTGCGGGAATCTTGGTTGTTGGGCGGGTGATGCACGGCATTTATTTTGCCATCCACGGCACAAATTTTCGCCTGCGTGTTTATGGCATGCTGTTGACGCTTATTGCCCAAACCATGGCCATAAGCGCATTGGCGGTCGGCCTGATTCTGTAGCCTCCAAAACGACAAAAGCCGCGAACAAGTCGCGGCTTTCAAATCAATGGAAAGGCGATCCTACTTGATCTTGCCTTCTTTATACTCGACGTGCTTACGCACAACCGGGTCATATTTGTTTTTGACCATTTTTTCAGTCATGGTACGGGCATTTTTCTTAGCCACGTAAAAGTGGCCGGTGCCTGCTGTCGAGTTCAGGCGGATCTTAACTGTGGTTGGCTTCGCCATTGGTTATCTCCTCAGCGGTTGCCCGCGTTGTCTGCAAGAGGCCGCATCCGCAACCTTGAATTCTGAAATTGCCTTCTACACCGCTTACCCCACGAGTCAAGGCCAAAGCAGATCGAAAACAGCACAAGTTCACAAAACACACCGTCTGGATGTCAATTGCCGGGCCAACTGGCCCAGCGCGTTGGGTTGCACCGTCAGACGCGCCTTTGATCAGGCCTGCCCTGCCGCCACAAGTTTCGCAGCAATATCGGCATAGGCCTTGGAAATCGGCCCATCGGTGGCAGCAATAGGCGTACCGCTATCTCCGGCAATCCGCACGTCCAGATTAAGCGGGATTTGCCCGAGGAAAGGCAAGCCTGCCTTTTCCGCCTCTTTTTCCGCTCCCCCATGACCGAAAATATGGGCTTCGTCCCCACATTGCGGACAGACATAATAGGACATGTTTTCGATCATCCCGATAACCGGCGTGTTGGTTTTCTTGAACATCGCCAGCGCCTTGCGCGCATCCAGCAACGCCACATCCTGCGGCGTGGATACCACAACCGCCCCGGTCACATCGGCCTTTTGGGCCAGCGTCAACTGCACATCACCGGTGCCGGGCGGCAGATCCACAATCAGCACATCCAGTTTCCCCCACTGGACCTGCCCCAACATTTGTTGCAGTGCCCCGATCAGCATGGGTCCCCGCCAGATCACCGGCTCATCTTCCTTGAGCATCAACCCAAGCGACATGATGGTCACCCCGTGGTTTTGCAAAGGAATAATCGTCTTGCCATCAGGCGACGCAGGGCGTTTGCTGACCCCCATCATGCGCGGCTGGGACGGGCCATAGATATCCGCATCCAACAGCCCCACCTTGCGCCCTTGGCGCGCCAGCGCCACGGCAAGGTTGCTGGCGACCGTCGATTTGCCGACGCCCCCCTTACCCGAAGCCACGGCTAAAATCCGGTCCACTCCGGGAATCGGTGCATTGTCCGGCGCAGGTTTGCCGTGACCGCCGATCTTTAACTGGGGAGGGGCCTTTTGCGGGGCGGCAGAATGGGCCGTCAGCATCACCGAGGCAGAAGTCACGCCGGGCAATTCCGACACGATCTTTTCGGCCGCTTGGCGCACAGGCTCCATCGCTTTGCCAACTTCAGGGGCAACTTCCAGAACGAAACGCACGGTTCCGTCCTCCACGGTCAAGGCACGCACCATTTCGGCGGCCACAACATCGCGCCCGTCGGGCAGCTTTAGAACGCGTAGCGCTTGTAGAACAGATTCACGATCAAGGCTCATTTTTCATTTCCTGACAAATTTGGTGCCCTTTTCAGGCTTGCCCCTAATTTGACGCAGAACCGCAAAAGAGCAAGGGTAAATTCGACGACAAATCGCCTCGGGCACCCGCCAGCCATGCATTTTCTGCATAACCGTTTTGCGGAACTGTTGGTGGTCGCCGCCGAAAACAACTGTATATTCACTTTCAACAACAGCAACGCTGACAACAGCGACGCTGGGCAGATTGAGTTGTCATCTCTCCTCCCTGAGTCGACAACTCTCTGGTAAAACGGCGGTGCGTCCTCCCCTGCACCGCCGTTTTTTGTTTTTCAGCAAATCTCCGCCTAACGATCCGCCAATCACGCAAACGCGACTGGCCATGCCGATTGAGCGGCCTAGATACCTTATTAACAAATGAAACCCTTACAGGATGGCCCAAAATGTCGATGATAGAAACACATCACGCGGGATTGTGGACTGCCTTACAAGCAGGCCCCGCCAAATTCTCTGCACTGTGGCAACGATATTCGCAGTATCGCCTGTATCGCAAAACCCTTGCGGAAATGCAGCGCATGAGCACCCGTGAACTGGCTGATTTTGGCCTTGATCGCTGCGAGTTGAATCGCATTGCCCACACGTGTGTTTACGGATCCAGAAAGTGAATTCCCGAGGCTGAATTCCCCCCCCTTTTTCAGCCAAAAGGAAACCAAACGGCGAGGCAATTGCTTCGCCGTTTTTTTGTGTGCCAAACAAGCCATGCACCGGACGCATGACGGCAATGAGTATTTCTGATCTGGTGGTAAATTTTTAAATCCCTAAATACCCCCCAAGAGAAAAAACAACGAGATATAAGGAGTAGGCACATGGCCTCCATCACAACAAACATCGCATTGAACACCGCCACATTCAGCAACGCTTTTGCTCACCTCAAGGACCGTGCTGTGAAACACTATATGTTCCGCAAAACAGTGTCCGAGCTGCGCAGCCTGTCCCGCCTTGAGTTGGCCGATCTTGGCCTGACCTATAGCAGCATTAAATCAACCGCACACGAAGCCGTATACGGCCGCTAATACCCTATTCGGCGGCAGGTTAACGCATTTCCTGTTGTCCGCGTCAAGAACGACGGTGTTTCCTCCCAGACATCGTCGTTTTTTTATGTCCGGAACCTGCCCCCTGATCTGATTAGATCGCTGGCGCATCGGTCAACCGGTCCTTGACCTGCACCAAAACCCGTGCACCAGCCGTGTGCCAGGCTTGACCACCACGCAACCGTGCCATAAAGGCCGAAGCGCTCTCCATCAGTTCGTGGTCCTGTGCTGTTTGGGCAATAGATCGCGTGAACTGGGCCAGATACCGCAGTTTTTGGCGATCATTGCCCTGCAAAGCCCTATTCAACTGCCCGCCCACATGCCCGAGATCATCCACAAAAGCGCGCATATCCAACCGCATCGGTCCGGTTACAATCTGTGGAACAAAAGGTTTGGGAGGTGAATCCCGATCAACAAGCGCCCGAATCACTTGTTGAAAACTGGCCAAATCCACCAAAGGCTTGGCCAGAAAGCAGCTGGCCCCTTCCTCCATGGCTTCAGAACGGGCCGAACCGCCGTCATCGCCGCTGACCGCGACAATCCCCGGCACCCAGGCCCCTGCCATGCGTAATTCACGGATCAGATCCACACCGGAACCATCCGGCAACCCCAGATCAATCATCACCACATCCGGTCGATAGATCGCCAAATGCCGTCGCGCGACACGCAGCGAATCTGCACGCCGTAACCGTGAACCGGACCGTTGCGACATCATACGAACGGCCTCCGAACAATAGCGGCTATCCTCGACCAACAAGATTGTAATGCCCACCAACGGACGCCGTCCCGATGATCCAGAGACGATTTTTCTGGCTGTTCCCTCCATGTGTACCCCCAAGGTAAAGTGAGTCGTTTGCTCCATTCGATCCCAACAATCCTAACAGGCCCCTAACAAATTCAAGATTTCCACAAAGTTTATCCATCCCTCCCTTTGTCACATTGCTTTTTCACCGCACACAGCCCATACCTGCGCTGAAATAAAGGAGACGCCAAATGATCGGACGCTTGAATCACGTGGCCATTGCCGTACCGGACCTGAACGCAGCCATAAGCCTGTATCGCGACACTTTGGGGGCCAAGGTCAATCCGCCACAAGACGAACCGGACCACGGGGTGACCGTGGTGTTTATCGACCTGCCCAACACCAAAATAGAATTGCTCTATCCCTTGGGTGAGGATTCCCCGATCAAGGGCTTTTTGGAAAAGAATCCAAGCGGCGGCATTCACCACATCTGTTACGAGGTCGAGGACATCCTTGCCGCGCGGGATCATCTGGCCGCCAGCGGTGCCCGTGTGCTGGGCACCGGCGAACCCAAAATCGGTGCCCATGGCAAACCCGTGCTGTTTTTGCATCCCAAGGATTTTACCGGTACACTGGTAGAACTGGAACAGGTTTAGAAGGAACCCACCATGACAATTAGCGCTTCAATAGTCCTTTATGCCGTTGTGTGGTTCATGACCTTGTTCGTGATCCTGCCCCTACGTCTGCAAAGCCAGGAGGAGGCCGGCGACGTTGTTCCCGGAACACCTGCGTCGGCCCCTGCCAATCCTCAAATCAAGAAACGCATGAAAATTGTAACGCTGGTTGCGACAATTGTTTGGGCCGCGATATGCGCGCTGATCATAACCGGTACTCTGTCGATGGAAAACCTGGGTTTTCCGCCATCACACTACTAACGACCCTTTTCTTTTCGCCGGCTTTTGCCTATAGGCAAACGTCATACCCGCGCCATTCAAAAAGGATTCTTCCATGGCCAGTTTCAAAACAGGCGATCTCGCCACTCTGATTTGCGGATCTCCGCGCATGGCCGTTGAATCGGTCGATGGGGATCAGGTTTCCTTGGTTTGGTGCAACGAAGGCGTGATTTATCGCGATACCTTTGCCGTTGCCCTGATCAAAAAATGGGAAACACGCGATGGCGACAGCCGTGGCGGACGCCCTTCTTTCCGTGGCGGGCGCGATGAGCGTGGCGGCGGACGCGACGATTTCCGTGGTGGCCGTGACGGTGGCCGGGATGGCGGCCGCGACAAAGGTAAAACCGGCTGGCACGGCAAACCCCGCGAGAAAAGCCACTTCCGCAAGGACTAGGATATCTCGCCTTTAACCGCTTTCAGACACCCCAATAAAAAGCCCCGAAACACAACCGCGTTTCGGGGCTTTTCTATTCTTGCGCCGCTGTGAAAACCCAAAGACGGCAATTGATAGGGCCATAGCGTTTCGCGTTAGGCCCGCACCTCGGCAAAGGCAATCATCCGGCGCTCCTGTTCGTCCCACAGGTGCAAACGCACACAGCTCAGGCTCTCGCGAAAGGTCATGCGGCGAATATTTTTCAGCACAGGGTGATCTTTCAACACCTCTGTCAGGCGATAAAACGGGATCCGGCTATAGAGGTGATGCACGTGGTGAATCCCGATGTTGCCGGAAATCCAGCGCAGCGGCGTTGGCAAATCATAAAAGGAACTTCCAAACAGAGCCGAATCATGCAGATCCCATTCTTCGTTTTCGTCCCACTCCACACCTTCGAACTGATGTTGGACATAAAACAGCCACATGCCGATCGCCGCGCCGCCAAAACTGATCAAGCCGAAAATCAGGGTAAACTGCCACCAGCCCATGATCCACATCATCAGCGCCGAAAACAGGACCAAAGCAACGTTTGTTCCCATCGAGCTGAGCCAAAACAACTTGCCAGTCAGCGAGCCGACAGGAAACCGGTTGAACAGGCCGAAAATCAGAATTGGGCCAAACATAAACAGCGTAATCGGGTGACGGTAAATCCGATACCACCAACGCCGCCATGTGGGGCTTTCAAGGTATTCACGCACCGTCATTGTATAAATGTCCCCCACACCGCGCTTGTCGAGGTTCCCCGCCGCAGAATGGTGGATCGCGTGGCTGCGCTTCCAGACGTCATAGGGCGTCAAAGTCACAACCCCGAGCAACCGGCCAACCCAGTCATTCACAGCCCGGGATTTGAACATGGACGCATGCCCGCAATCGTGTTGGATAATGAAAAGCCGAACCAGAAACCCGGCTGCAATAACGCAAAGGGCAATGGTTAACCAAATGCTGATCGGCAAAACCAACCGCGCCGTCACAAACAATGCAATCAGGGGAACGGCGGTTACAACCAGCTCCCATACACTGCGCTTTGTATTCGGTTCACGGTATTTGGCGAGGACCCGCACCCAGTCACGGGCGGATAGATCAGACTCTTTGGCTTCGGCAACGGGTAAAGGTTTGGCGCTTGCGGGCCCGGACATATCATTCATGCTCGACGATCTCTGAAGTTTTTGGTTCCATATGCGATAAAGGTTTTCACCCGATAGGCAAGAAAATTTTGATTTTTCGAGTAAAAGGGTCGCATTCGTTTGATCCAAATCAAACCCACGCCCATAGGCAGCCGTTGACCTGCCCCCCATTCAACCGCTACCTGTTCTGTATGAGCGACCCCCTTGACCTGACCTTTTCCGCCCTTGCCGATCCGACTCGCCGCGCCATCCTGACAATGCTGCTGGAGGACGACATGGCCGTCACCGATGTTGCCGAACCATTTGCCATGTCCCTGGCCGCGATTTCCAAGCATTTGCAAATTCTCGGCCGCGCCGGATTGATCGAACAGGAAAAACGCGGTCGGGTGAAATGGTGCAAGCTCGCGCCCGAAGCGCTCAAGGATGCCTCTGTCTGGATGGAGAGCTTTGGCCAGTACGAAGCCGTCAACCTCGAGCATTTCGAAAAATTCATCGCGGAAACGCTGGAAACATCCGTCGATTAACACTTTCGCTGCTATTTGGCCTTAAACAAGGGGAAACATAACGGCAGGACGGGTTATTGCGGGTACGATTATTCTTGAAACAGGTCCTCTTGGCTCTTGCCGGATTTTACCTCTCGGTGGCCGTGGCATTGGCCGGCGAATACCCGACCCCGATAAAATCCCGTCTGACGGCAGAAGAATTTCAATTTGCCCGCACAGCCTGGGCCTATTTCATTGCTAACGAGGATCGTAAAACCGGGCTGATTGCCTCCGTCAACAAGTTCAAGTCAACCACGCTCTGGGATGAGGGCGGATATTTCCTCGCCCTGACCGCGGCCTATAAGCTCGGGGTCATTTCGCGCGCCGATGCTACGCACCGCCTGTCACGTCTGCTCGCATCGCTCGCACGACTGCCCCTGTATCAGGGCAAGTTGCCCAACAAGGTCTACAACACCGCCACGTTGGAAATGACCGATTACGCCAACAAACCTTCTGCAGCCGGGTTGGGTTGGTCCGCTCTCGACATTATGCGCCTGATAAGCGGCATGCTGATTGCGACAAATGCCTTTCCTGAATACCGACCACAGGCGCAACAACTGTTGGGGAAATGGAAACTACAACTTTTGGTGCAGAATGGTCGGTTTCAGGGCATTGCCATACGCGAACAGGCCTATAACCATCTGGTACAGGAAGGCCGGATTGGCTACGAACAATACGCCGGTCGCATCGGAATGCTCATCGGTCTGGATGTGGCGCTCGCAGAGCAATACAAACCGATTTTACGGCTGCAACAATACAAATCCATTATTCTACCCGGTGATATTCGCACCGCCGATTCGCACGGGGTGTCGTCGATTACCACTTCGGAACCCTTTCTCCTCGAGTCGCTTGAATTTGGTTGGCGCAAGGATGCCCGGCTGGTGGCAACGGCCGTTTATCAGGCGCAAAAATTCCGGTTTCGGGAAACTGGCGTACTAACCGCCCTGAGCGAAGACCACATTCGCGGTAAACCCTATTTTGCCTATAATGCCGTGTTGATGGATTATACGCCTTTCGTCACTGTTACCGCGCGCCGCAAGGACGTATCCGACAAACGGGGCCTGTCCACCAAGGCCAGCTTTGGCTGGTGGGCGTTAATGCGCGATGACTACACGGAATTGCTACTGGGCGCGATAAAAGGCCTGCAATCCGAACGCGGCTGGTATGCCGGATTATTTGAAAAAGATGGCTCCGTAAACAAGGCGCTGACCCTGAATACAAATGCCGTTGTGCTCGAATCGCTCCACTACAAGGTCTTTGGCCCGCTATTTCCCTGATGCCGCCGGTTGACGCAGCAGCATTAACAGCGCCCAAAAGGTCGCCCCGACCCCCACCAGAATAACCGGCGGTGGCGGCGCATGACCCTGTGCTATTTCCCATAGGATCACCCATGAGGGCGTCAAATAGGTATAGGCCATCACATTTGCCGCCGGCAGCCGCATCGCCGCAAACTGCAACAGGAAAAACGTCATCGCGCTGGCACAGACCGACACATACAACAGGCCCACCCAGAAAATAGGCGGCAAACTGCCCCAAGGGGTCGCCAGCAAAGCGGGCGCACTTATGATCGTTAAAATCAGGCACCCGGCAAAAATCATGCCAAAGGTAAACACCGCCACCGGCACCCCCCGATTCAGCTTGCGCACCATCGGCGTGTATAATGCATGCGCCACGCATCCGACGAAATAAATCAACTCCCCACGCCCGACCTCGAACCGGCGAAAGGCCCCGAAATCCCCCTGAAAAATCACCCAGAGCGCGCCCGCCGCCCCGATCAGCAACGCGAGCGCCATCCACGGCGTTGTGATTTGTCGCAACAACCAATAGCCGAAAAAGGCCGACAAAACCGGCGTCAACGTAAACACCGCCGCCCCCGCCACCGGTGCCGCGGTTTTCAGGCCCTCAAACATCAGGGTGAAATAGATTGCAAACAATCCGCCCAACACCAGATACCGCCAAGGCGCGCGAAAATATTCCCGTTTGAACCCGGGCATAAACACGGCAATACCGCCAACGATTGCGCCAGAGATCAAAAACCGGACTGCCGTCAAGGCCGCCGGATCAACCATATTGGCGATCTGCACACCGAGGCTGAAGGATCCCGCGATCAAAATGGAAAAGGCCAGCATCGCCGCATGACCCAAAGCAAGGTTTTTATCTGTCATGCTGCAGCCTTGCCGCTGCACCAATTGAAAAGCAAGCCCTAACAGCCGGCTTGTTTCCCGCCCTGCCAGACTTCCAGAATGGACAAATCGTGACTCAACAACAGGAAATCCGCCTTGGCCCCGGGGACCAAATGCCCAATTTCATCCGTGCGCCCAATAACCTGCGCTGGCGCATAACTTGCCATTGCGAGTGCCTGCTCTACACTTAATCCAATTTCCCGATGCATATATTGCACCGCTGAAATCATATCGAGATCCGCCCCCGCAAGCGTACCGTCCTCCAGCGTCAAACGCCCGCCCGTACGGATAATTCTGCGGCCATTCAAATAAAACTCGCGCAGATCCGTACCAATGGTCGCCATCGCATCCGTAACCAAAAATATATGGCCCGGTCCCTGTTTCGCCCGCAACGCAGTCCGAATACAAACCGGATCCACATGTATTCCATCCGCAATCAAACCAGCCGACAAGCCTCCAAACTCCAGCGCGGCCCCAACAAGCCCCGGTTCACGATTGACCATCTGGCTCATGGCATTGAACAAATGGGTCACACAACATGCACCCGCCCGAACCGCATTCTGCGCCTGAACGAACCCCGTATCGGAATGCCCCAGAGACACCCGCACACCAGCGAGGGTCAGCTTGGAAATCTGACTGCCGGAAACCGTTTCGGGGGCAACAGTGACCATCAGGCTCGGCAATCCCTTTACCGCGTCGCACAACATTTCGAGGTCGCCCACCCCCATTTCACGAACCAACATGCCGTCATGCGCCCCTTTGCGCGTTGTGGACAAATGCGGCCCTTCAAGATGCAGACCAGCCACCCCGGACACACCTTGCCTCACAGCCGACTGCACCGCCTCAATTGCTTGCCGCGTCTTTTCCGGCGTATCTGTAATCAGCGTCGGCAACAGGGACGTGGTGCCAAACGGGAGATGCGCCTGACAAATTTGGCGTATTCCGTCGACTGTGGGCGCATCGTTAAGCAACACCCCCCCACCACCATTTACCTGAAGATCAACAAAACCCGGCGCGATCAGTGCCGCCTCAGTCGCGCGACGTCGAAACCCATCCGGAATATCTGCGATCGGCACCACCCCTTTGGTCCTGCCACCGGCGACCAGCAACGCATGGTTTTTCAGGCGCTTTTGCCCATCAAAAATATCGCAGCCCCAAAAGGCCGTTCCCAATACCGTCATACCGTTTCCGTCACTTTCTTAAGGTTTCGTGGTTCATCTGGATTAAGCCCGCGCGCAAGCGCAAGCCGTTCGATGAAGGCATAAAACGACACAATCAACAGCAACGGATCGGTGAGCGCATGCCCCGTGGACACAAAACCCAGCTGCTCTGGGCGCCGCACCACATCGCTGGTGACAAAAACCGAAGCCCCCCGCACGCTCAGCTGTTCCGCAACGGCGTTGATGGCCCCCTGCGCAGCATCCCGCGCGCTTAGTGCCAATACCACATCTCCCTCGGACAGCACCGCAACAGGGCCGTGCAGAACCTCGGCCGAGGAATAGGATTCCGCGTGTATTTGGCAGGTTTCCTTGAATTTCAAGGCCGCTTCATTGGCTATTGCAAGCCCCGGACCACGCCCCAGAACCAACAAGGATTGCCGTTTGCGCATGGACTCCAGCAGCTGCGGCCAGTGGATTTGAGCGGCTTTTTCCATTTGCGCCGGCAGCCGGTTCAGTGCCTCCAACAGGACGGTATCCTCTTGCCAATGCGCCAACAACGCCAGCCCGCTCACCACCGAGCAGACAAAGGTTTTCGTCGCGGCAACACTGATTTCCGCCCCTGCACAAATATCGATACTGTGCTGGCATTGTTGCGCCAGTGGCGCGGAAACATCATTGGTAATCGCCACACAAACCGCGCCATGGTCACGGGCGGATTTGGCCATGCTCACGATATCCGGACTTTGACCTGACTGGGAAATTCCGAGGAAAGCGGCCCCGTCCAATTTCAGTGGAGCCGCAAAAATAGAGGCCACAGACGGCCCGACCGACGCGACGGGCAACCCCATCGACAATTCAAACGCATACTTCAGATACGTCGCCGCATGATCCGACGACCCCCGTGCCGTGGTCACCATGAAACGGGGCTGTGCCCGCCGTAATTGCGCAGCCGCCGCGATGACAGGGGCCATGCCGTTACTCAGAAAATCGCGCGTTGCCTGCGGTATTTGTTCTATTTCCCGGCGCATAAAAGTGTGGGTCTGGGTCAAAGTTTGCTCCGATTAACCTGATATTTGCAGTTCCGCGACGAAATCATAGGCATCGCCGCGATAGATTGATTTGGTGAATTCCACCACTTGTCTCGACGCCAGAAAGGACGTGCGCTCGATTGTAAGCCCGGCAACGCCTTCTTCGACCATCAACAACGCGGCGTCCCCCTGCCCGAGGTTCCCCGCCGAAATCCGCTGCAAAGCCCGAACCGGCCGCAAACCATCACGCGCGAGGATTTCGTACAAAGATGTTTCCACGATAAGCGGATTAGGCAAAATATCGAGCGGCAGAGACGCCCGTTCAATCGCCAGAGGCACGCCATCTGCACGACGCAATCGGGCGATCCGCGCAACGGAGGCCTCTGCAGGCAATTGCAGGACCTCTGTTTCCTGTTCCGATGCCAGAAACACCCCCCGTTCCAACCAGACAGATTCAACCGTCTTGCCCCGCAGGGCCATGTCTTCGCTGAAGGATGTCAATTGCGACAGCGATTGCTGAACCTTCTCCATTTTCGCTGCCACAAACGACCCCGACCCCCGCCGTTGCAGGATTCGGCCATCGGCAACCAGACTTTCAACCGCTTTACGCACGGTATCCCGGGACAGGCCGGTGATCTGGGCAATCTCGCGTTCGCTCGGCAGGGCGGTATCCGGTGCCAACTCCCCCGAAAGAATAGCTTGCTCCAAATGTTTGCGTAGCTGCAGATAACGCGGACCGGAACGTGGTACGAGCCAGTTGTCTGGCTCCAGCAAATCTCTAACCGGCATTTTTCTGTCCCCCTTTACATCCCAATTCCATAGCGATCTCTAAGGCACCATCCAGCGCACGCCCCTTGGGAGGTGTCACATATTTTCGCAATGTCAGCGGGAGACGTTTGGCGTAAACCGCGCCAAGGCCGCCAACCAGATACAGCGGGACCTGACCCCGAAAACCGGTTGCCTGAATACAGGCGACAACCTCTTTGGTTGCGGCTTCCAACAATTTCTCCCCGTTCACATCGCCACCGGCCGCAGCGGAAACAATTTGTCGGGCAAAGGCCGCGAGCTCACCTGGCGCGGCCTGAATTGCAAATTCCGAGAGCCTGCTACGAGAGCCGGAAAATCCGGCAAAAACCGATTTTGTCAGATCACTATGGGCACACCGTCCCTCTTCTGCATGCAGACAGAGCCGGAGGAGTTCACGGCCCAACAAAGCCCCGCTGCCTTCGTCCGAAATCACCGGGCCCCAGCCCCCGATGTGCGTATCCTGCCCCATCTTGCGCAGACAGAAAAATGACCCCGTACCGATCGCGGCAACGCACCCGTCACCCTGCCCCATGGCCCCCCGTAGGTTGGTTTCACGGTCATCGCAAATATAGGGGGACGCCAAGGGGAAATGCCGCACAAATGCATCAACGCTTTCACGGCTGTTCGCCCCGGCAAGCCCCAGCACGCAAACAGCGGGCTGCACTTCACCGGCTTGCAGACCCGCAGCGCGCCAAGCATCCTTGATCGCCGCCATAACGTTCGTTGCCGCCTGCGCCGTGTTTGTGGAAATATTCGCAGGTCCGCCCTGACCGCAGCCAAGCACAGATCCCTCCATATCAGCCACCGCAGCGCGACACCCCGTGCCGCCACCATCCACGCCGATTACGTAAATATGATTCGTTTGCATCATTACATACCTTTAGCATACCTTTTGGGGGTTTATAGTAAAATTCGCAAGTCTCTTGTTTATTTTTGCGCCGAACGTGCGATGATTTCGACATTGGAGGGAAAAAGGTAGACAAAAGGTATTTATTTGGTATTTGTATTGCAACCTAATCGATTCCCCTTCCGGAGCAACGAATGACTCTTCGCACCACCGAAACAGCGCACCCCGATGCCTGCGGGTTGGACCAGATGGCAGATAGCGCCATTTTGGACATGCTGTTTCAGGCGCAAACAGCAGCCGCGCAGGTCGTTTCGCAGGCGCAGCCGGATATTCAGCAGGGCGCCGCATTAATGGCTAACACTCTGCTAAAAAACGGCAAGCTGTTTTACGTTGCGGCCGGCAGCTCTGGCCTTATGGGTATGGCCGACGGGCTGGAACTGCCGGGCACATTTGGCATCCCTGCCCGCTCCATCCGGATTTTGCTGGCCGGTGGGCAGGCCAGCCTCACCCATCTGGCAGGGGATGTCGAGGATGACACACAAACAGCTCTGGATGATGCCTCTCAAATCTCCGAAGCAGACTGTGTAATTGCTATTTCGGCCAGCGGCTCCACGCCTTATCCGCTGGCGATTGCGCAACACGCACAGGCAAAGGGCGCGCAAACGATTGCCATCTGCAACACCCCCGACAGCCCGATTGCCAATCTGGCCAATGTTGCGATTCACTTGCCCACGCCGCCGGAACCTATCAGCGGATCAACCCGCCTTGGCGCAGCAACGGCGCAGAAGATTGCGCTGAATATGATGTCGACCTTGATGGGAATTAAGCTCGGGCATGTTTATGACGGTCTGATGGTCAATCTACAGGCCGACAACGCCAAGTTGCGCGACCGGGCCACCCGCATTGTCGCCCGGATTGCCCGAATATCGACACCGCTGGCCGCCAGCTTCCTTGACAAGGCCAATGGTAAGGTAAAACCTGCCGTCATGCTGGCGATGGGGGCAACGTCCTGCACGCAAGCAGACAGGTTGTTGGCGCAGGCCGGACAAAACCTGCGCACAGCACTTTTGGAATTAAAACCGTAAAGCATTCGGTAAAACACGTGGAAAACCGCGAAAAAGGGAGAAGAAAATGAAAATCAATCATCTGACCAGGGGGCTTATGCTCTCTTCATGTCTGGTCGTGGGCGGCATGGCCGCTGCCGAGGAGGTTACCATCACCATCGAAAGCTGGCGCAATGATGACCTGACAATCTGGCAGGATAAAATCATCCCCGCATTTGAGGCCAGCCACGCCGGTATCAAGGTGAAATTTACCCCCACTGCACCGGGTGAATACAATGCGGCGCTGAACTCCAAGCTCGACGCCGGGTCCGCCGGTGACATGATCACCTGCCGTCCGTTCGATGTGTCCCTTGCCCTGTACGAAAAAGGCCATCTGGCCGCCATTCAGGATCTGGACGGGATGAAAAACTTTGGTCCGGTTGCCAAATCCGGCTGGAGCACCGATGACGGGTCCGCCACCTATTGCATGCCGATGGCGTCGGTCATCCACGGGTTTATCTATAACAAAGAGGCCTTCAAAGAGGTCGGCGTCGACGTTCCCAAAACCGAAGGGGAATTTTTTGCTGCACTGGACAAAATCAAGGCAGACGGCAATTACTTACCAATGGCCATGGGCACCAATGACCAGTGGGAAGCCGCCACGATGGGCTATTACAACATCGGGCCGAACTACTGGAAAGGCGAAGAAGGCCGGCTGGGCCTGATCAATGGCACGTCCAAACTTACGGACAAGCCATGGGTGGATGCTTTCGCGTCCTTGGCAAAATGGGGCGATTATCTCGGCGACGGCTATGAGGCCCAGACCTACCCCGACAGCCAGAACCTGTTCACCCTCGGGCGGGCGGCGATTTATCCGGCCGGATCATGGGAAATCAGCGGTTTCAACACACAGGCCGATTTCGAGATGGGGGCTTTTTATCCGCCAGTTAAAAATGCCGGCGACACCTGCTACATTTCGGATCACACCGACATTGCCATGGGCATGAACAAGGCCACCGCACACCCCAAAGAGGTGAAAGAGTTCCTCAACTGGATGGGCAGCGCCGAATTTGCCTCGCTTTACGCCAACGCACTGCCGGGGTTCTTTTCCTTGTCCAACCACGACGTGAAAATGGATGACCCGCTGGCGCAGGAATTTGTCAGCTGGCGCGGCCAGTGCGAGAGCACCATTCGTCCGACCTATCAAATCCTGTCGCGGGGCGAGCCTAATCTGGAAACAGACATGTGGAACGCATCGGTTGCCGTCATCAAAGGCAGCGAAACACCCGAAGATGCCGCCGCACGGATGCAAAAAGGTTTGGCCAGCTGGTACAAACCACAACAATAAATCGATTTCGGGGCGGCGCAGGTCGCCCCGTTCATTCGCGGGGGCGCAACATGTCTACACAACCACATAAAAAACGAACCCGCTGGCATATTGCGGTATTTTTGGCACCGGCGGTGCTGGTCTACACGGCCATTATGATTTTGCCGCTGTTTGGCACCATGCAGAATTCCCTGTTCAACGAAATCGACAAAAGCCGGGTCTTTGTTGGTTTGCAGAATTTTTACAAACTGTTTCAGGACCCGCGCTGGTCCGCCGATTTCTGGAATGCTCTGGGCAACAACGCGTGGTTTTTCCTGATCCATATGCTGGTACAAAACCCGATCGGCATTGCGCTGGCGGCAATCCTGTCCAACCCCCGTTTGCGGTTCGCGAAATTCTATCGCACCGCTATATTTATCCCGACGATCCTGTCCTTTGTGATCGTCGGTTTCGCCTGGAAGCTGATCCTGTCGCCGATCTGGGGTATTACCCCGTCGATGCTCGATGCGGTCGGTTTGAAATTCCTGTTCGCCCCGTGGCTTGGCAAGGAAGAATACGCCCTGACCACTATCGCGCTTATTTCCGTGTGGCAGTTTATCGGCATTCCGATGATGTTGATTTTCGCCGCCCTTCTGTCGATCCCCGATGATGTGCTGGAGGCCGCTGAATGTGATGGCATCACCGGCATGTCGGCCTTTTGGAAGATCAAGCTGCCGTTGATCCTGCCTTCTATCGGGATCATTTCGGTGCTGACCTTTGTAGGGAACTTCAACGCGTTTGACCTGATCTATACCATTCAGGGTGCGTTGGCGGGGCCGGATTTCTCGACCGACATTCTGGGGACGTTTATGTATCGCACCTTCTTTGGCTTTCAATTGCAGCTCGGTGATCCCTACATGGGGTCGACAATTGCATCGGCCATGTTCGGGATCATTCTTGTAGGCGTGTGCATCTACCTTTTCGCCATCCAGACGCGCCTGCGTCGGTATCAGTTCTAGGGGGTCGTCATGCGCAGCAGTAGAAACAACCTTGGCCGCAGCATTGCCGCCCACGCCGCCCTGATCACCTATACCCTGATCGCGCTGTTTCCGGTGTTTGTGATCATCATCAACAGCTTTAAAACCCGCAAGAAAATCTTTCGCGAACCCCTGGCCCTGCCGGACGCGGACAGCTTTTCGCTGATCGGATATGAAACTGTCCTGAAGCAGGGCGATTTCATGCAGTATTTTCAGAATTCGATGGTCGTGACGCTGGTGTCCCTGTTTTGCATCCTGCTGTTCGGGGCCATGGCCGCCTTTGCCCTGTCGGAATACCGGTTCAAGGGCAACACGCTGCTGGGCCTGTATCTGGCGCTGGGAATCATGATCCCGATCCGCATCGGCACCGTGGCGATTTTGCAAATGATGGTGGCGAGCGGATTGGTAAATACGCTTACCGCATTGATCCTTGTCTACACGGCGCAGGGACTGCCGCTGGCGATATTCATTCTGTCGGAATTCATGCAACAGGTGTCCGATGACCTAAAGAGTGCGGGCCGCATTGATGGCCTGTCGGAATACCGGATCTTTTTCGTACTGGTTCTGCCCTTGGTCCGGCCCGCGATGGCCACGGTGGCGGTGTTCAACATGATCCCGATCTGGAATGACCTGTGGTTCCCGTTGATCCTTGCCCCGTCCGAGGCCACCAAAACCCTGACTCTGGGATCGCAGGTATTTATCGGGCAGTTTGTCACCAACTGGAACGCCGTCCTGTCGGCACTGTCGCTGGCAATTCTGCCCGCACTGGTGATCTATGTTCTATTCTCGCGCCAGATGATCCGCGGGATTACTTCGGGGGCGGTGAAATGATCCGTGTTCTGATCGCAGGCCTTGGCAATATGGGGCGCAGCCATGCGCTGGCCTATCACCACAATCCGGGGTTTGAAATCGTCGGACTGGTCAACCGGACGCCCCCCGATTTACCGCCGGAACTGGCGGACTATCCGTTGACCGATGACTACATCGTCGCTTTGAAAGAGCTGAAACCCGATCTCGTGGCTGTTTGCACCTATTCCGACAGCCACGCCGATTTCGCCATTACCGCCATGCAGGCGGGGGCGGATGTGTTTGTGGAAAAACCGCTGGCAACCACGGTGGCCGATGCGGAACGGGTGGTGGCCTGCGCGCGACAGCTCGATCGCAAGCTGGTGGTCGGCTATATCCTGCGCCACCATCCGAGCTGGCAACGGTTGATCGGCGAAGCCCGCGCGCTCGGCGGCCCTTATGTGTTCCGGTTGAACCTGAACCAGCAATCCAGCGGGGCCGAATGGGAAACCCACAAAGCCCTGATGCAGACCACCTCGCCGATTGTCGATTGCGGGGTGCATTATGTGGATGTGATGTGCCAGATCACCGACGCACAGCCCTTGACCGTGCGCGGCATGGGCCTGCGCCTGTCTGATGAAATCGCACCGGACATGTATAATTACGGCCAGTTTCAGGTGCTGTTCGACGATGGATCCTGTGGTTGGTACGAGGCCGGCTGGGGACCGATGATCTCCGAAACCGCCTATTTCGTCAAAGATATCCTTTCCCCGAATGGCTCCGTTTCCATTGTTGGTGCGGAAACCGGCGGATCGGCAGATGTGGACAGCCACACCAAGGTCGGATCACTGCTGGTGCATCCAGCCAATGGTGCCGATCAACGCATTGATCTGCCCGATGAACCGGGCCATCAGGCGCTTTGCGATCTGGAACAGGCCTATGTTCTGGCTGCAATCCGCAAAAACCTCGACCTGACCCGCCACATGAATGACGCGATTCAATCCCTGCGTATTTGCCTTGCTGCCGATGAAAGTATCCGCACGGGGCACGAAATCAACCTTGCCCAATGGAGCACACCATGAGTTCCCTCAGCCTGACCAACATCTGTAAATCCTTTGGCTCTGTCGAGGTGCTGAAAAACATTTCGCTCGAGGTAGAGCCGGGCGAATTCGTCGTCTTTGTCGGCCCCTCGGGCTGTGGCAAATCCACCTTGCTGCGGGTAATTGCCGGGCTGGAGGACGCCACCGCGGGCGAGGTCGCAATAGAAGGGGCCGTTGTCAATGACACACCGCCGTCAAAACGCGGTATTTCCATGGTGTTCCAAACCTATGCGCTCTACCCCCACCTGACTGTGCGCAACAACATGGCGCTGGGGCTGAAACAGGCCAAACACCCGAAATCCTATATTGACGAAAGGGTGGATGTGGCCGCCAAGATGCTTCAACTCGACAGCTATCTGGATCGCCGCCCGGCTGAACTCTCGGGCGGGCAACGCCAGCGCGTCGCCATTGGCCGCGCCATTGTGCGCAAACCGAAACTGTTCCTGTTTGACGAACCTTTGTCCAATCTCGATGCGGCGCTGCGGGTGAATACCCGTCTTGAAATCGCACGTCTGCATCGGGCGCTGGATGCCTCGATGATCTATGTAACCCATGACCAGACCGAGGCCATGACCCTTGCCGACAAAATCGTAGTCTTGCGCGACGGACGTGTGGAACAAATCGGCTCGCCGATGGCATTATACAACCAGCCGGCCAACCTGTTTGTGGCCGGTTTTATCGGGTCGCCCGCAATGAATTTCCTGCCCGCCGAAATGATCGGTGAAAGCAGGGCAAAAACCGTTGGCCTGCGCCCCGAGAACGTACAAATCGGCGACAGCGGCCCACTATCCGGCCAGATAAGCCACGTTGAACAGCTCGGTAGCGACACCATGGTTTATGTGGATTTGAACACAGACAAACTGTTCACGGTGCGCCTGTTTGGCCAACATAGCCATGCGGTCGGCGATACCGTGCATCTGGGCTTTGACCATCAACATCTGTTCTTGTTTGACGAACAGGGGCTGCGTATCTGACCCTGTCAGGGGGATCGCATGAATAGCACATTGGGTTTGCAGAGGTGAGTATTGTCTGATTCAACTTCTTCCAGAAGATCAATCTGGAGGAGAGCATCTTGGAAAAAGCAACCTCGTTTCAAACCCTTGTATCGACACTGGACG
>CAMZLM010000204.1 GCA_947311485.1 uncultured Paracoccaceae bacterium
GCGAGCCTATCCCACGCCCTCGCCAATCCGGAACGTGACGCCGCTCTTGTCACCTTTATGACCACCGTTTCCGGCATCAGCTTCTTTGGCATCGGCGCACCTCTTTGGGGATTGGTGTTCGGAATTCTGACCAGCATAGCCTTGCGTCAACATGCTGAATAATGCGTCCGTCTTTCTCCGTACCCGTGCCACCGACCCTGCAAAGCCTCACCGCCCGATAATCACCCGTGATCCGGACCCCCAGTTGCAAAAGATATACAGCAGGTCTCTGCGACTAAAGGCGACACAGCCTTCGGTCCGGTGGCGGGGTTTGCGCCACACATGCAGAAAAATCGCGCTACCCTGACCCGGAGTAGCGTTTGGCCAATTATAGGTCAGCACACCGAAGGCGTTATACAGTGGATCGGGGCGGCGTAGTTTTTCGTGACTGAACGAAGGTCGGGCGCTGCGCACAAGGTGGTTGTAATTCGGCACCGAAGGGTCATCCGACCAGACATCCGTTAGGCCGATTATCCGCCCATCGGCGCATTTCAAACGGTCGGGGCGGTAATAGATACGTGCCAGTTCGAATGCGCCAACGGGCGTGATACCATCGCCTTCGCCCTGTTTTACCCCGATACCGCCGCGCCCGATAGCGCACGGAAATCGCCGTCCCTGAAATCGGGCCCCCCAATGGGTGATAACAAGGTCGTCAAAACGCGGGGTCACAGCAGATGCCCGCTCTTTTTCGCCTTGGTGGCCAGATAGGCACTGTTGTGGGGGTTTTCCCCCACAGCCAACGGCACCCGTTCAACTACTGTAATGCCGGCCTGTTGCATCATTGCAACTTTGCGCGGATTGTTGGTCATCAGGCGCACGGATTCAAAACCCAGCGCACGCAGCATTTCCGCCCCGAGCATGAAATCGCGCTCGTCATCCTCGAAGCCTAACCGGTGATTGGCCTCTACCGTATCAAACCCCTGATCCTGCAAGGAATAGGCACGCATTTTATTGGCCAGCCCGATGCCGCGTCCCTCTTGATTCATATAGAGTAAAACTCCGCTGCCCTCGGCGGCAATTTGTGCCATGGCAGCGCGCAATTGCGGGCCGCAGTCACATTTCAACGACCCGATCAGATCACCGGTAAAACAGGCGGAATGCAGGCGCGACAGCACGGGTTCTCCGCGTTTGGGGCGTCCGATTTCAATGGCGTAATGTTCCTCGCCGCCATCTTTGCGGCGAAATACATGTACACGGCTGTTCTCCTTGACCTCCAGCGGCACCCGCGCGCCGGAAATCAATTCCATCGGCGAACGGCTGTTGTTGATTTCCTGTAGCACCGCCAGATCAATCCGGCTGAGCGCCCCGCAATCGCGATCGACCGGCACCAACGCCATGGCCGGTAGCAAACCGGCTTTTTTACATAGTTGCAGCGCCGCGCGATGCACATCGGCGCGGCCTTCTCGGATAAAGGCAAACGGACCTTTCATCGGCACCTGCAAATCCAGTGACGGGTCCGCCATGGCATGCAGCCAGTTTACGTCTTCCTGCACCATCATACGCACCAGATCGCCATCATAGGCCGGTGCCGCCAGTGTTTGGGCCCGCCGGTTGGTCAGGGCCAGCTGCACCTCCCCGCAAACGCGCAATTCCGCCAGCCGGTCCGCCGTCAGGGTTTCCACCGCCGCTGCCAGCCAGTCCTGCACGCCATCACGGATCACCACCGGCAACCCCATCCGCAAATCCCCGCGCATCCGGGCAATCTGTTCATCCGTATTCAACGAAAATGCCATATTCGGCCCTATCCTTGTAACATTGCCCGTGGTCTGTCCCCGTTTATGAAACATTTCAACGAAAATCGACACGAGGTTGTGAGGCACATTGCCGAAAGCAGCAAACAGGCACAAGTATACAATTAACAGTTTAAGGAGCACCGGCCCATGGGCAACGTTAAGAAAATCCTGATGGTAGACGACGACGAGGACCTGCGCGAGGCATTGGCCGACCAGTTAGTCCTGACCGAAGATTTCGATGTATTTGAGGCAGGCGATGGTGCTGCCGGTCTGGAACGCGCAAAAGAAGCCATTTACGATCTGGTTATTCTGGATGTGGGCCTGCCTGACATGGATGGCCGCGAACTGTGCCGGTTGATGCGCAAACAAGGCGTCAAATGCCCGATTGTGATGCTGACGGCCCACGATACGGATGCTGACACCATTCTGGGACTGGATGCCGGTGCCAATGACTATGTCTCCAAACCGTTCAAATTCCCCGTGCTGCTGGCCCGGATTCGTGCGCAATTGCGCCAGCATGAACAATCCGAAGACGCGGTTTTCACCCTTGGGCCGTATACATTCAAACCGGCGGCAAAAATGCTGATTGATGAAGCAGACAGAAAAATCCGTCTGACCGAAAAAGAAACAAATATCCTCAAGTTCCTGTACCGCGCCCAGGACGGCGTTGTCGCCCGCGAGGTGCTGTTGCATGAGGTATGGGGCTATAACGCCGGCGTGACTACTCACACGCTGGAAACCCACATCTACCGTCTGCGCCAGAAAATCGAACCGGATCCGGGAAACGCAAGATTGCTGGTGACCGAATCCGGTGGCTATCGGCTGGTAGCCTGACACTTACAAATTCTCCCTGGACTGGCCCGTCATTTTGGCGGGTCTTTTTTTGTCCGGAGCACGGGGTGGGCAACCTTGATTTTTGCGATATATTCCTATATGTGCATATTACACGACAATAACGTGTGAAGGATATCAGACACCGCCTCAGGCGGGAAATAGGGAGAAGCGATAATGCCGGCATTATTTTCAGAAGACTGGGTAGCGGAATTTGGCAAGGCATGGAATGCCGATCCGGATCTGGGCGATGCCCTTGCCAAGATCAATTTCAATTCGGTGATCGGGTATGGTTTTCAAGGCGAAGACAAACCGCGCGGATTCATCAAGGTTGAAAATGGCCATGTCACCGAAACCGGGGCCTATGACGGGCGCGAGTTAAGCTGGGATTTACGCGCGAGCGAAGCAAATTGGGAAAAATGGTGCAAAAAGGGTTTGGGCATGATGGGGCTGGGAATGGCCTATACCACACGCAAGCTGGTATTTCAGGTAGGTGATTACGGTGCTATGATCAAAAACCCGGCCATGGCTGGCCCGTTCATCAAGAGCTTTACCGTTATGGGAACCGTGCCGCGCGGATAAACACCCCTTTTTCGAAACCGGAACAAGACCTGCCCTCGGGTGGGTCTTTTTGTGCTGCCCTTCGCCACAAAATGAACGAGCAGGCAGCATGGTTGTGCGGGCTTGGGGTCGGATCCAAACGAAATTGTTACACAAAATTTATATTTTCATATCATAATGCCACGGACAGAGGACTTATCGCCTCTCACACTCATACAGGAGATGCGGTGAATGTCGGCATTGTTTTCAGAAACGTGGTTTTCCGACTTTGCAAAGTTGTGGAATACAGACCCCGGATTGCGTGATGCGCTTGCCATAATCAATTTCTCTTCAACCCTTGCTTATGGCTTTCTAAACGAAGACAGCCCTCGTGGGTTTATCACTGTTGCCAATGGCAGCGTCATCGGCTTTGGTCTCTATGATGAACGCCCGCTCGATTGGGATTTACGCGCATCACAGAAAAACTGGGAAACGTGGTGCAACAACGGCGTTGGAATCATCGGTTTGGGCATCGCCTATGCCACGCGTAAACTGGTGTTCAAGGCTGGAAATATCAGCATCGTGATCAAAAAACCCGCATTGATCGGACCTTTTTCCAACAGTTTTATCGCCATGGGCAGCGTGCCGCGGAATTAGAAGCAGAGCCGAGGTCTCTTTTCAGCATGATCTGCCAGCGGCACACGTGACATTCCGGTCCCGACAAATTATAGCTTCGCTGCTTGCCATTCAAACAACGAAAGCCCGCCATGCCCATCACCATCTGCACCTGGAATATCAACTCTGTCCGCCTGCGCGAACCGATTGTGCTGAAACTTCTGGCAGAGGAACAACCCGATGTATTGTGCCTGCAGGAATGTAAATCCCCGACCGAATTGATGCCCACACAGGGATTTGCCGATCTGGGCTATAAATACACCGCGATGCGCGGGCAAAAGGGGTATAATGGCGTGATGATCCTGTCGCGGATTCCGATGCAGGATGCGGGGCATCGGGATTTTTGCGACAAGGGCGATGCACGCCATGTGGCGGGCATGCTGGAAAACGGGCTGACGATCCACAACTATTATGTGCCGGCAGGCGGGGATGTCGCCGACCCCGAGGTAAACGAAAAATTCGCCCACAAGCTCGATTTTCTAGCCGAAATGCGCGACTGGTTTGCCGCTGAAAAACCGCAGAAATCCGTGATGGTCGGGGATTTGAATATCGCCCCGCTGGAAGACGATGTCTGGGATCACAAAAAGCTGCTCAAGGTGGTTTCCCACACCCCGATAGAAGTCGCGGCCCTTGCCGAAACCCGGGATGCCGGCGACTGGGTGGATGTGACCCGTCAGGATATTCCTGATGGCAAAATCTATACATGGTGGTCCTATCGCGCACGCGATTGGGATGCAGCGGACAAGGGGCGCAGGCTCGATCATATCTGGGCCACACCGGATATCACCGGCAGCAATCACGCCAGCCGCGTACACCGTCCGGCGCGGGGCTGGGAAAAACCGTCCGACCATGCGCCACTGTTTGCGACCTTTGATCTATAGCAACCCTTGCCGGTCCCCATGGAAATCACTACATCTAGGGTAACCTAATTCAAAACGAGAGAACCCCATGCTTGAACTTAACGGTGGCAACGCCCCTGCGGGCGACCTGATCAAAGACGTATCCGAAGCAACCTTTGTCGAGGATGTAATCGAAGCCTCCAAGGAAACACCGGTCATTGTGGATTTCTGGGCCCCTTGGTGTGGGCCATGTAAAACCCTTGGCCCCGCACTCGAGGCAGCCGTGACCAAGGCAGGCGGCAAGGTCAAGATGGTTAAAATCAATGTGGATGAAAACCAGATGATTGCAGGCCAGATGCGCGTGCAATCCATCCCGTCGGTGTTTGCCTTTCACGATGGTAAACCCGTTGACGCCTTTCAAGGTGCCCTGCCGCCATCCGAACTTCAGACATTCGTCGACAAAGCCGCCGCCCTTGCCGGAGATGGCGGCCTGAGCGAAGCAGTCACCGTTGCCGAAGAAATGCTGGAGCATGGCGAAAATGATGATGCGGCCCAGACATTTGCCGCAATTCTGGGCGAGGAGCCGCTGAATGTCGGGGCTTATGTGGGGCTGATCCGCGCCAATATTGCCTTGGGCGAGGCAGATCAGGCCCAAGCCCTTGTGAATAATGCCCCCGAAGAAATCGCCAAAGACCCGGCATTTACCGCAATCAAGGCGCAAATGGAATTATCCGCAAATGCCGCAAACGCGGACGAGCTGGAAGAATTCAAAGCCAAGCTGGCCGCCGATGAAAACGACCATCAGGCACGTTTCGATCTGGCCACCGCCTTGGCAGCGACCGGCGACACAGAAGAGGCCATCAATCAATTGCTGGACCTGTTCAAACGGGATCGGGAATGGAATGACGGGGCCGCCAAGGCGCAGTTGTTCAAAATTTTCGACAGCCTTGGCCCAATGGATGAATTGGCAAAAACCGGACGGCGCAAGCTCTCGTCGATGATCTTCCTTTGATCCATTTTGACGCCACAAATCTGCCCCGGACCCTTCCGGTTTTTCCGCTTCCCAATGTGTTTTTGCTGCCGCGCGCACGCCTGCCGCTAAACATATTTGAACCGCGTTATCTGGCTATGCTGGAAGACACGCTGAAAACGGATCATCGCCTGATTGGTCTGGTGCAACCGCGTCCTGCCTCTCCGGGCACAGGTGACCCACAACTGCACCAGATCGGATGCGCGGGGCGGGTTACATCGTTCACCGAAACTGCGGACGGGCGGTATCAGATAACCCTGTCGGGCATTTGCCGGTTTCGCATCAACACCCTGAACACCGAAAGCGCCCC
>CAMZLM010000205.1 GCA_947311485.1 uncultured Paracoccaceae bacterium
CCCCGTCCTCGGCGAGGAACTGCATCACATGCGAACCAAAACCGCCGATGCTGCCCTCCTCTATGGTAATGATCGCTTCGTGGTTGGCGACCAGATCACGGATCAAATCATGGTCGAGCGGTTTGGCAAAACGGGCGTCGGCAATGGTCGGGGTGATGCCCCGTTGTGACAGGCTTTCAGCGGCTTTGAAGCATTCCTGCAAGCGGGTGCCAAAGGACAGGATCGCCACACGGCTACCCTGTTTCATGATACGCCCTTTGCCGATTTCCAGCGGGACGCCCTGTTCGGGCATCTCTACGCCAACACCTTCGCCACGCGGATAGCGAAAAGCAGAGGGGCGGTCGTCAATCGCGGCGGCAGTGGCAACCATATGGACAAGTTCGGCCTCATCCGCTGCGGCCATCACCACGAAATCCGGCAGGTTGGCAAGGAAGGCAATGTCGTAACAGCCCGCGTGGGTCGGGCCATCAGCCCCCACCAGACCGGCGCGATCAATGGCGAAACGCACGGGCAGGCGCTGCACCGCCACGTCATGCACAACCTGATCATAGCCGCGCTGCAAAAAGGTGGAGTACAAGGCGCAGAACGGTTTCATCCCGCCTGCCGCAAGGGCCGCACTGAAGGTAACACCGTGTTGTTCGGCAATCGCCACATCAAAGCAGCGGTTTGGAAAGCGTTCGGCAAACAGGTTCAGGCCGGTACCATCGGGCATGGCCGCAGTCACGGCGACGATCTTGTCGTCTTTCTCGGCTTGTTTGATCAGGCTTTGGGCGAAAACTTTGGTGTAGCTCGGTGCATTTGAGGGAGATTTGTGTTGTTTCCCGCTCGGCACGTCAAACCGCGCAACGCCGTGGTAACAGTCGCTTGCGGCCTCTGCTGGGGCGTAACCTTTGCCTTTTTTGGTCAGCACATGAATCAACATTGGACCGGTGGCGCGTTGTTTTACGGTGCGCAAGACGTTCAGCAGCTGTTCCATATCGTGGCCGTCAATCGGCCCGACATAGGAAAAACCGAGCTGTTCGAACAGGGTGCCCCCAACCGCCATATGTTTGACCATATCCTTGGCGCGTTTGGCCCCGTCACGCAGCGGTGGCGGCAGCAGGGACATCGCGCTTTTGGCGGCGGATTTCAGATCCTGAAACGGTTCTTCTGCGTAAAGGCGCGACAGATAGGAGGACAGCGCCCCCACCGGTGGGGCAATCGACATTTCATTGTCGTTCAGGATTACAAACAGGCGTTTTTTCAGGTGGCCGGCATTATTCATTGCCTCATAGGCCATACCGGCGGACATGGAGCCATCGCCGATTACGGCAATTGCGTCGCCAAGGCCATCCTCGGGTGCGCCGCCAAGATCGCGGGCCACGGCAAAGCCAAGGGCGGCGGAAATCGAGGTGGAGCTATGCCCCGCGCCAAACGGATCAAAGCGGCTTTCTTTGCGTTTGGTGAAACCGGAAATGCCATCGGGCTGACGCAGAGTGCGGATGCGATCGCGCCGGCCGGTGAGAATTTTATGGGGGTAGCACTGATGGCCCACATCCCAGATCAGCCGATCACGCGGCGTGTCAAACACTGCGTGAATGGCGGTGGTCAGCTCCACCACACCCAGCCCCGCGCCAAGGTGGCCGCCGGTTTCCGACACGGCGGAAATGGTTTCCGCGCGCAATTCATCGGCCAGTTGGCGCAATTCCGTATCCGAGAATTGCTTTAGGTCCTCAGGCGCGTTCACGCGGTCCAGAAGCGGTGTATGGGGGCGGGTGTCTGTCATTCTGTCAGCCTATCACATTTTCCGCGCAACAATAAAGCGTGCGACTTGTCGGAGCGGGTCAGCGCGTTCCCCGAGCGGGGCCAGCACATCGCAGGCCTCTGCCACCAGAGAGTTGGCCCGTTTTTTCGCCGCGTCCAGCCCCAATAAGGAAACAAATGTCGCTTTGCCGGCCTCGGCGTCTTTTTGCAGGCGTTTGCCGGCGGCGGCGGCGTCGCCTTCGATATCCAGCACATCATCCTGAATTTGAAAGGCCAGCCCGATGGCTATGGCGTAATCGCGCATCAGGGCGGTGTCCTGCCCGGCCAACATGGCCCCCGCCTCGGCAGACCATCGGATCAGGGCACCGGTTTTATTGGCCTGAAGATCGGTAATTTCGGGCAGGGTCAACCCACGCGCAGCCGTTTCCGCGGCAATGTCCTGCGCCTGACCAAGCACCATCCCCACGCCACCGGCGGCATGCGCAAGGGTCGCGACCAAATTGCAGCGGATCGTGGCATCGGCAGAGGTTTCCGACGCGGCAAGAATTTCAAAAGCAAAGCTTTGCAGCGCGTCCCCAACCAGAACAGCCGTCGGGTAATCCCATTTGATATGCACCGTCGGTTTGCCACGGCGCAGATCGTCGTCGTCCATACAGGGCAGATCATCATGCACCAGAGAATAGGCGTGGATGGCCTCGATTGCGGCGGCAACACGGGCAGCTCCGGCCTGATCCACCCCATAGAGCCGCGCGCTCTCCAATACCAGAAAGGCGCGCAAACGTTTACCACCGTTCATCACCGCATAGCGCATCGGGTCGGCCACTATGCTTTGCGCGGCTGTGGGCAGCAGCGCATCAAGCGTGGTTTCCACCTGTGCAGCACAGACGGCCAGTTGTTCGGGAAACGACATGGGTCAGCCTTCTACCTGTTTTAGCCCCTCGGGCGTGCCATCCGCGCCAAGGGTGATCAGGGCGACTTTTTCTTCGGCGGATTTCAGCAGTGCCTCGCAGCGTTTTTTCAACTCTGCCCCGCGTTCATAGAGCTTGATACTGCCCTCAAGCGGCACAGAGGCGCTTTCGAGTTGGGTCACGACCTGTTCCAGTTCGGCCATGGCCTGTTCATAGGTCATTTCGGAAACGGGGGTGTTGCTCATGTGCCTTGCTCCATCAATACCGCGACATGGGCCGCAGTTGATGCCGCCAGCGCCTGCAGATTATATCCGCCTTCCAGAGTCGACACCACATGATTATCGCAATGTTCTGCGGCAAAATCGCAAAGGGCGCGGGTGGCCTCGGCGAAATCGGCCTCGGTCAGGTTCAAATTGGCCAACGGGTCGGCCATATGGCCATCAAAACCGGCAGAAATCAGGATCAGTTGCGGGGCGTGGTTTTCCAGTGCCGGCAAAATCTGATCGGCAAAAGCGTGGCGCAAATCGGCCCCGTCAGAACCGGGGGCAAGCGGGATGTTGAGCACATTGTTATGCGCGCCGCGTTCATAGGCGGCACCGGAGCCGGGATAGAGCGGCATTTGCTGGGTCGAACAGAACAGGATGCGCGGATCATCCCAGACCAGATCCTGTGTACCGTTGCCGTGATGCACGTCAAAATCCACAATCGCCACCCGTTCCAACCCGTGACGTTCCAGCGCATGGCGCGCGGCGATCACCACATTGCCAAACAGGCAGAACCCCATCGGCGTTGTTTTTTCCGCATGGTGGCCCGGCGGGCGCAAGGCGCAAAAGGCATTGGTTGCCTGCCCTGACAACACCATATCCACCGCCGCAATATTACCGCCAACCGCCCGATAGGCGGCGGTGAGCGAACCGGTAGACATATGCGTATCCGCATCCAGCGCGCAGGTACCGTGTTCGGGTGCTGCGGATTTGATTGCCGACAGATGTTCCGGCGGATGCGCCAGCAGGATATCGGCGTCCTCGGCCAGTGGGGCATCCACCCGCAACAGATCGTCAAAACCGGAGAGCGCCTCTAAAATCACCTCCAGCCGAGCAACCTGTTCAGGGTGACCCGGCGGGTTGATGTGATCGAGGCAATCGGAGTGTGTGATAAAAGCTGTGGTCATGGGGGCAAAATATGCCACAGTAGCCCCAACAACAAGCAAAACAAGCAAAAGGAGTGAATAATGCGGTTCTTATTTTTGATCGGCCTGTTTTTGCCCACGGTGGCAGCGGCACAAATGACCGGTGTCGCCCCGCATCAGGTAATCGGCGTGGTCACCGGTGATTTTGACAGTGACGGCAGCAAAGACCGCGCGGTATTGATCGACAGTCTGCACGGGGTGGCGGATTTGTGGCTGTATCTGTCGTCCATGGGTGCCGATCTGAATGACGCCAACACCCGCCCGTCGGTTTTCGCGGTGGATGTGGCCTCTGTCGGGCCGATGTGGGGGCAGGACGCGGAGTTGCTGGCGCGTGGCGACAGCGGCTTGCAGATCATTTCACAAAACGAGGCCATCGGGCGCGGGCGCTGGAAACAGGTGCTGACGCTGGCCTATCGCAAAGGCGCAATGCGGGTGGCGGGTTTTACCTATAGCTGGCGTGACACGCTGGATCTGGCCAATTTCGGCACTTGTGATGTGAATTATCTGGCAGGGCGATGGGATCTACAAATCGGCGACCAGCCGGTCAAGAAACGGCGTACCACTGTTGCGGCCTTGCCGGTGGAACAGTGGAAACTGGACAAAACGCCGGACGGTTGTTTGCAGTAACCGCTATTCCGGTGCCAGCATATACCCCGCCCCGCGCACGGTTTGCAGATAGCGGGGGGATTTGGGGTCGGATTCGATCTTGCGGCGCAGGCGGGTGATTTGCACATCCACCGCGCGTTCCTGCGCCTTGCCATCGTCACGGCCTAGATCCGCGACCAATTGCGCACGGCTGACCGGTTCATGCGGTTGCGCAGAAAATATCCGCATCAAGGCGCTTTCGGTGGCGGTCAGGCGCACGATATCGTTGCCCTTCCATAATTCACCACGGGTTACATCATAACGCACCTTCCCCATCAACAGGGATTTTGGCGGCTCTTCCTTGGGGGTATCTTTGGGAACCCGGCGCAAAATAGCGTTGATGCGCAGCAACAATTCCTTGGGTTCAAACGGTTTGGACAGATAATCATCCGCCCCCGCTTCCAGCCCCATGATCCGTTCTGACGGCTCGCCCTTGGCGGTCAGCAGCAGAATCGGCGTTGTCAGGGTTTCGCGCAGGCTGCGGGTCAGCGTCAAACCATCCTCGCCGGGCATCATCACATCCAGCACGATCAAATCGAATTCCAACCCGTTCAGCAACCGGCGCGCATGGGCGGCATCACGCGCGGCGGTGACCCAGTATCCATTCCGGTTCAGAAACTTCTGCAACAAGCCACGAATGCGCTCGTCGTCATCAACAATCATGATGTGGGCGTCAAGCGCGTCGCTGTTCATCGTATCAATCCCTTTTGACCGTGTTGACATGGCGGCGCATCGCCGGATCCATGATGTGTTCCATCACCTGACGAAACCCCTGTACCGCATCCGGCCCCGCCGCCTTATAGGCCGCGCGCATGCGCTTTCGCTGGGTTTCCGACAGCTTGGATTCAAGCGCCACACCTTCCGGTGTCAGGTACAAATGCCGCTCGCGCCGGTCGCGTTCGCCAACGCGGCTTTCGATCAGCCCGTCATTCACCAGCTGGCGCAACACCCGGTTCAGGGATTGTTTGGTCACCCCCAGAATGTCCAGCAGATTGTTAACCGTGGTGCCCGGCTGGCGATGCACAAAATGGATCGCCCGATGGTGCGCCCGCCCGTAGGTATAATTTTGCAGAATTTTGTCCGGATCAGAGGTAAAGCCCCGATAGGCAAAAAACATCAGCTCTATTCCCTGCAACAGCTGATCGTCTGTCAGAAACAAAAGGCTCTCGCCTGTGGGGGGACGCCGGTCTTGCATGGAAAATATTTCACCCTATCACAATTTTAATGCCTTACGGTCAATTTATGTCAGTCTTGTTGACTTTCCAAGAATCAAATGTTAGCAAAATCGAGAAATGGCGTAATATCCTGTCTTATTTTGGGTCACTTGCGCAACTTTGTTAAAAATTGCCCTGCGTGGCGCACAAATAGGGATACTTGAATATGACCGGTGGATACGATGATCGCGATGGAAAAATCTGGATGGATGGCCAGCTGATCGACTGGCGTTCGGCAAATGTACATATTCTGACCCACGCAATGCACTATGCCTCTGCCGTGTTCGAAGGCGAGCGCTGCTATAACGGCAAGATTTTCAAAAGTCGGGAACATTCCGAAAGATTGCTGAATTCCGGCAATCTGATCGACATGCCGATCCCCTATACCGTCGATGAAATCGAAGCCGCCAAGCAAGAGGTTTTGGCCACCAACAACCTGACAGACGCCTATGTGCGCGTGCTGGCATGGCGCGGTGCGGGCGAGGATATGGGTGTCGCTTCGGAACGCAATCCGGTGCGCATGGCTGTGGCCGCTTGGGAATGGGGGGCCTATTATGGCGACGCCAAGTTCAAAGGGGCCAAGCTGGACATCTCCAAATGGAAACGCCCGTCGCCGGAAACCATTCCCTGTGCGGCCAAGGCAGCGGGCCTGTATATGATCTGCACCATGTCCAAACATGCCGCCGAGGCCAAGGGCTGCTCCGATGCGATGATGTTCGATTATCGCGGTTATGTGGCCGAGGCTACCGGCGCGAATATGTTCTTTGTCAAAGACGGCGTTGTGCATACTCCGAAACCGGATTGTTTTCTGAACGGGCTGACCCGCCAAACCGTGATTGGTCGCCTGCGCGATATGAAGGTGGAGGTTGTCGAACGCCACATTATGCCCGAAGAACTGGAAGATTTCGAACAATGCTGGCTGACCGGCACCGCCGCCGAAGTGACCCCTGTCGGCCAGATCGGTGACTATAATTTCGAAGTCGGCGCGCTTGCACGGGCGATTTCGGAAGACTACGAAAAACTGGTGCGCAACTAACGCGCGCAGGGTGTGCGGCTCGTCGTACACCATTCCTCAGCCACGAACGGGGGCGATGCGCGCAGAGCGCACGCCCTACGGGCGGCGACAGGGGGATCGCATGAATAGCACATTGGGTTTGCAGAGGTGAGTATTGTCTGATTCAACTTCTTCCAGAAGATCAATCTGGAGGAGAGCATCTTGGAAAAAGCAACCTCGTTTCAAACCCTTGTATCGACACTGGACGA
>CAMZLM010000206.1 GCA_947311485.1 uncultured Paracoccaceae bacterium
GGCGATGAACCTGCTCAACAAAGCAAAAGACAAAAAATCCCTGCGCGTCATGCGTAAAAAGGCAGGATGGAATAATCGCTACCTTCTTCAGATACTCCGCGTGTGATGTTCATGCGATTCCCCTGGGGTCGGTGGCAGTGATCGTGGCGGGGACGTTGATTATCTGGTACGACTGGCGGTTGATTGATCCGCTGATTACGCTGTTGATTGCGGGATATATCCTGTGGATCAGCTTTGCCGAAATCGGGCCGGTGATCCGCATTCTGATGCTGGGCAGCCCGGAGGATATGGATGCCAACAAAGTTTTGGCCGATATCGGTACTGTGGCCGGAGTCGACAGCGTGCATCACCTGCACCTGTGGCAGATGCAGGAACATGCGGTGGCGCTCGAGGCACATATCGTAATTGTACAGGCGCAATGGGATGGGGCAGAGACTATCAAATCCGCCATCAAAGAGCTGTTGAAATCCACCCATGGTATTGCACATGTGACGCTGGAACTGGAAAGCGGCGATAGCGCCTGCACAACCACACAGGCGATTGGTCATTCCTGATCAGTAGGCCCTAACTGTTCTTGGGGGCCACCCAATAGGCATTGTGACGGGCGCGCAAATCTTCATAGGAGCGCACCCGTTCCTGTGCGGCTTTTCCTCCGCGCTCCAGCAACAGCGCCAGCAGCGTTTCCAGAATGGCGGTGATGCCGGTAAAGCTGGCGAAATGGTGGGTGGAACGGGTTTGGGCCACCAGAACGGCCTCGGGGTGCAGATCGGGAGAGACCACCTCGGAGTCCGAAATCAGGATCAGCTTGACGCCTTTGGCCTGGGCAAATTCACAGGCGTCAATGGTTTCGCGCGAATAGGGCATGATGGTCACGGCGATCAGCACATCCCCCGCATGGGCGTTGTTCAGCTCGTCTACCGCCGAGTTCATATTGCGTGGAATAAGTTGCAACGACGGCAACACCATGCTGCCCACGTACTGAAAATAATAGGCCATGGAAAAGCTGGCGCGCATTGCCGTGATGTATACCGTGTCGGCGGCCAACAGCGTATCGACCACTTTTTCCAGCTTGGCCGTGGGCAGACCGGCCAATGACTGTTGCACAGCAGCCAGCGCGTTCAGGGCGCTGTCCGCCTGTTGCTGGCCGGTTTCTCCGGTACTGCGCAAATCCTCGATCCAGCGCGGTTTTTCGATGCCGTCCGTGCCGGAGACAAGCGCCACACGGAACGGCGCGCGCAGATCGTCATAGCTGTCAAATCCCAGCTGGTCCGCGAGCCGCACCAGCGAATAGGTGCTGACGCCGGATTTTTCCGCTGTGGTACGGATCGGGTCCAGCCCGAAATCCGCCGGATTGTCGATCAGATATTTTGCCACCGTCTGCAGCGCGGGGGACATGTTGCCGATGTCGCGTTGCAGGCGCTTCAGGATGGTGTTTTTCAGGGTCGGATCCATCATACGGGCTTGCTCAGGGTGCGTTGCACGCTGTCTTGCCAGCCGGCATATTTGGCATCCCGTGTTTGTGTATCCATTTGTGGTTCAAAGCGGCGCTCGCATTTCCAGCTCTCGGCGAAACCGGCCTGATCCGGATAGATCCCCGCCTGCATCCCCGCGAGCCAGGCCGCGCCAAGGGCGGTGGTTTCCAGCACGTCCGGCCTGTCCACGGGGGCACCCAGAATGTCGGACAGAAACTGCATCGTCCAGTCAGAGGCGCTCATGCCGCCATCCACCCGCAACACTGGCGCGGTATCGTCATCCCCCCAGTCGGCCTGCATCGCCTGCATCAAATCGCGGGTCTGGTAGCCTACAGATTCCAGCGTGGCACGGGCAAATTCGGCGGGGCCGGAATTGCGCGTCAGCCCGTAAATTGCGCCGCGACATTCCGCATCCCAATAGGGCGCACCCATGCCGGTAAATGCCGGCACCAGATAGAGCGCCTGCCCGTCATCCGCCTGTTCCGCCAGCTGTTGCGTGTCGGCGGCGGTTTCAATCACGCCCAGCCCGTCGCGCAACCATTGTACGGCTGCACCGGCAATAAAAATCGACCCTTCCAGCGCATAGGTGGTTTCCCCGTTCAGCCGATAGGCAATGGTGCTGAGCAACCGGTTCTGGCTGTGAACCATATTGGCACCGGTGTTGAGCAGGGCAAAACAGCCGGTGCCATAGGTGGATTTCATCATACCCGGCTGAAAACAGGCCTGCCCGATGGTGGCGGCCTGCTGATCGCCGGCCACGCCCAGAATGGGGATTTCCGTGCCCAGAAAATCGGCGGTGGTAACACCGTAATCCGCCGCGCAATCACGTACATCGGGCAACATGGACATGGGGATTTCCAACAGCTGGCAAATGCCCAGATCCCATTCGCCCTTGTCTATATTATACAACAACGTGCGCGAGGCATTGGTGGCATCGGTGGCATGCACTGCTCCGCCGGTGAGCTTCCAGATCAGGAAACTGTCGACCGTGCCAAACAGCAATTCATCCTTGGCGGCGGCCATCATTGCCTTGGAGTCGTTCTTCAATATCCACGCCAGCTTGGTGCCGGAAAAATACGGATCCAGCAACAGGCCGGTGCGTTTGGAAATCAACCCTTCCAGCCCGCGCGATTTCAACGCCTTGCATATTTTATCCGTGCGCCGGTCTTGCCAGACGATGGCATTATAAACCGGCTCGCCCGTCAGTTTGTTCCACACCACCGTGGTTTCGCGCTGATTTGTGATGCCAATTGCGGCGAT
Source organism: uncultured Paracoccaceae bacterium (assembly GCA_947311485.1). GTDB lineage: Bacteria > Pseudomonadota > Alphaproteobacteria > Rhodobacterales > Rhodobacteraceae > Amylibacter. The sequence goes on from CAMZLM010000206.1 coordinate 2,733, forward strand.
GTCGCCGGCGTCTATCCCCGCATCCGCAACCACCTGTCGGCAGGTGGCAACGGTGCTGTCCCACAGGTCGTTGGGATCGTGTTCCACCCAGCCCGATTGCGGGAAATGCTGGGGGAATTCCTGCTGGGCAATCTTGTGTACGCGCATATCCGCATCAAACAGGATCGCGCGGGTAGAGGTGGTGCCTTGGTCAATGGCGAGGATAAAAGTCATGGTTTCGTCCCTGTTGTTCGCGCCAATACAACGCCAAGCAGCGCCGGATTTCAAGCCATTGCTTTTGGGCGGGGGCGTGCTTATTGCTTGCGGGAAACCAACGGAGAATTCCATGACAATTGATCTGGCAAAGATTAGGGCTGAAACGCCGGGGGTGGCCCAGGTGACCCATTTGCTGGCCTGTGGCTCTGCGTTGATGCCGCAAGCTGTTGTCGATGCGGTTACGGATCATATACAACTGGAGGCCCGCATTGGCGGATACGAGGCCCACGCCGAACGCGAATCCGCGCTGGCGACTGTCTATCAGGGCGTGGCCGATTTGCTGAATGCGGATACGGATGAAATCGCCTTGCTGGAAAATGCGACGGCGGCGTGGTGCCAGATTTTCTATGGTTTGCCCATGCGCACCGGCGACAGGGTGCTGACCTGCGAGGCCGAATATTCCGCCAATGCGCTGGCGTTTCAACAACGCGCCAAACGCGACGGGATTGTGATTGATGTGGTGCCAAGCGATGCAACGGGCGCTGTTGATCTGGAGACGCTTGCCGCCATGATCACCCCGCGTACGGTGTTGATTGCGATTACATGGGTGCCGACCAATGGCGGGCTGGTCAATCCGGCGGCAGAAATCGGCCGCATCGCTCGCGCTCACGAGGTGCCGTATTTACTCGACGCTTGTCAGGCGGTCGGGCAAATGCCGGTGGACGTGGCAGCGCTGGGCTGTGATTTCCTGTCGGCAACGGGGCGCAAATTCCTGCGCGGGCCGCGTGGCACGGGGTTCCTTTATATCCGTCAGGACCGGATCGACGGGTTTGAACCACCGATGGTGGATTTGTTTTCGGCGCACCGGATTTCGGAAACGGAATATGGTTTGCGCCCGGATGCGCGCCGGTTTGAAAAATGGGAAAACGCCTATGCCCTGCGCGCGGGGCTGGGTGTGGCGGTGCGATATGCGCTGGATATCGGGCTGGATAATATTCAGGCCGCAGCATGGGGGCTGGCGAATGACCTGCGCGCCGGCTTGCAGGCGATCAAGGGCGTTGAAATCCACGATCTGGGCGAAACCCCCAGTGCGATTGTCAGCTTTACCATTGACGGTCTGGATCCGGATCAAACCGTGACGGCCTTGCGGGATCAAGGCATTTGTATCGGTGTTTCCAGCCCTGCCAGCACGCCGGTTGATGCACAAAGACGCGGGCTGCCACCCGTCTTGCGCGCTGCCCCGCATTACTACAACTCAAAAGCGGAAATCGCGCAATTGCTGGAGGCTCTGGAGACATTGGCCAAGCCGGTCATTGCCCGATGACAATACCTTCGCGGCGGGGATCGGCCCCGCCGGTCAATTCATCCCCGATCGCGATGCCATGCAGCCCCGAAGCAATCTTGCCCAGTTGCACCGTATAGCCGATGGCCTCCAGCTTCGGGGCCATTTCTGTTCCAAATGCGGTGTTTTCCAGTTCGAATGTGCCGCCGCGATTGACCAGACGCGGCATGGAAATTGCCGCCTGAATGTCCATACCCCAATCCAGATGTGCGATGATTGTTTGCGCTACGTAACCGATGATCCGGCTCCCCCCCGGCGAACCGATCACCAGCACCGGTTTGCCGTTTCGCAGCACGATCGTTGGCGACATCGACGATCGCGGCCGCTTGCCCGGTTCCACGCGATTGGCAATTGGCCGACCATCGCGGTGGCTGGCAAAGGAAAAATCTGTCAGTTCGTTGTTCAGGACAAAACCCCCGACCATCAGGCGCGATCCGAACAGGTTTTCAACCGTGGTGGTCATCGACAGGGCGTTGCCAAAGCTGTCGATAATGGAAATATGGCTGGTGGAGGGTAACTCCAGCGAAATATCGTCGGCTTGATTCATTCCGTGGTCATATTCCGGTTCGCCGGCGCGGGTTTCGGGCAGGGCGGTGGTGCGGTTCAACAGGGCACCGCGGGTGGCGATGTAGGCGTTGTTCAGCAACCCTTGAACCGGCACCGGCACAAAATCGCTGTCGGCCAGATACCGCGCCCGATCGGCAAAGGCGAGCCGCGAGGCATCCCCGATCAATCGCCAGCTTTGCGCATTGTCGGGGCCAAGCGTGGCCAGCGGGAAACCTTCTACCGTTTTCAGGATCTGCCCGACCGCCACAGCCCCAGATGACGGCGGCCCCATGCCACAAACATCATTGCCGTGATAGGATATGCAAACGGCGGGGCGCTCCTTAACCCGGTAAATTGCAAGGTCAAACAGGGACAGCTTGCCGGGGTTATTGGCGGTTTGGACCCGTTCCACGATTTGAAAGGCCAGTGGTCCGGCATAGAAAATATCCGCGCCTTCACGGGCCATATCCGCCAGCGTTGCCGCATAGGCCGGATTTTTTAGTAAAACACCGGCTGGTAAGGGCTGCCCATCGGGCAGAAAATAGGTGGCGGTATCGCGTGCACGGGCAAGGCGGTCGGCATCCCACGCGATGGATTTCGCCAGCCGCTCGGAAACCTCGAACCCGTTTGTCGCGAGCCGCCGGGCAGGGGTCAGCAAATCGGCCCATGCGGATTTTCCCCAGCGACGGTGGGCTTCTTGCATCAGGGCTGGGGTGGCCGGCACCCCGACAGAGCGCCCGCCCACAACAGCGGCAAAGAAATCCAGCGGTTGGCCCGCGTCATCCTGAAACAGGCGCGGTGTGGCCGCCAGCGGGGCGGTTTCACGCCCGTCCAGTGTTGTCAGCGTGGCTGTTGCGGCATCATACCAGACCAGAAATGCCCCGCCGCCAAGACCGGAGGATTGCGGCTCCACCAGCCCGAGCACCGTCTGAACTGCCACCATTGCATCTGCGGCAGTGCCGCCTTTGGCCAAAATATCCGCCCCTGCCTGCACCGCCAGCGGGTTCGCCGCCGATACCATCCAGTGCTGTGCCGCGACCGGTTGGCCCTGTTGTTTGGCTTGCAGGGCTTCAGCAACGGTCCGGTTTTGGGCCCCTGCCGTCGTCGCCAAGGCAAGTGTTGTGGCAAAGATCAGGCTCTTTAGCGTGTCAGCGATCATGACGAGTCTCCCTTGCCTGAACGATAGCGGCGTTTCCGTTTCGGGCAACCCCCTTGCGTCAAATGCTGATTGTGCAATAACCGGCGGGTTCCCTGACGAATAGAGGAGGTTCCCCATGGCACGACCGCTCGTTGGTATTATCGGCAATGCGTATTTCCTGAACGAGGACTATCCGGTTCAGGCCGTTGGTGTTCATAACATAGAAGCCGTTTCCGTGGTGTCGGACGCCAATGCGGTGATGGTTCCCGCTTTGCCAACCGCGCATGATATGGATGATCTGCTGGATATATTCGACGGCTTTGTGTTTACCGGCGGCCGTCCGAATGTGCACCCCGAGGAATACGGTGAAAAAGAAACCGACGCGCATGGCCCGTTTGATCGCAACCGCGATCGGGTTGTGTTGCCCTTGATCCGGGCTTGTGTGAAAAAGGGTCTGCCGATTTTGGGTATTTGCCGGGGGTTTCAGGAATTCAATGTCGCCATGGGCGGCAGCCTGCATCCGGAAATCCGTGATTTGCCCGGGCGCGACAATCACCGGATGCCCCCCGATGGCACGCTTGAGGAAAAATTCGCCCTGCGCCATGAAATCACCCTGACGCCGGACGGCCCATTTGCCAAAGTGTTCGGGGCGGACAAGGTGATGACCAATTCGCTGCACGGGCAGGGGATTTGCATTCCCGGCCCGCGTGTGGTGGTGGATGGCCGCGCGCCGGATGGCACACCCGAGGCGATTTACATCAAGGACGCGCCCGGTTTTTCCATGGCTGTACAGTGGCATCCCGAATGGAAGGCGGCGAATGATCCGGTTTCGCGGCCCTTGTTTCAGGCCTTTGGCGGGGCGTTACGGGGCGCTGTTTAACGCCTTGATCCGGTTGGGGATAAACCTGCTTGGCAAACATTGACCAAAAGCGTTAATGTGCGCCCGAGTAAACGGGAGAACGCGCGTGAGCGAAACTGATTCCTTCATCGAAGAAGTCACCGAAGAGGTCCGTCGGGACAAACTGTTCGGTTATCTGAAAAAATACGGCTGGATTGCGGTTGTTGTGGTTCTGGGGGCTGTGGGGACCACGGCGTGGCTGGAATACCAAAAGGCCCAGAAAACGGCGGCGGCTCAGGCGCTGGGCGATCAAATATTGGCCGCCAACGGTCAACCGACGGCACAAGATCGCGCAACGGCGCTGGCGGCAATTGTGCCGGAAGCAGGCGAAGCTGCGGTGATCGTGCAGTTGCAACAGGCCGGAGAACTGGTCGCTGCCGGTGATAAATCCGGCGCGCTGGCGGTGCTGGATGCAATCGCGGCCAACAGCCCCCTTTCCGAATATCGCGATCAGGCAACCCTGAAAGCGTTGATCCTGCGAGGCAAAGACATGGATCAGGCCGCCCGGGCGACCGCCTTGGAAGCCTTGGCCGTGGCTGGCGAACCCTTTCGCCCCTTGGCGCAGGAACAACTGGCAGTAATAGCTATCGAAGCCGGCGACCCTGTCAAAGCGATCAGCCTTTTGTCGGAATTGTTTTTGGACAGTCAGGCAACCGCAGCCCTGCGCAGTCGGGCCAGCCAGATGATCATTGCCCTGGGGGGCGAGGTGCCGGAAAACCCGCAATTGCAATTGAACCAATAAGCTGCACAATAGGGCCAACAGGCCGAACCGCATAACGGGTCGGGCAACAGGTGGATGAATGATGAGCGGATTTAATACCAGATTTGGCACGACACTGGGCTTGGCGGCATTGGTGTTTTTCACGGCAACCTCCTGTAGTCGGGAAGTGATTTTGCCCGGTGAACGGCTGGACTTGCGCGCCTTGCGCCAACAGGCCGAAGATCAGGCCCCCGAAAGCGAAACCAAGGCCATCGTCGCCAAATTGGCGCTGCCGGCGGCGGTGCGCAATGCAAACTGGACCCATCGTAACGGTGGGGCCGGCCATGCAATCCGCCATCCCGCCCTTGGCCGCACGTTGACCAAGGTCTGGTCGCAAAATATCGGAACAGGCAGTTCCCGCAAACGGGCGATTTCGAGCGATCCTGTGATTGTGGGGGATCGGGTGTTCACGCTGGACTCTGCCTCCGGTTTGCGGGCCTTCAGCACTGCCGGCGTGCCGTTATGGTCGCGGGATCTGACCCCGCCGCATGAACGCGCGGGCGATGCATCGGGCGGGGGCGTGGCCTATGGCAGCGGTGTTCTGGTGGCGACTACCGGCCACGGTGATGTGGTGGCGGTTGATCCGGCCACAGGTCAGGAAAAATGGCGCCACCGGATGAACGGCGCGATTTCCGCGGCTCCGGTTGTGAGCGGCAATACCGTTATCGCCGTGTCCCGCAGCAATCAGGCGCTGGGCTTGAATATTAAAAACGGCCGCATTCTGTGGCAACAAAACAGCAGCGGTGGCGGGGCCGGTGTGATCGGGGCCGGTAGTCCGGCGGCAACGAAAAAACTGGCGGTGATCCCGTATTCTTCCGGCGAAATCGTCGGGGCGGTTGTCCGCGATGGCCGGCGTGCCTGGAGCGCGGTGGTGTCCGGTGGTAACAAACTGGCCGCCCGTGCCATTGTTGGCGATATTTCCGGTGATCCGGTGATTGACGACGTCACCGTGTATGTGGCCAATCAGGCCGGACGCATGGCGTCACTGGACCGCCGTTCGGGAGAACGGAACTGGACCATCAACGAGGGATCCTATTCCCCCGTGTGGCCCGTGGGCGGGTCGGTGTTCATCATCACGGACAGTTTTGCCCTGAAACGGCTGGATGCGTCTGACGGGTCCGAAATCTGGGCTGTGGAACTGCCGGACTTCAAGGCCAAGCGCGACAAGCGCAAGCGCGATGCCTATGCCTATTTTGGCCCAACTCTGGCCGGCGGCCAGATCTGGGTCGCCAGCAGCGATGGCACGTTGAACAGCTATAACCCGACCGATGGCAGTTTGACCGGCAGTGTTAAAATTCCCGGCGGGGCGGCTTCGCAGCCTGCTGTTGCGGGCGGACGTTTGTACATCCTTTCGGCCAGCGGGCAGCTTCATGCTTTTCAATAGCAACTCTATGCGCTATGGGATCAGTCTAATCTAGTTTAGGCCAGTCCCATGAGCTTTACCCTTGCCGTTGTCGGCCGCCCCAATGTGGGCAAATCTACTCTTTTCAACCGTTTGGTCGGGCGGCGTCTGGCGTTGGTCGATGACCAGCCCGGCGTGACCCGTGACCTGCGCGAAGGCGACGCCCGTTTGGGGCCGCTCCGGTTTACCGTAATCGATACGGCCGGTCTGGAAGAAGCCACCGACGAGAGCCTTCAAGGCCGGATGCGGATGCTGACCGAACGGGCCGTGGAAATGGCCGATGTCTGTTTGTTTATGATTGATGCCCGCGCCGGTGTGATGCCCGCCGATCTGGTGTTTGCCGAAATCCTGCGCCGCAAATCTGCCCATGTGATTGTCGCCGCCAACAAGGCCGAGGGTCGTGCCGGTGAAGAAGGTTATTACGACGCTTTTTCGCTGGGCCTGGGCGAGCCGATCCAACTGTCTGCCGAACACGGCGAGGGCATGGATGATCTGATGCGGATCCTGATGCCAATCCACGATAAATTTGCCGAACGCCAGTTGGAAATCGAACCCGAAACCGAGGTTGAAATTACCGAGGATGATGACCGCGATGATGACGGTACCATTACGTTTTCGGATAAAAAACCGCTGCAAATTGCGATTGTGGGCCGCCCGAATGCGGGAAAATCCACTCTTATCAATCAGATAATCGGCGAAGACAAGATGTTGACCGGTCCCGAAGCCGGCATTACCCGCGACGCGATTTCGACAAATTTCAACTGGGACGACGTTCCCATGCGGATTTGGGATACGGCGGGGATGCGCAAACGCGCCAAGGTTCAGGAGAAACTGGAAAAGCTTTCGGTCTCTGATGGGCTGCGGGCGGTGCGTTTTTCCGAGGTTGTCGTGGTGCTTTTGGACGTGAATATGCCGTTCGAACAGCAGGATTTGCGTATTGCCGATCTGGCCGAACGCGAAGGCCGCGCGGTGGTTATTGCGGTGAATAAATGGGATACCGAGACCGACAAACAGGACAAACTCCGCGATCTGCGCGAGAGTTTCACCCGCCTGTTGCCGCAGCTGCGTGGTGCGCCGATGGTGACGGTTTCGGCCAAAACAGGCCGTGGTATGGATCGTCTGCACAAGGCGATTTTGCAGGCGCATGCGGTCTGGAACCGGCGTGTCAGCACCGCGCGTTTGAACCGTTGGTTGACCGGAATGCTCGAGGCACACCCGCCCCCCGCACCGGGCGGAAAACGCATTCGTTTGCGTTATATGACGCAGGTCAAAACCCGTCCACCGAGCTTTGTTGTGATGTGTAGTCATCCGGATTTGCTGGCAGAGAGCTATAGCCGCTATCTGGTGAATGGGCTGCGTGATGATCTGGATTTGCCCGGCACACCGATTCGTTTGTTCATGCGCTCGCAGGGGGATAAAAACCCGTATCGGAATAAAGTCGAGAAAAAGGTCACGAAATTGAACAAGCACCTTGAGGGCCGCTATAACAAAGCTGTCGGGCGGGGCACCAAAAAGGCTAAATAACCGAACCGGCCCTGCTCCTAAACCGGTGGGGCCAGTTTGAAATCAAGCGCGGCCAGATGCTGTTCGCGCAGGGTGTTGATGGCTTGGCGGCTGTGATTTAGCCGGTCAAAAAA
>CAMZLM010000207.1 GCA_947311485.1 uncultured Paracoccaceae bacterium
GGTACAACCAGCAGCACATGGACACAGGATGCCGCGAAATACTTGCCGTTTGGTGGGGACGCGCGCAATCTGGTTTCGGCAATGCCAAACGGGCGGATCCGAAATGCGAGTAATACGAATGTGTACACACAGCCCTATTTTACCGGCAGTCAAGGTGTTGATAATACGTCATTTTCGTTGAAATGGTCAGAGCCGGTGCACGGCACAGTTCATTGTATGTTGCGCTGTGACGACAATATTTAACACGTTAAAGCGTTTCGACTTTCGCGTCGTATAATCAAGGTTGGCCTCATACGTAGGCCAACCTTTTGTTATGGTCATTCAAATTCGCGTGACGCCAAGGCGCGATGAATTTCGCGCCGGACCAGTTTGCGCACATTCCGCGTAATGCGGTCGCCAAGTTCGCCTTGCAATTCGGATCGCACCATCTCCGAAACCAGTTCCCGCAGGGCTTCTTCGTCGAGATAGGTTTCTTTTTCAGCGGTGAAATCAATAATGGTGTCATCTTCGGCGCTGTGTGTCGGGTGTTCCGCAATGGCCCCGGGGGCCGGATCCGGCTCGACCTCGTTATGTGCGGGGGCTTCGGCTTGCGGTGGCAAGGAAGGTTCCGGTGAAATATCTGTAGATTCTTCAACCGGATCGAGTGCGATTTCCCCGGAGGCTTCCAATGGGGATTCTGCGACGGGCTCGGGGGCGACATCATCATCCGTCAGCTCCGGTGCAGGGTGGAGGTACTCTTGCTGCGCGTCGGCTTGTTTTTGTAAATCCTGCAGGCTTGGAACGATTGCGGATAAATCAAGCGGGGCTTCGTTGCTGTTTTCGGCCCGAGGAACAGATTCGGGCGTTATGTCTTGCGGAGGCTCGGTCGTTTGAACCGGTTCATCTGATGCCGGTGACTGGGGCGCAGGTTCCGTCGGAAGGGTGAAAACCTCGGCACTCTTTTCAACAGGCACCTCCTCCGCTGCGGGTGTGATCGCAACAGTTTCTTCCTCTGCTGGCTCTTCCGGAATCCGGAAGGCGGGTGTCAGCACCAGCTTTTCGCGCGGGGGCGTTGTGGGGGCGGGAGTTGATTTTTCCGGACCCCGGCTGTCAGGTGCGTTTCGTGCTTCTTCGGAAACCAAACGACGGATGGAGGACAACACATCTTCTACATCCATTTTTCTGCCTGCATCGGACATTCCGCCCACTCCTATTTTGCCTCCTGCGTAGTTTACCCAAACAGGTGATTCCAAACAAGCCAAAGAAAAGGGAGGATACTGTGGGTGTTTTACGTCTTGGCAAGGATGCTGGAGCCAATAGATTGTACGTGGCAATTGTGTGATTTATGGGCTTGCAGTGTTGTTTTTATGGGGAAAGAGAACCGTTTCGCCCGTAAAAAACGGCGAGGTTCTCCGTGCATAGATAATAATTTACCGTAGTTCCTTGATTGAAAGAACCGCCGGTTTTGCTTGGGGCTACACAATCGGGACCCATTTCGGCGACGGTTGATTCGCGTCGGGAAAAACCGCCACCAAGCAGTATTGGCCTAACGTATCGACATCGGGTCGGTCAGCTTTTGATATTCCTGCAGGGCATAGCGGTCGGTCATGCCGGCAATATAGTCGGAAATCACATGGGCTTTTTGCGCCTCATTCCCCTTTAGCGCCCATTTTTGCCAGCCATCATCGGGCAACATACCGGGGTCTTCCATGAAGATTTCGAACATTTCCCGCACAATCCCTGCCGCCTTGCGCCGCATGCGACGGACCTTCCAGTGACGGTACATGTGTTTGAAAAAGAAGGCGCGAATGATCTTTAGGTCGTCAAACAGCTGGGGCGAAAACAGGATGATTTGCTGGCCCGCATTGCGCACATCTGCAACATTTTGTGGATTCAGGGCCGCAATCTGTTTCTGGCTTTCTTGCAGGACATCCTCGACCATGACCCCGAACACGCGACGCAGGGCTTCATGGGTGTGGCGCGGGCCGGTCAGTTCCGGATACAGGCGCTCGACCTCGTCATAGCAGGCTCCGATAATCGGCAGGTCGCGGATTTGGGATTCGGTGAACAGGCCGGCGCGCAGCCCATCGTCAAGATCGTGATTGTTATAGGCAATGTCATCGGAAATGGCGGCGACCTGGGCTTCGGTGCTGGCATAGGTATCAAGCTCCAGATCGTGACGCGCGCTATATTCCGCCAAGGCTTGCGGGATGTCCCCGCGCACAGGTCCGTTGTGTTTCGCAATGCCCTCAAGGGTTTCCCACGTCAGGTTCAGCCCGTTGAAATCCGCATAATGGCGTTCAACAAAAGTCACGATTTTAATTGCCTGTGCGTTGTGGTCAAATCCACCAAAAGGGGCCATGCATTCATCCAGCGCATCTTCGCCTGTGTGACCAAAAGGTGTGTGGCCCAGATCATGCGCAAGGGCAATTGCCTCGGTCAGTTCCGAATTCAGTCCCAGCACACCGGCAATGGTCCGCGCGACCTGTGCGACCTCGATGGTGTGGGTCAGGCGGGTGCGGAAATGATCGCCCTCGTGTTCCACGAACACCTGCGTCTTGTGTTTCAACCGGCGAAAGGCGCTGGCGTGGATAATCCGGTCGCGGTCGCGCTGAAACACAGAACGATGCGCGCTCTCGGGTTCATCAAACAACCGTCCCCGGCTGTCTTTCGGGTCACAGGCATAGGGTGCTTGCATGGGGTCTCTTTTCTTCTGGCCTTGTCGCAGGGCATTCCCGCGCCTATATTTGCCTGACCTTACACCGAATAACCGGAGGCCGAAAGATGGACCTTGCCCTGCCACCCACCGTCACCGACCGCGCCTTTGCCCGCCTTGCGGAAATCAACGACGGCACCGACACCCCCCAGGCCCTGCGTATCGCCGTAGAAGGCGGCGGCTGTTCGGGGTTTCAATATGACATCAAGCTTGAAGAACGTCCCGATGGCGATGACCTCGTGTTGGAAAAAGACGGCCAACGCGTATTGGTGGATCAGGTCTCCCTGCCATTCCTGACCAATGCGGTGATTGATTTCACCGAAGAACTGATCGGGGCGCGGTTTGTGATTGAAAACCCCAACGCGACCAGTTCTTGTGGGTGCGGAACGTCCTTTTCGATGTAGGTGGCCTTGTGCCTGTTGCGGCATTTCAATAGGGTCGGCTCCATGAAAATAGCCAGCTTTAATATCAACGGGATCAAAGCCCGTCTGCCCGCCCTTTTGCAATGGCTCGAGGAGAGCAAGCCGGATGTGGCCCTGTTGCAGGAAATCAAGTCCGTTGACGAAAATTTCCCGCGCGAGCCGATCGAGGACCTTGGCTATACGGTTGAAACACATGGGCAAAAAGGGTTCAACGGCGTGGCGATCCTGTCACGTTTCCCGCTTGAGGATGTGACCCGTGGCCTGCCCGGGGATGACAGCGACGAACAGGCCCGCTGGATCGAGGCCACAGTGATCGGTGACAAGGGTGCTGTGCGGGTTTGCGGGTTGTACCTGCCCAATGGCAATCCGGTGCCGGGGCCGAAATACGATTATAAACTGGCCTGGATGCAGCGCCTTTATGCCCGTGCACAGGAATTGCTGGCGGCCGAGGAACCGGCGCTTATGGCGGGGGATTACAACGTGATTGCCCAGCCGGAGGATTGCTGGGACACGGCCCCCTGGGAAAAAGACGCGCTGTTTTTACCGGAAACCCGCGCGGCGTTTCGGCGAATTGTGAACCTTGGTTTTACCGAGGCTCTGCGTGCGCGAACCGATGCCCCGATGACCTATACGTTCTGGGACTATCAGGCGGGTGCCTGGCATAAAAACCACGGTATTCGTATCGACCATTTCCTGCTGACCCCCCAATGCGCCGACCGGTTGACGGACTGTCAAATAGATCGCGAAATTCGCGGGCGGGAAAAACCGTCGGACCATGTGCCGATCTGGGTGGAACTGGATATTTGAACAAGAGAGGCTGCGGCCTCTCTTTTTTTGCCTGCAAAATATTTTTACCATGAAGTAAAGTTTACCAATTGATAAAGAAAGAAACCTGTGGCAGGATCGGCGGGAATTAAAACCAACAGGGAGGGTCAGATGACTCAATCCGCATTTACCAGTGGCGTTTCCGCCGGTCGGTTGTCGCCCGAAGATCTGGACGCCAATTTTTCCGATCTGCATGCGCCGCTTGATGATCACACGGCTGCTGTTGCGGCGGATCGGTGTTATTTTTGCCATGATGCACCTTGCACAACGGCGTGTCCGACGGATATCGATATTCCGTTGTTTATCCGCGAAATCAGCACCGGCATGCCGGAAGCGGCGGCGAAAACCATTTTCAGCCAGAACATTATGGGCGGCATGTGCGCACGGGTCTGTCCAACCGAAACCTTGTGTGAAGAAGTCTGTGTGCGTGAAGTTGCCGAGGGTAAGCCGGTTATTATCGGGCAATTACAACGCTATGCGACGGATAAACTGATCGCCAAAGGCGGCCATCCCTTTGCTCGCGCCAACGAAACGGGTAAATCTGTTGCCGTGGTCGGGGCTGGGCCGGCAGGGCTGTCTTGTGCGCACCGTCTGGCGATGTTGGGCCACACAGTGACGGTTTTTGATAGCCGTGCCAAGGCGGGTGGTCTGAATGAATACGGCATTGCCAGCTATAAATCCACCGGCGGTTTCGCCCAGGCAGAGGTCGCGTGGCTGCTGTCTATTGGGGGCATCACAGTGGAAAACGGTACAAAGGCCGATCTGGATGCTCTGCAAAAGAACTTTGATGCTGTGTTCCTCGGCATGGGGCTGGGCGGGGTGAATGCCCTGCGTGCAGCAGGCGAGGATCTGGAAAATGTGACCGACGCGGTGGATTTCATTGCCGATTTACGTCAGGCGGATGACCTGTCCAAGCTGCCTATCGGGCGGCGTGTGGTGGTAATCGGCGGCGGGATGACGGCTGTGGATGCGGCGGTTCAGTCAAAATTGCTCGGCGCACAAGAGGTGGTGATGGCCTATCGCCGTGGCAAAGAAGCCATGAGCGCATCGGAATATGAACAGGAACTGGCGGCCTCCAAAGGGGTGCATCTGGTTTACAATGCAGCCCCTGTGCGGATTTTGGGTGATGGTGCGGTTGCCGGCGTGGAATTTGCTTATACGCAAACCGTGGATGGCAAGCTGGAACAGACGGGCGAAACCTTTACCGTTCAGGCCGATCAAGTGTTCAAGGCGATTGGTCAAACCCTGCTGGGCGCACCGGAGGGGCTGGTCATCGAGGGCGGTAAAATTACTGTTGGCGACACCGGCCAGACATCGCTTGCGGGCGTTTGGGCCGGGGGGGATTGCGCCAGTGGTGGCGATGATCTGACCGTCACAGCGGTTGCCGAAGGGCGCGACGCCGCCGAAGATATTCACGCCAGCCTGATGCGCTGAGCCAGAGAGGATTTTTATCATGGCAGACCTGAGTTCCAATTTCATTGGCATTAAATCTCCAAACCCGTTCTGGCTGGCCTCGGCCCCGCCAACGGACAAAGAATACAACGTGCGCCGCGCATTCGAGGCCGGATGGGGCGGCGTGGTGTGGAAAACGCTTGGCTCAGAAGGCCCGCCGGTCGTGAACGTCAACGGCCCGCGCTACGGTGCGATCTGGGGCGCGGACCGGCGCTTGCTGGGGCTGAACAACATTGAATTGATCACTGACCGACCACTGGAGATCAACCTTCAGGAAATGAAATCGGTCAAGCGGGACTATCCCGACCGGGCGTTGATTGCGTCTATTATGGTCCCTTGCGAGGAAGAAGCCTGGCGCGCAATCCTGCCGCTGGTCGAGGAAACCGGCGCCGATGGTATCGAGCTGAACTTCGGCTGCCCGCACGGAATGGCCGAACGGGGTATGGGGGCTGCTGTCGGGCAGGTGCCGGAATATATCGAAATGGTGACGCGGTGGTGCAAACAATACACCCGCATGCCGGTGATTGTAAAACTGACACCGAACATCACCGATATCCGCAAACCGGCCGAAGCCGCGATGCGGGGCGGGGCGGATGCGGTCAGTCTGATCAATACCATCAATTCGATCACATCGGTTGACCTGGACAATTGGGCACCGGAACCGAGTATTGACGGCAAAGGCGCACACGGGGGGTATTGCGGCCCGGCTGTTAAACCGATTGCCCTGAATATGGTGGCCGAAATCGCCCGTTCTGCGGAAACTGCGAACCTGCCGATTTCCGGCATTGGCGGGGTGACAAATTGGCGGGACGCTGCGGAATTCATGGCGCTGGGGGCTGGCAATGTGCAGGTGTGTACAGCGGTCATGACCTACGGTTTCAAAATTGTGCAGGAAATGATTGATGGCCTGTCCGAATGGATGGATTCCAAAGGCATATCCTCGATTGACGAAGTTGTTGGTCGTGCTGTTCTGAATACAGTTGACTGGAAAGACCTGAATCTGAACTACATTGCCAAAGCCGCGATTGATCAGGATCTCTGCATCAGCTGCGGGCGGTGTTATGCCGCCTGTGAAGATACCTCGCATCAGGCGATTGCCATGTCAGAGGACCGTGTGTTCACCGTCAAGGATGAGGAATGCGTGGCTTGCAACCTTTGTGTCAATGTTTGCCCGGTCGAAGGCTGCATTTCCATGAACCCGCTTGCCGTGGGCGAAACCGATTTGCGTACAGGCAAAGAGGTGGTGGCCGAGCATGGTGACTGGACCACGCACCCCAACAATCCTTCGTGTTTGTTAGCATAATATTTACTCCTGACTGCCCCGGCATTTTGTCGGGACAGTCATTGAATAATCGTAATAGCTTAATAAAATGTTTACGGTTTGTTCTTATTTTGTGAGTCGTCGCAGTGGTCGCAGTGGATGATCACAATTAGGAGGGCCGTTTGAATGCCGATTACCTGTTACTTACGACAGACCAGTAGAGGTCGAAGCCGGGGTCAAATACCGTGACTGGCCCGTCATGGGTCGGGATTTGCGCCGGAAAGGATACGGGTTTTGGTTGTTTTTGCAGCGTGATCCGATCTGGGTTCGGCTCCAGCCCGTAATAGGCAGGACCATTCAGCGCGGCAAAGCTCTCGAGCTTGTCGAGTGCGTTTTCTTCCTCAAAGACATGTGCCAGACAGGACATGGTATTTGTGGCCGAAAACACGCCGGCACACCCACAGGAGCTTAGCTTGTTTTGATCCGTATGCGGGGCGCTGTCTGTCCCAAGAAAAAAACGCGGATCACCAGAAGTGGCTGCCTGACGCAGTGCCAGCCGGTGGTGTTCCCGTTTGGCCACGGGCAGGCAATAATAATGGGGTTTGATGCCGCCCACTAGTATATGGTTGCGATTGATGATCAGGTGATGGGTTGTGATGGTGGCGGCCAAGTTTTCGGGGGCGGACATCACATAATCAACGCCTTCCTGGGTGGTGATGTGTTCCGAAATCACCCGTAATTCCGGTATGCGTTGGCGCAGTGGATCAAGTACGGTTTTGATAAAGACGGCTTCGCGGTCGAAAATATCAACGGGTGCATCCGTCACTTCACCATGGATACACAAAGGGACACCGGCGTCGGCCATGGCTTCCAGAACGGGCATCACATTGGCCGTATCGCGCACACCGGAATCGGAATTTGTCGTGGCCCCGGCGGGGTAAAGCTTGACTGCGGACACCAGCCCGTCGCGATGGGCGGCGACAACATCGGCGGGGTTGGTGGTTTCGGTCAAGTACAAGGTCATCAGGGGCTGAAACTTTGTATCTTGTGGCAAGGAAGCCAATATCCGGTCGCGATACGCGCCGGCTTGTGCGCCGGTGACAACGGGGGGAACAAGGTTGGGCATGATGATGGCACGGCCAAAATCGCGGGCTGTTTCCGGCGCAACCGCGCGCAGCATGTCTCCGTCGCGCAAATGCAGATGCCAGTCGTCCGGGCGGGTCATTGTCAGGGTGTCGGTCATGGCAAACTCCTTTGGCTGGTTGTGCCTTAGAGTTTGTTCGGGATTCTGGCAAGCAACCAATTGCCAAATGTACAGTTATTGAATAATAAGTTTAGAACAATTCTAAAAGGAGAAGGCCGATGATATCCCGGTTTTTTGGTGCCTCTAAGCGAAGCTTTTCTGATCTGTCCGAACAAGAGGTGCTGGCGCTCGCGATTGCTTCGGAGGAAGAGGACAGTCGTATTTATGCCAGCTATGCTGCCGGCTTGCGGGAGGATTATCCCGAATCTGCCATGATGTTTGACGAAATGGCACAAGAGGAAAACACCCACCGCCAGCGTTTGATCGACATGCACAAGAAACGGTTTGGCGATACGATCCCCTTGGTGCGCCGAGAGCATATACGCGGCTTTTATAATCGTAAGCCGGATTGGCTTGTACGCCCGCTGAACCTCGAGAAAACCCGCAAGATGGCAGCTGAAATGGAAGTTCAGGCCCATCGATTTTACCTTGAAGCAGCCAAACGCACAAGCGATGCGGACACGCGCAAACTGTTGGGGGATTTGGCTGCAGAAGAAGCAGAACACGAAGCACTGGCCCGCCGTCTGGATGGAAAAATGCAGGATAGCGGGGCGGCTAAAACGGAAATAAGCCAGGAGAAACGACAATTCATCCTGACCTATGTGCAGCCGGGCTTGGCCGGTTTGATGGATGGTTCCGTATCCACACTGGCCCCGATTTTTGCCGCAGCATTTGCCACGGGGGATACTTGGTCCACGTTTCTGATCGGGTTGTCGGCTTCGGTCGGGGCCGGTATTTCGATGGGGTTCACCGAAGTTGCTTCGGATGACGGGGTGATTTCGGGGCGCGGATCGCCGATTAAACGCGGGTTCGCGGCGGGGATAATGACCACGCTTGGCGGGCTGGGCCACACGTTGCCCTATTTGATCCCGGACTTCAACCTTGCCACAACGATTGCAATCCTGATTGTATTTGTGGAACTCTGGGCGATCACCTGGATACAAAACAAATACATGCAAACACCGATTTTGCGGGCGATATTTCAGGTCGTTTTCGGCGGGGTTCTGGTGTTTGCGGCAGGGGTGTTGATCGGGTTGGCGTGACCTTGCGGAATTGTTGAAATCCGCTCTCGACCCCTTGGGGTTGATCTGTCATGGTGCCAACTCCGAAAGGTTTAGTTGGCGATGGAGTCGCAAATGGCGGAACAACACAAAACGGTAGATTTGTTTGTGATTGGTGGCGGTATCAACGGCGTTGGTATCGCGCGCGATGCGGTTGGACGCGGCCTGTCGGTTACGCTTGCTGAAATGGGGGATCTGGCTTCGGCGACGTCTTCGGCTTCGACCAAAATGTTCCATGGCGGTTTGCGGTATCTGGAATATTTCGAAGTGGGACTAGTGCGTAAGGCATTGATCGAACGTGAGATACTTCTATCTGCCATGCCGCATATCAGCTGGCCAATGCGCTTTGTCCTGCCTTATCACAAGGATATGCGCTTTGAGGGAGAAACCCCGACATCGCGATTATTAAGCCTGGTTATGCCCTGGATGAAGGGCCGCCGACCGGCCTGGCTGATCCGGTTGGGGTTGTTTTTATACGATCATCTTGGCGGGCGAAAGGTTTTGCCGGCCACGCGCACGGTTGATCTGCATCATGATCCGGTCGGTGTGCCGTTGCAGGCCAAATTCGCCAAAGCATTTGAGTATTCGGATTGCTGGGTCGAGGATTCGCGTTTGGTGGTGTTGAACGCCCGCGATGCGGAACTGCGCGGAGCCGAAATCCGGACGCGAACGAAGGTTGTTTCGGCCGAGCGTGTCGATGACTTGTGGCATGTGACCTGTCAAAACCCGGACGGCACGGAAACCCTGACCAAAGCGCGGATGATCGTCAATAGCGGCGGGCCGTGGGTCGGCGACATCATTCGCAATGTCGCGCGGGTCAATTCTAGCGAAGGTGTGCGTCTGGTGCGTGGCAGCCATATTGTCACACGGAAGTTGTTCGATCACGACGAAGGCTATTTCTTTCAGGGTACCGACGGCCGGATCATTTTTGTGATCCCTTATGAAACGGATTTCACCTTGATAGGCACCACGGACAAGGATCACGTTGCCGCGGATACACCGCCGGTTTGTACAGAGGAGGAATCCGACTACCTGTTGAATTTTGCCTCGCAGTATTTGAAAGAGCCGGTCACAAGAGACGATATCGTTTGGTCCTATTCCGGGGTGCGCCCGCTGTATGATGATGGCGCGGCCAACGCGAGCGCGGCGACGCGGGATTATGTTTTGACCGTGGATAAGGAGGGCGGCGCGCCGATCCTGAATGTGTTCGGGGGTAAAATCACCACCTATCGTAAATTGGCGGAACACGCGCTCGTGGAAATTGCGCCGTTTTTCCCGAATGTGACCGGAAACTGGACGGCGGGTGTTGCTTTGCCCGGCGGTGATTTTCCTGTGCTGGGGGTGGCCGATTTGATCGCCGGGCTACAGGCGGATTATCCTTTCTTGAGCGATTTTACAGTGAAACGGTTGGTGCGGGCCTATGGTACGGACGCGCGCAAAATGCTGGGTGCGGCAAAATCTCTGTCTGATTTGGGGCAGGATTTCGGCTGTGGTCTGAGCCAGACAGAAGTGCGCTGGTTAATGAAGAATGAATATGCCATGTGTGCAGAGGATGTGGTTTGGCGGCGCAACAAGCTGGGATTGCGCCTGAGTAAAGAGCAAATCGACACCCTTGATACATGGATGCAGGACACCGCCGCGTAAAATTCGCGGCTCTGTCTGGATTTTTCTGAAATTTCGTTTAAACTGCCAAATTATCCACCCGCGTCCGAATAACGAGACAGGGGGATCAGGCAATCGTGTGGTATAAAGGTTTTTGATTTAGCATGACAGAAATGGTATTTGGCACCGTGGCTTCGCGCTCCGGTGAGCCGGTGTTGTCCCGTTGGTGGCGCACCGTGGATCGTTGGGCATTGTCGGGCATTTTGCTGCTTTTTCTGGTGGGAATCTTGCTGGGGCTTGCGGCCTCCGTGCCGTTGGCTGAACGTAACGGGCTTCCGCAATTTTATTATGTTTACAAGCAGTTGTTCTACGGGACTGTTGCTCTTGTCACGATGATTCTGATTTCCATGATGTCGCCGCGTGCGGTGCGGCGGCTGGGTGTTTTCGGCTTTGCCATTTGTTTTGTCGCTATTCTGGTACTGCCGTTTGCCGGCACGGATTTTGGCAAAGGTGCCACGCGGTGGTTCTCTTTCGGGTTTGCATCCGTGCAGCCATCAGAGTTTCTCAAACCCGGTTTTGTGGTTTTTACCGCATGGTTGATGGCCGCCAGCTTTGAGGTCGGTGGCCCGCCGGGGAAACGCCTGTCGTTTTTTGTGGCGGTGTCTGTGGCGCTTATTCTGGCGCTGCAACCGGATTTCGGACAGGCTTCGCTGGTGGTTGCCAGCTGGGGATTGATGTATTTTGTTGCGGGGGCGCCGCTTGTGTTGTTGCTGACGATGGCCGGAGGCGTGGTGACGGCGGGGTTTTTCGCCTATAGTAATTCGGAACATTTTGCGCGCCGGATTGACGGTTTCCTGAATCCGGATGTCGACCCCCGTACGCAGCTTGGCTATGCCACCAATGCCATTCAGGAGGGTGGTTTTTTTGGTGTCGGCGTTGGCGAAGGCACGGTTAAGTGGTCGTTGCCCGATGCGCATACCGATTTCATCATTGCGGTTGCAGCCGAGGAATACGGCTTTGTTCTGGTGCTGATTATCATCATGTTGTTTGCGATGGTTTCGGTGCGCAGCTTTTTGCGGCTTATTCAGGAGCGTGACCCGTTTATCCGGTTGGCCGGAACCGGTTTGGCCGCCCTTTTTGCGTTGCAGTCACTGATCAACATGGGCGTGGCGGTGCGGTTGTTGCCAGCCAAGGGCATGACGTTGCCCTTCGTGAGCTATGGCGGGTCGTCATTGGTGGCGGCGGGGATCGGGCTTGGCATGTTGCTGGCCTTTACCCGTACGCGGCCGCAAACCGACATGAGCGATATTTTCGGCATTGAACGCAGTGCGGCAAGGAACCACCATCATGACTAAACCGCTTTTGGTGATTGCGGCGGGGGGCACCGGTGGGCATATGTTTCCGGCGCAATCGCTGGCCGAAGAAATGTTGCGCCGGGGGTGGCGCGTGCGCTTGTCTACCGATCCGCGTGGCGCGCGCTATACCGGCGGATTTCCTGCCGAGGTGCAGGTCGATGTTGTGAATTCCGGCACCTTTGCACGCGGGGGACTTTTGGCCAAATTGACGGTGCCGTTTCGCATTGCCAGCGGTGTGATTGCGGCTTGGTGGCGCATGCGCCGTGATCCGCCTGCTGTTGTGGCGGGGTTCGGAGGATATCCGGCATTGCCGGCGATGATGGCGGCCATTCTGGCCCGCCGGCCACGTCTGATCCATGAACAAAACGGTGTGTTGGGGCGGGTGAACCGCCTGTTTGCGCCGCGCGTGGATGTGGTGGCCTGCGGTACATGGCCAACAGACTTGCCAGATGGGGTCGAGGGTGTTTTTACCGGCAATCCGGTGCGTGGCAATGTGTTGGAACGGGCCGGTGCCGGCTATATTTCGCCCGGGGACTGGCCGATGTCGATCCTCGCGATTGGCGGCTCGCAAGGGGCGCATATTCTGTCCAAAACCGTTCCGGCGGCAATGGCGTTGTTGCCGGAAAACCTGCGGTTTCGGGTGCGGGTGTCACAACAGGCGCGCGAGGCAGATCTGGACGCCACGCGGGGGGGCTTTGAAGCGGCAGGCGTGGCGGCGGATGTATCGCCCTTTTTTACCGATATTCCGGCGCGCATGTCGGAATGTCAGCTGGTAATTTCGCGTTCCGGTGCGTCGTCTGTTGCGGATATTTCGGTGATCGGGCGCCCGTCGATTTTGATCCCTTTGGCGATTGCGACAGGGGACCATCAAACCGTAAACGCCCAGGGGTTGGCCGCTGCGGAGGCGGCGGTTGTCATTGCCGAAGGCGATCTGACGCCGGAAGTTCTGGCGCAACACATCGAAACAATTTTAACCGATGGCGAGGCCGCGCAGCATATGGCAAATGCGGCCCTTGCTGTGGGGAAACCGGAGGCGGCCAACGAATTGGCCGATCTGGTGGAACAGCTATCGAATAAGGAAACCTCATGAACGCGTCTACAAAACTGCCTACCCAGCTCGGGGCGATCCATTTTGTCGGGATCGGGGGCATCGGCATGTCGGGTATTGCCGAAGTGTTGTTGAACCACGGCTATACCATTCAGGGGTCCGATTTGCGCGCCAGCCCGATTACGGACCGTCTGGCCGGAATGGGGGCAAAGATATTTGTCGGCCAAAAGGCCGAAAATATTGATGACGCCGAAGTTGTGGTGATTTCATCCGCAATCAAACCGGGCAATCCGGAACTGGACGCGGCGCGGGCGCGGGGGCTGCCGGTGGTGCGGCGTGCGGAAATGCTGGCGGAATTGATGCGCCTGCGGTCCAATATTGCGATTGCGGGGACGCATGGCAAGACGACGACCACGACGATGGTGGCGACGTTGCTGGATGGCGGCGGCATGGATGCGACCGTGATTAACGGCGGGATTATTCACGCATACGGGTCCAATGCGCGCATGGGCAAGGGCGAATGGATGGTGGTCGAAGCCGACGAAAGCGACGGTACATTCAACAAATTGCCAGCCACGATCGCGGTTGTGACCAATATCGATCCTGAACATATGGAACATTACGGCACCTTTGATGCCTTGAGAGAGGCATTTTATACGTTTGTTTCGAACATTCCGTTTTACGGTGTTGCAATTTGCAATACGGATCACCCCGAGGTTCAGGCCTTGGTCGGGCGACTGAACGACCGTCGTGTGATCACCTATGGATTTAATACACAAGCCGACGTGCGGGCGGAAAACCTGCGCTATGAAAACGGCTCTGCCTATTTTGACGTGGTGTTTCAAACCGAGGACATGCGTATGGATAACGTGGTGTTGCCCATGCCCGGTGACCACAATGTTTCCAATGCGCTGGCGGCGATTGCAGTGTCGCGGCATTTGGGGCTGAAGCTGGATGAAATCCGGCAGGCCTTGGCGAATTTTCAGGGGGTGAACCGGCGATTTACCCGTGTTGGGGTGGTGAAAGGCGTAACGGTTATTGACGATTATGCGCACCATCCGGTGGAGATTGCATCGGTGATGAAGGCCGCGCGGCAGGCCACCACAGGCCGGGTGATTGCCGTGCATCAACCGCACCGCTATTCGCGCTTGCATGATCTGTTCGAGGAATTTTGCCGCTGTTTCAATGATGCGGATGTGGTGGGGATCACCGATATTTACGCCGCTGGCGAAGCTCCGATTGAAGGCGCGGATCGTGACAGTCTTGTGGCGGGGCTGGTCGCGCATGGCCACCACAATGCCCAGGCAGTGCCGGACGAGGCTGCGTTTCGTGAATTCGTGGCGCGGGAATGTCAGCCGGGGGATTTGCTGATCTGCCTCGGGGCGGGGACGATTTCGGCATGGGCGAATGCTCTGCCGGATGTTCTTGAGGGATGAAAATAGCGATCGCCTTACTCGCTGCCTGGGTGGTTTTGGCGACGCTTATCGGTTTGATGCCGCGCCGGTTTCATTGGCGCGGCGCGATTGTATTGATGATCTTGCTGGTGCCGCTGGTGCCGTATGTCTGGGTGCAGGTGAACCCGTTTATCGCCCTGTTGTTTCTGGCGGGGGTGATGTCGATTTTACGCTGGCCCTTGATCTTTCTCGGGCGGTGGATTAACCGGCAGGTCACCCGAATTACGGACCGTTTTCAATGATCGACCTTCCAGAAACCCGTGGCACACTCAGTACCAATCACCCGATGGACCGGCTCAGCTGGCTACGGGTCGGTGGTCCGGCCGAGGTGTTGTTTCAACCCGCCGATGTGGATGATCTGGCGGCGTTTCTGGCGGCGCTTGACGCGGCTGTACCGGTGTTTCCTGTCGGTGTTTGTTCCAACCTGATTATTCGCGATGGGGGGATTGACGGGGTGGTTGTCCGGCTGGGTCGCGGGTTCAATTCCATTGAAATTATTGATGAAAATCATGTGCGGGTCGGGGCGGCCGCGCTGGATGCGCATGTGGCGCGCAAGGCGGCAGAGGCGGGCATTGATCTGGCGTTCCTGCGCACAATCCCCGGGGCAATTGGCGGGGCGGTGCGTATGAACGCGGGCTGTTATGGCAGCTATCTGGCCGATGTTTTTGTGTCGGCCACGGCCGTTGCGCGGGACGGGGTTCAGGTGACGCTAACGGCGGATGATCTGGATTTTGGCTATCGTTCGTCCCGTTTGCCTGAGGGTATGGTGTTGACCTCGGTTCTTCTGCGCGGCCCGTCTACTGCGCCCGATGTCCTTGCGACAAAAATGCAAAACGCCTTGGATAATCGCGCCGCGAGCCAGCCGGTGGACCAGCGGTCCTGCGGGTCCACCTTTCGCAATCCGGCAGGTTTTTCATCCACGGGACAGGCCGATGATGTGCATGATTTGAAGGCGTGGAAGGTGATCGACGATGCGGGCATGCGCGGGGCCAGCATTGGCGGGGCGCAAATGTCGCCGAAACATTCCAATTTTCTGATCAACAATGGTGGCGCATCTGCCGCAGATTTGGAAAATTTAGGCGAAGAGGTCAGAAAAAAGGTTTTCCTGAATAGTGGAATAACCCTAGAATGGGAAATTAAGCGCGTAGGCAAGGCGTGCAATGACGCAAAAGCGTTGAAGGCAGAATAAAAAGCGCCGACAGAGCCGATAAACGGCCACAGGCAAAAATGACGAGGCGGATATGTCGAGCAGGGCATTCCAGCGTATCACTGTCCTTAAGGGCGGACCTTCTGCGGAACGTGAGGTTTCGCTGGCGAGTGTTCGTGAAGTGGCGACAGCGTTGCGTGACCAAGGTTACGACGTGACAGAACTGGACGCGGGTCCGGCGTTGGCTGCTGACCTGTTGGCCAGCAAACCTGACGCTGTTTTCAATGGCTTGCATGGCCGTTGGGGCGAAGACGGCTGTGTTCAGGGTGTGTTGGAATGGCTGCAAATCCCCTATACCCATTCCGGGGTTCAGGCCTCGGCCAATGCCATGGACAAGGAACGCACCAAAGAATTATACCGCATGAACGGGTTGCCCGTGGCCGAGAGCCTTTTGGTGGCCAAAGCCGATGTGCTGGCCGGCCATCCGATGCAGCCGCCCTATGTGGTGAAACCCTATAACGAGGGATCCTCGGTCGGGGTGTATCTGGTCCGTGAGGCCGCCAACGGACCGGCGCAGATCAGCGACGACATGCCAGAAACCCTGATGGTGGAACAATTTATTCCGGGCCGCGAGCTGACCACGACCGTGATGGATGGCAAGGCGCTGTCGGTGACCGATATCCTGACCGATGGCTGGTATGATTACGACGCCAAATACAAAGAGGGCGGTTCGCAGCATGTCTGCCCTGCTGAAATTCCGCAGGATATTTTTGATGCCTGTCTGGAATACGCCCTGCGCGCCCATGATGTTTTGGGCTGTCGCGGCGTGTCGCGGACAGATTTTCGTTGGGATGAGTCCCGCGGGCTGAACGGATTGATCCTGTTGGAAACCAATACACAGCCGGGGATGACACCCACGTCATTAACACCGGAACAGGCGGAGAAATGCGGCATTCCTTTCGGGGAATTGGTGCGCTGGATGGTGGAGGATGCATCGTGCCAGCGATAGAACCACATGATCCGGCCCCCAGTCGCCTGAAATATCGGCTTGAACGCATGTGGATGACACCGGTGTACCGGTCGCTGATCCGCACCGGTCTGCCGGTGACGGTTGTGGTGTTGCTGGTGGGAAATTACCTGCAAAAGCCGGAAGTCCAGACCCGATTGGCCAGCAGCGTGACCCAAGCGCGCGCCATGATCGAGAGCCGTCCGGAGTTTGCCCTGAAATTGATGCGCATACAGGGGGCAAGCCCTGTCGTTGCGGAACAAATACGTGAAGCCGTGCCTCTGGTCTTTCCGCTCAGCTCTTTGCGGGTGGATTTGAATGTGTTGAAGGAGCGGATCGAACAGGTGGATGCCGTGAAAACCGCTGCTCTTTTTATGCGGACCGGCATTCTGGATGTGCAAATAGACGAACGCATTCCGAAATTGGTGTGGCGTGTGAACGGGAATTTGCAGCTGGTTGACGACGAAGGCATCCGCGCCGGGATGATTGCCAACCGGGCTGTGCGTACAGATTTACCCCTGATTGTGGGGGAGGGCGCTGCCGATTATGCGGCCGAGGCGCTGAAGCTGATCAACGCTCTTGGCCCTTTGGTCGCGCGTTTTCGTGGATTGCAACGGATTGGCGAGCGGCGCTGGGATGTGGTGCTGGATCGCCAGCAAAAAATTCAACTACCGACCGATAATCCGGTGGCCGCATTGGAGCGGGTGATCGCCTTGCAAAATGCGCGCGATTTGTTGGAACGGGATGTGCTGGTGGTGGATGTGCGTGACGGGCATCGCCCGATTATAAGGTTAACAGCAAGCGCGATGACCGAATTGCGTCGCTTGCGTCAGATTGCAGATGAAGAGGACAAAAAACTATGACCCACCTCTATGAAACCCAAAAAGCCATGCGTGCGCGCCGTCGGGTGGCGTTGCAAAAAGGGGTGGTTGCCATTCTGGACGTGGGCACATCAAAGATTGCCTGCATGATCCTGCAATTTGACAGCTCTGTTCAAAATGACGCGCAAGAAGCGATGACCGCGGTGGCGAACCACGGGGCGTTTCGTGTAATTGGTGTGGCGACAACCCGGTCGCGCGGCGTGCGTTACGGCGAAGTGTCCACGATGGAAGAAACCGAACGTGCCATTCGAACAGCAGTGCAGGCCGCCCAGAAAATGGCCAATACCCGGGTGGATTATGTGATTGCCTGTCTGGCTGGCGCAGAACCGCGTTCTTACGGGGTGGCGGGGTCTGTGCATTTGGAAAACGGGTCGGTGATGGATTACGACATCGGCCGTGTGCTGGCGTCCTGTGATGTGCCGGATTACGGTTTGGGCCGCGAAGCGGTGCATGCGATGCCGGTGAACTTTGCGCTGGATCATCGTAGCGGTTTGTCAGACCCGCGCGGTCAGATCGGCAACCGGTTGTCTGTGGACATGCATTTGCTGACGATTTCCACCAGCGCGATCGAAAACCTGTTGCGCTGCATTAAACGGTGCGATCTGGAACTGGCGGGTTTTGCGTCCTCGGCCTATGTGAGCGGGATTTCCGCGCTGGTAGAGGATGAACAGGAACTTGGCGGGGCGTGTATCGATCTGGGGGCAGGGGCCACCGGGGTGTCGGTTTTCCTCAAGAAACACATGATTTTTGCCGATAGTGTGCGCATGGGCGGGGATCTGGTTACCTCGGATATTGCGCAGGGCTTGCAGGTGGCCACATCTGTGGCCGAGCGGATCAAGACCTTTTACGGCGGTGTTATTGCCACGGGCATGGATGATCGCGATATGATCGAAATTGGCGGGGATACCGGTGATTATGACCGCGACCGCCGCCGCATCAGCAGATCTGAATTGATCGGTGTGATGCGCCCGCGGGTCGAGGAAATCCTCGAGGAAGTCCGTAAATGTCTGGACGCGGCCGGATTTGACCATTTGCCCGGACAGCGCATTGTGTTGACCGGTGGCGGCAGCCAGATTCCCGGCATCGAAGGGCTGGCCAGCCGTATCTTGGGGCAACAAGTACGTTTGGGGAAACCTTTGCGGATTCAGGGGCTTCCACAGGCGGCAACCGGTCCTGCCTTTGCGTCTAGCGTGGGGTTGGTGCTTTATGCGGCGCATCCCCAGGACGAATGTTGGGATTTCAACCTGCCGCTGGAGGGGCAAGGCCGCCAACCCCTGAAAAGGGCGATGCGGTGGTTTAAGGATAACTGGTAAGAACCAAATAGAGGTGGTAGGCACAAAAGAAGAACAAAATGTGGCGTAAACAGCAAAATATCGCTGAAACAACAAGAAAATGCACTAAATGTGCCCCTATCGCCATATTTTTTCGTGACCTGCCCGAATCACTCGTTTAGCATAACGAATCAGAGCAGTAACGACCGCAAGAGCGGCGTATAGAGTATAAAAACACAGGCGGATGGATCATGACATTAAACTTGCGCATGCCCGAAATGGCAGACCTTAAACCCCGGATCACCGTATTCGGCATTGGCGGGGCCGGTGGCAACGCAGTTAACAACATGATCGACAAGGCGCTTGACGGCGTTGATTTCGTTGTGGCCAACACCGACGCACAGGCGTTGCAGTCGACCAAATCCACCAACAAAATTCAGCTCGGCGAGAAAATTACCGAGGGTCTAGGCGCAGGCGCACGTCCATCCGTCGGGGCCGCAGCCGCCGAAGAAAGCATCGAAGCAATTGTTGATCATCTGGTCGGCAGCCACATGTGTTTCATCACTGCCGGCATGGGCGGGGGCACCGGAACCGGTGGCGCACCCATCATTGCGCAGGCTGCCCGTGAGCTGGGTATCCTGACAGTTGGTGTTGTGACCAAACCGTTCCTGTTCGAAGGCTCGCGCCGCATGCGTCAGGCCGAAGAAGGCGTCGAGGCCCTGCAAAAGGTTGTCGATACGCTGATCATCATTCCAAACCAGAACCTGTTCCGCATCGCCAACGAGCGCACCACATTCACCGAGGCATTTTCGCTGGCGGATGATGTGCTTTATCAAGGCGTCAAGGGTGTCACAGACCTGATGATCCGTCCGGGCATCATCAATCTGGACTTTGCCGATATCCGTTCTGTTATGGATGAAATGGGCAAAGCCATGATGGGAACCGGCGAGGCAGAAGGCGAAGATCGCGCCATTCAGGCTGCCGAGAAAGCCATTGCCAACCCGCTGCTGGACGAGATTTCCTTGCAGGGTGCCAAAGGCGTGCTGATCAATATTACCGGTGGTCACGACCTGACCTTGTTTGAACTGGACGAAGCCGCAAACCGCATCCGCGAAGAAGTCGATCCGGAGGCCAACATCATCGTCGGTTCCACGCTGGATTCCGGCATGGCCGATGTGATGCGCGTGTCTGTTGTTGCAACCGGCATTGATGCACTGGAAGGCGCACGCGATATTCCGGTTCCGCGCCGCTCGCTGAAATCGCCTTTGCCTGCTGCCACTGTCGAGGCCGCCGAAGATGTGACCGCCGAAGTTGCCCCGCAACCGGTTGCTGTAGAACCAGAAGTGGCCCCGCAGCCCGTGGTCGAAGAGCCAACCCTGTTTGAGCAAGCCGAAGTTGAAACCGCCCCACAAGCGGTTGCCGAAGAAGCAACCCCGCTTATGGATGACGGTTTGCCGGCTCCGGCCTATCAGCCTGAACCCGCTGCACCGGTTTCTGTAGAAGCAGAAATGATTGCTGACGAGCGTCAGGAGTATGTGGCTCCACAGCCGGCCAAACTGGGCCAGCCAAGTGCCGAAACCATGTCCCGCCTGCAAGCCGCCGTGGCCCGCGCGCCGCGCAAAGAAGCAACACCGGCCCCGCAAGACGCAGATAGCTTTTTCTCCGGAGAGGCAGAAGCAGAGAAGCCAAAAGGCTTTCGTCTGAACAGCTTGATCTCGCGGATGACGGGCCACAGCGATCAACCGACTGCGCAAAAGACCGCGCATCGCGAGCAGCCCCCCGTGAGCGCCGCGCCAGCCGTGGGTTATGCTGAAGAAGAGGAAGTGGACTCGGAACAGGAACGCATTGAAATTCCAGCGTTTTTACGTCGCCAAGCCAACTAGGCAGGCCTCGGCTACCAGTAATATCAAGGCGCGGAATTTTTTCCGCGCCTTTTGTGTTTCAAGAGTGTCACATTTGAATTAAAAGCGTGAATTGTGTCCTTGCTGCCAAAAAGGTATCCCGAATTAACGTCTTCCCGGCGAAGTCCTAATCAAGGTTACCCTATGCAACGCACGTTAAAACAACCGATCCACCTGACAGGCAAGGGCCTGCATTCCGGCAAACGGGCAGAAGTGCGGATTTTGCCGGCTTCTGCGGAATATGGTGTTTGGCTGCGGCGGGTGGATGTAACAGATCGTGATAATCTGATCCCCGCGCTTTATGACCACGTGAATGACACACGTTTGTGCACGCGGCTGGCGAATGATGCCGGCGTCGAAGTTTCTACCGTGGAACACCTGATGGCGGCGCTGGCCGGAACCGGGGTTCACAATGCGCTGATCGAAATCGATGGCCCCGAGATCCCGATCATGGACGGCAGTGCCGATGCGTTTGTCGAGGCAATCCTGCGGGTCGGGTTGACCACACAAGCCGCACCGGTGCGGGCGATAAAAATACTGCAACCTGTGCAAATTTCCGTGGACGGTTTTTCCGCGCGTCTGTTGCCGGCAGATAGCCTCGAAATCGATTTCGCAATCGATTTCCCCGAGGCCGCGATCGGCCAACAGGCCAAGACCTTGAAAATGGCCAACGGGGCCTTTGTGCGCGAGCTGAGCAATTGTCGCACGTTTTGTCGGCGCAGTGATGTGGATATGATGCAATCCGCCGGCCTTGCGCTGGGGGGCGGGCTGGAAAACGCTATTGTGGTTGATGGTGGCAAGGTGCTGAACCCGGAGGGTTTCCGCCGCGATGATGAATGTGTGCGCCACAAAATGCTGGATGCGCTGGGGGATTTGTATCTGGCTGGCGCGCCGATCCTTGGCCGCTATGAAGGCAACAAGGCCGGTCACCGCGCCACGAATATGCTGCTGCGAGAGCTGTTTTCACAACCGGATGCGTTTGAAATGGTCACCTGTAGCGAGGCGCAGTGGCACGATCTGCCCGGTGCGCATATCTCCTCAGAAGACATCATTCGCGCGTGAGCCTGACAAAATACGAATTGGTTGCCGTTCCTTTGGGAAAAAACGGTCGATTTCGTTTTTCCTTTGCTAAAAATATGCTAGTTAATTTGCGAGCACCGGACAGTTTGGCCGGAAATGAATGTGGGCGGGCGGAATAGAGCAATGACACGAATGGCATTTCAGGGCCGAAAGCGGGTTCTTGGCGCAGTTTTGATTGCTGGCTTGGCTGTTTCGGGCTGTGCGCGCAAAGCTACCGAAGAGGAAAACCTTGAGAAACTGCCACCGGAAAAGATTTTCCAACTGGCCGAATCGCAATTGGCGAGCCGCAAGGGCCGTAAAAAGGCCGCGAAAACCTTTACCGAGGTCGAACGCCTGTATCCTTATTCCGAATGGGCCAAACGATCCGTAATCATGGCCGCCTATGCCCATAAACAGGCGGGCGAGTATGAAGAAAGCCGCGCCGCTGCGCAGCGGTATCTTGATTTCTATCCCGCCAGCGAAGATGCGGCCTATGCGCAATATCTGATCGCCTTGTCCTTTTATGACCAGATTGACAAGGTCAGCCGCGATCAGGGCATTACGTTTCAGGCGCTTCAGGCATTGCGCACCGTGGTTGAACGCTATCCGGATAGCGAATATGCCAGCTCATCCTTGTTGAAGTTCGATCTGACGCTGGACCATTTGGCCGGCAAGGAAATGGACATCGGCCGCTATTATTTGAAACTTGGCCATTACGGTGCCGCGATTAACCGGTTCCGTGTGGTGGTTGAGGATTTCCAGACCACCACCCACACCGCCGAGGCCCTGCATCGGTTGGTTGAATCCTATCTGTCGCTTGGCTTGACCGAGGATGCACAGGTTGCCGGTGCCATTCTGGGGCATAACTTTCGCGGCACTGATTGGTACAAAGACAGCCATGTTTTGCTGACGGGTCGCGGTATTTCCACGGAAAAGGTCGATGGCAAGGGCAAGGGGTGGCTGAAACGCATCTGGCGTCAAGCGGTCAAGGGCGAATGGCTCTGATCCGGGTCGCCAAGGGTTAAGCCATGCTGCGCAGCCTCAATATTCGGGATATGTTGCTGATTGATCAGCTGGATCTGGAATTTCAGCCGGGTCTGAACGTGCTTACGGGGGAAACCGGGGCGGGTAAATCCATCTTGCTTGATAGTTTGGGGTTCGTGCTGGGCTGGCGCGGGCGTGCCGAATTGGTGCGCAGCGGGGCCACACAGGGGGAGGTCGTCGCCAGTTTTGACCTGAGCCCGACCCATCCGGTGCATGCGCTACTGGAAGAATTCGGCCTGCCGGAAATCGAAGATGAACTTTTGTTGCGTCGTACCAACAGTCGCGATGGCCGCAAGGTGGCCTATGTCAATGATCGGCGCTGTTCGGGCGAGGCCCTGCGTGCGCTGTCGGCGACCTTGGTGGAATTGCACGGACAGCATGATGATAAGGGGTTGTTGAACGTTTCCGGCCACCGCGCGCTTTTGGACAATTTCGCCGGTGTGGATCCGACCCCGACGCGCAAGGCATGGAAGGCTTTGCGCGTGGCGAACAAGGAACTGGAAGTCGCACGCCTGACCTTGGCCGAGGCCGAAAAAGACGCCGAATTCCTGCGCCACGCGGTGGAGGAGCTGGACAAGCTGGCCCCTGAACCGGGCGAGGAAGCCCGACTTGATGCCACCCGCCGCCTGATGCAGGGGGCCGCACGTGTGCGCGAGGATATCACCCGCGCCGCCCATGCATTGGGAACAGAGGCCGCCGAAGGGGCGCTGCAGGATGCATCACGCTGGCTTGAAGGCGCGCAAGCCGAGGTCGATGGCCGGCTGGATGCGCCGCTGGCCACGCTGGGACGGGTTTTGTCCGATTTGGCCGATGCCCAGCAGGATATCGAAGATTGCCTGCGCGCGCTGGATTTCAACCCGCTGGATCTGGAAATTGCCGAAGAACGTCTGTTTGCCATTCGTGGATTGGCGCGTAAACATAATGTCCTGCCGGACGACCTGTCCGCCTTTGCCGATGATCTGCGCCGCCGGTTGCAGGTTATTGATACCGGTGCCGATCATCTGGCCAGCCTGCAGGCCACGTGCACACAAGCGGCGCAAACCTATGAAAAGGCCGCGGCCCGCATCACTGCGCAACGGCGCAAGGCGGCAGGGGCACTGGATAAATCCATGGCGGCGGAATTGGCCCCGCTTAAAATGGAACGCGCGGTTTTTACCACGTTGGTGACTGCGGGCGATGCCAGCCCTGACGGGGTGGATTTGGTGGCCTTCGAAGTGGCAACAAACCCTGGTGCGCCCTCTGGCCCGATCAATAAAATTGCGTCCGGTGGTGAATTGTCCCGCTTTTTGTTGGCGCTAAAGGTGTGTTTGACCCGCCATGCCGACGGGTTGACGCTGATCTTTGACGAAATTGATCGCGGCGTTGGCGGTGCCACTGCCGACGCGGTTGGCCGGCGCTTGTCCGCGCTTGCGGATCAATCGCAGGTGTTGGTGGTGACCCATTCGCCGCAGGTCGCGGCGCAAGGGGCGTATCAATGGCAGGTGTCCAAATCGGTTGCGCAGGGACAAACCCGTTCCACGGTTGCACGTTTGTCCGACGCAGAGCGCATCCGTGAAATTGCCCGTATGTTGGCCGGTGACGTTATCACCCCCGAAGCCGAAGCCGCCGCGCGGTCGTTGTTGGCCCGATAGCCAAAAACGACGCGTTACAGCATCTTGCCTTTAACTTGGGGCCGTGTGTCGCCAAAAGCCTGAGAGCACCAAGGCCGCGGTAAGGTTTGGTTAAGGAGAGGTGGCCGCGTTCTGCCGCTGATTGCGGGTTACAATATGGGGAGCACCGAGACGTTTTTTGAAGCCCATCTCCGGATTATGAATTCTAAACCGGATGATCAATGGGGAGTGCCGCCCCGGATCGTGTCCGGGGCGACATTGTTATATGGTCTGGTCGTAATCGCCAACGGACGGTTCTGTGCGGATGACCGCGTCGACGTCCTTGAAAATGGCACGCATTTCGGCGTCGCTTTCGGGGCTTTCGCAGACCACCACCAGATTTGGCGTATTGGACGAGGCCCGAACCAGCCCCCAAGCACCATTTTCCAGCATCACCCGCGCGCCGTTTACGGTAACAACGCCGGTAATTTTGCGCCCGCCAAGGCTGCCGCCCTCGTCCGCCAGCTTGACCAGTTTAGCGACCAGACGTTCCAGAACCTCGTATTTTTCCTCGTCCGCGCAATAGGGGGACATGGTCGGGGTGGCCCAGGTCTGGGGCAGGGCGCGACGTAGATCGGACATGGACATATCCGGATTGCGATCAAGAAGTTTACACATTTCTACAGCAACCCGTGCGCCACAGTCATAGCCACGCCCAATTGGTTCGGCGAGGAAATAGTGACCGGATTTTTCAAATCCTGCTAATGCGCCCAGTTCCTTGACACGGCGTTTCATGTGGCTGTGACCGGTTTTCCAATAATCGGCCTTCACCCCGTTTTTGATCAGCTCCGGATCAGAGGCAAACAGTCCAGTAGATTTCACATCCGCAACAAAGGTTGAATTCGGATAGATCTTCGACAGATCCCGCGCCATAATCACGCCGACCTTATCGGCGAAAATTTCTTCGCCTTCGTCATCGACCACACCACAACGGTCACCGTCACCATCAAACCCCAGCGCCAGATCAGCGCCGCTTTCCTTGACCGAAGCAGCCATGTCATGCAGCATTTCCAGCGCTTCCGGATTGGGATTGTAATGCGGAAAATTATAATCCAGCGTGTTGTGTGATGGCACGACTTCTACACCGATCCGTTCCAGAATTTCCGGCAAAAATGCCGAGGCCGTCCCATTGCCGGTGGCGCAAACGATCTTGAGCTTGCGGGACATTTTGAAATCGCCACAGAGGTCATCAATATAGGCATCACGCACGCCGTTAATGCGTTCGTATTTGCCGCCATCACGGGCAACCATATCACCACCCAATACAATATCGCGCAGGCGGTTCATCTCGTCCGGGCCATGGGTCAGCGGGCGTTCAAAGCCCATTTTAACACCGGTCCAGCCATTCGGGTTATGCGATGCGGTGACCATTGCCACGGCGGGGGCATCCAGATGGAACTGGGCAAAATATGCCATGGGGGACACGGCAGGGCCGATGTCCTTAACATGAATACCGGCCTGCATCAGGCCCAGCATCAGCGCATTTTTGATTGCCAGCGAATACTCGCGGTAATCGTTGCCGACGGCAATTACCGGTTCGATACCGGCCTCATGCATCTGGGTGCCAAGCCCCATGCCAAGCGCGGTAATGCCGGGCAGGTTAATGTCGTCGGGATATTTCCAGCGCGCGTCGTATTCACGAAAACCGGTGGGGGTAATCATCGGTTCCAGAAGGAAATCCCATGTGTTCTGGGACACTTTATACTGTGGTTTGGTCAATTCAATTCTCCGAAATTTGTTGGGCCGGTCAGGGAAATAAAGGGTCGTTTTTTGCGAGTCGATCAAAGGACATCAAGCTATTGACTACACCAGCCATCCGGTCGAGTTCAATCATATTCGGCCCGTCTGAAGGGGCGGTATCCGGGGCTTCGTGGGTTTCAATGAACACCGCGGCCACACCGATTGCCACGGCGGCCCGTGCCATGACCGGTGCAAATTCGCGTTGTCCGCCGGAGGAGCCACCTTGACCACCCGGTTGTTGCACGGAATGGGTCGCATCCATCACAACCGGATGCCCCGTTTGCGCCATTTGAGGAAGGGACCGCATGTCTGCGACCAGTGTATTATAGCCAAAACTGGTGCCGCGCTCACACAACATGATGCGTTCGTTGCCGGTCGAGAGCAGCTTGTCCAACACATTGGGCATTTCCCAAGGGGCCAGAAACTGCCCCTTTTTGGCATTGATTGCGGCCCCGGTTTCACCGGCAGCAATCAGCAAATCGGTTTGACGGCACAAAAATGCGGGGATCTGCAACACATCTACGACCTCGGCAACAGCGGCGCATTGATCGGGCAGGTGAACATCGGTCAAAACCGGACAGCCAAGTGCAGATTTCACATCGGCCATGACTTGCAGGCCGGCTTCTTGGCCAAGGCCGCGCTTGCCGGACAGGGATGTCCGGTTTGCTTTGTCAAAAGAGCCTTTGAAAATGAAACCGGCCCCGGCATCATCACAGATTTTCTGCATTTCACGTGCAATCATCAGGGCGTGCTCACTGCTCTCGAGCTGACAGGGGCCGGCAATCACGACCAGCGGGCGGTTATTGCCCACTGTGACGTTTCCGATATTGAAATTTTTCATATTTCCTCAGGTGGTTACTTGCTCTCGCAAGATGGAGACTGTCAGCGATAACATCAAGTAGAGACCGGCAAAAACAATGATCGACAACAGCGTATTTTCAAATGCACGTGGATAGGCGGCCTGGTCCGATTGAACCGGGGAAACCCCCATCGATAGAAAACGGGTTTGCCGATTGGCATCTACACGGGCATTTTCCAGCGCAGCCAAGGCATTGGCCAGCAATTCATGGCGCAGCTCCAGATTGGCCTGTGCGCGGGTCAATTCGGAATTTGTGTCGACAATCGAGGTTTTCCCATCCCCGCCACGGGTAATAAGTTCTTGTTTTTCTTTGAGTTTACGTTCCAGAACTTTGATTTTCTGGTCCAAGACCCGCACTTTCACCGGATTGGGGCGCGAGTTTGCAGTCAATTCGGCCCGTTCCAGTTCCTTTTCAAGGATCATGCTTTCCAGTTCGCCGATTTGCCCCTGGATCATCGAAAACGTTGCGGCCGTATCGAAGGTTTCGAGTTTGCGCTGCAGGTCGGCGACTTCCTGTTGGGCGGTTGCCAGCTTTTCTTCGGCTTCTTTGTACCCTTGCTGGGCACCGCGCATGGTGTCTTCACGCATGCGTTTTGTTTGTTTGTCGACACGTTCTTCGGCAAAGGTGACCAGTGCACGTGAAATATCCAGCGATGTTTTGGGAGAAGGGGAAATCACTTCCATTTTGATCACGCCTTCGGTGGGATCGTATCCGATCACAACTTTCTTCTGATAGACCTTATAGGCTTCTTCGTCGGTTGCATCATCGGCAAGGCGTTGTAAAACATCAATTTTATCGCCTTGGTAAAGCTTTCGAAATCCAAGGTCGTGGTCCAGCCGTTTCATGGCATCGCGGGAGGTCAGATACCCCTGAACCACAATGGAATCCGTGACCATGGCAAAGGGAGAGGCCGCGAGGATGCTCTTGCTTGGCATTGCGCTCGGGGCGTCCGCCTGTTGAATGACGAATTCGGTAAAGGTGGCATACATCGGCGTGGCCACGCGATAGAAATAATATCCGGCGAGCATGCTTGGCAGAGCAACATAACAGGCCAGTTTGAGCATCATAACCGCAAGCCGGCGGCGGCGGCGTGCTACGAGTTCGCGTTGAATTTTTTTAATTTCGCGTTCGCGCGTGTCGTCATCAATTACCGGTGGCGGTGGCTGTTGTGCTTTGCCGACCTCGGAATTGCGCCGTGTTGCAGGCAATGAGGCGTTTTTTTTCGCGTTTTTGTTACGCAGCTCCATAATTTCGCCACGGTTAAACGGATCGACTCCTTGTTTGCGTAGCAAGCGTACGGCATCAAGATCAGAGGTTGCTTGAATCCCGTGCTTTTGTGCTAAGCGGCGTGCGATACGCAGCTGCCGACCGGTCAGGTTTTCCTGTTTAATCTTGGCGATTTCTTCACGAGGTGACAAAGACGGCTCTTGAGAGGTTTTGTCTTCGCCCGCCGGAGAGGATTCCGGTGTAGGCTCTTTTGGCGCAGGTTCAGGGGCGTTGTTACTGGATTGTGCAACCCGGTCCCGAACGGCCTTTTCTATACGGGTTTTCTGATCCATTGGTGGCGTTTTTTCATCTGGTTGGGTGTTTTCATCGCCTGTATTCTGTTTTTGAGTCGCGTCATCTGGTGCCGAATCTTTTTGGTTTGCAGTACGATGGATCCGAAATTTTTTTCTATTATTGCGCATAATTATAAACCTGTTTGGCTTCGTCCAGAGAGTCATACATTGTCAGCCGTCCATCCCGAAGAACAGCAGCTGTGTTGCAGAATTTTTCCAGAATATTCGGTTGGTGCGATACGATCACGACCGTTGATTTTTGCAGTCTTTCTTGCAAAACCTGACCGGCTTTGCGGTTGAATTCAGCATCGGTTGACTGAGGCATGCCTTCGTCGATCAGATAAATGTCAAATTCAAGTGCGAGCAACAAAGCCAAGGTAAACCGCGCGCGCATCCCCTTGGAGTAAGTGGCGATCGGCATTTCGAAATATTCTTCCAACCCACAGATATAGCGGCAGAATGCCTCTACGTAGTCGGGATCGAGCGAATATAGCCGTGCAATATAACGTGTATTGGTGACCGCATCCATTTTGCCATTCAGCCCGCCCATATATCCAAGCGGAAAGGAGATTTTGGAGGTCCGGATTATTTCGCCTTCATCCGGTTTTTCAAGACCCGACATCATGTTGATCAGTGTGGTTTTTCCGGTGCCGTTCGGGGCCAGAATGCCTAGACTAACGCCTAAATCAATACGAAATGACGCCTGATCAAGAATGACCTTGCGCTGGGTGCCGGTCCAAAAGGATTTGGATACATTTTTGAATTCTATCATATGGCCTGGTCTCAAACCTCTGGGATTAACCCTATAACCTCGATTATGGCCTTTTGGGCCTTATACGCATTCCTGCTCGCGCGTATTCTTTTGCGCCAATATGCGGTATTTCCTCCCTTAATTGCAATGGCAGATTCCCGGTTTGGCTGCTTTGTGCTCTAAGCCTTGCAGGATTGTTGCCGATTTCCCCCGATTAGCACCGAAAACCCTAAAGAAACCGTGAAGCGGACGAAAAAAAAAGGCAAATACCGTTTCAATCGGTCTTGTTGAAGTGCGTAAGTAGCCTACTTCTTGGGTTGCATCTTCGGGCCGGCTTCGGCAAAAAGGCGCAAAATGGCATAAGACCGATCGTCTTGACAATAGGGGACACTTAGGTGCGGACAATTGCAACAGTTGTAATACTTTTTGTCCTCTGGATTGCGATGTCGGGCGTTTATTCACCGCTTATTGTGGGTTTCGGGGCGATGTCTGCGGTCATTTCCGTTTTTGTGATCCACCGGATGAATGTTGTCGATCAAGACCGTATTCCATTGCAACTACATCCGGTGCGGATCGTTCAATATTGGCTCTGGTTGATGGGGGAAATCGCAAAATCCAACATCGCGGTAACCAAAGCCATTCTGGCGCGTGACATGCCGATCCGGCAAAACCTGTTTAAGACAAATTGTTCGCAAAAAACCGAACTGGCGCAGGTGATTTTTGCCAATTCCATTACCCTGACGCCCGGTACCATCACTGTGGAAACCGAAGATGACCATTTCTGGGTGCATGCGCTGTGCTATTCAGACGATGACCCAGCGGCGCTTGACGATATGGATGCCCGGGTTCTGGCCGTCGAAACAGGGGGGAAAGCATGATGTTTCTGGTTGGGGCAATCGGGTTGTTTGTGTCCATGGTACTGGTGCTGGTGCGGTTGTATTCCGGCCCGACGCTCTATGATCGGGTCCTGGCGGGCAGTTCATTCGGGACCACCACGGTTTTATTTATCGGGGTGATCGGCTTTTTGACCGGGCGTCCGGATTTCCTTGATATTGCGCTGCTTTATGCATTGATCAATTTCGTTGGCACCATCGCGGTGCTGAAGTTTTTCCGCTATCGCGCCATTGGCGATCATAAATGGCCGCGCAATCAGGTTCCGTTGGATCCGTCACCGCAAAATCCGGAGGATGTGGCATGACCCTGTTGATTGATATCCTCAGTTGGGTTTGCATTCTGGGGGGCGTGTTCTTTACCGTGGTTGGCGGCATCGGACTGCTCCGGTTTCCTGACTTCTGGTCGCGTTTGCATGCGGTTTCGGTGTCGGACAGCGCGGGTATGTTGTTGTTTATCTTCGGTATGTGTTTGCAGGCGGGGTTTACGCTGGTCACGGTTAAATTGATCCTGATTGGTTTTTTTATGTTTATCACCGGCCCGACCGCCACCCATGCCATTGCCAATGCGGCCTTGGTCACAGGATTGCGTCCGCCGGTGGCGGATGACCTGAAAGAGGACGACGCCGCATGATCGAGACCCTGATAAATATTGCCCTGTTTGCCATGCTGATCACCACGGCGCTTGCGATTGTGCGCATGGACCGGTTGTTCGGGGTGGTGATGCTGTCCGGGGTGTTTTCGCTGCTGTCGGCCATGCTGTTTGTGACGCTGGACGCGGTGGATGTGGCCTTTACCGAGGCCGCGGTGGGGGCAGGGATTTCAACCGTGCTGATGCTCGGGACCATTGCGCTGACGTCGCGGACCGAAAAGCGCCACAACAAGCGCCGGTTGGTGCCGATGCTGGTGTGTGTGGTTGT
This sequence comes from uncultured Paracoccaceae bacterium, assembly GCA_947311485.1. Taxonomy (GTDB): domain Bacteria; phylum Pseudomonadota; class Alphaproteobacteria; order Rhodobacterales; family Rhodobacteraceae; genus Amylibacter. The sequence continues at coordinate 31,157 of CAMZLM010000207.1, forward strand.
GGGGGCGGTGCTGATTTATGGCACAGCGGACATGCCGGATTTTGGCGATCCGAATGCGCCGGCCAATCTGCATGTGGCCCCATATTATCTGACGGATTCAATAGAGGAAATCGACGTTCCCAATGTGGTGACCTCGATTCTCGCTTCCTATCGTGGCTATGACACCATGGGGGAAACCGCGGTGGTGTTCACGGCAGGGATTGGCGTGTTGTTGATCCTGTCGGGACTATCCGGTCGCCGCCGTCGTGAAGACGAAGAAGAAGACGAAGAGGAACAGGCCTGATGCATCACCACCTGATTTTGCGCGTTATCACCAAGCTGTTGGTCGGCACCATCATCCTGTTTGCCTTTTATGTACAGTTCCACGGTGATTTTTCACCCGGAGGCGGGTTTCAGGCCGGTGTGATCATGGCTGTGGCCTTTATCCTTTATGGTCTGGTGTTCGGCCTGAACCATGTGCAGCGCGTATTGCCGCCCTGGGTCGTGCATAAAATGCTGGCGCTCGGGGTGTTAATTTACGCGGGCACGGGGGTTTGGAATATGATGCTGGGGGGGGAATTCCTCAACTACAACATCTTTAGCCCGCTGCACCCATCCCATGGCCAACACAGCGGCATTCTCTATGTGGAGCTGGGTGTGGGCATCACTGTGACCGGGGTCATGGTGGCAATTTATTACGCCTTTGCGGGGCGGCGGCCCTTTATTGGCGACGATGACTGGTAGGAATTGATGACACTGGACTATATCCTTGGCCATATGAATTACTGGTTTTTCGTCATTTTAATGATGATTGGCCTGTATATCGTGATTTCATACGGTAATTTGGTGAAAAAGATCGTAGGCCTGAACATTTTTCAGGCGGCGGTGTTTATGCTGTATATCTCTATGGGGAAAATCACCGGTGGGACGGCACCGATCTTTCCGACGGATTTGCAGGGCAAGATCCAGATCGACCCGAACATTGTTTATACAAATCCGGTGCCACATGTGCTGATCCTGACCGCGATTGTGGTGGGGATCGCGACCACATCGCTGGGGCTGGCGCTGATCGTGCGGATCCGTGAACAATATGACAGCATCGAGGAACAGGAAATTCTGGATATAGACGCGGCCACGGCGCATGCGGAAAATCTGGCCCATGGTCAGGCAATGGGAGGGCGTGCCTGATGTCGGCTGAACTCCAGAGCGTCGCTTTGTCGTGGCAAGACCAGTTGCCGGTGTTGCAGATCATCATTCCGTTTTTTGCCGGTCCGTTGATTGTTCTTCTGGGCAGCCGCCGACTGGCCTGGCCGATGGCCTTTGCCGCCAGCGTTGCCGCGCTGGTGATTGCTATGATGCTGTTGTCCCGGGTTATTGATGGCGGTTTTATCAGCTATCACATGGGCGGTTGGGCACCACCGATCGGGATTGAATACCGGATTGATGCGGCCAATGCGCTGGTGCTTGTGTTGATAGCGGCGATTGCCGTGGTGGTGCTACCCTTTGCCAAAGTGTCGATCGCGGCAGAAGTTCCGCGCCGTCACCACGCGCTGTTTTATGCCATGTTTATGCTGTGTTTTACCGGCCTGATGGGGGTGGTGATCACTGGCGACGCCTTTAATGTGTTTGTTTTCCTCGAGATTTCCTCCCTTTCGACCTATGTTCTGGTCGCCAAAGGGGCCAGCAAAGACAAGCGCGCCCTGACCGCGGCCTATGATTACTTGATCATGGGCACCATCGGGGCGACGTTTTTCGTGATCGGGCTGGGGTTTCTCTATATGGCGACCGGCACGCTGAATATGGCTGATCTGGCCGACCGGATTGCCCTGCTTGGCCCCAATCGCACGGTGCAGGCGGGGTTTGCCTTTATTGTGATCGGCATGGCGCTCAAGGCGGCGATGTTTCCGCTGCACCACTGGTTGCCCAACGCCTATAACTATGCGCCCTCGGCGGTGACGGCATTTCTGGCGGCAACGGCGACCAAGGCGGCGGTTTATGTGATGTTGCGATTCATGTTTTCGGTGTTTCAACCGGAATTCGTCGCCGATAGCGGTGTGGCCGCCTATATCATCGGGCCGCTGGCGGTGCTGGCGATGTTTGTGGCCAGCTTTATCGCGGTGTTCCAGAATAATTTCAAACGTATGCTGGCCTATTCTTCGATTGCGCAGATCGGCTATATGCTGCTGGGGATTTCGTTCTTCAACCACAATGGTCTGACCGCAACCATGGTACATTTGTTCAACCACGGTATCACCAAGGCGGCGCTGTTCATGGCTGTCGGCGCGCTGGTGTTGCGCACAGGAACCACGTTTTACGACCGGATCGCCGGTATGGGGCGGGTGATGCCGTTCACGGGCGCGGCGGTGGTGGTGGCCGGTTTGTCGCTGATCGGGGTGCCGGGGACGGCGGGGTTCATTTCCAAATGGGTGTTGGTGCAAGCGGCATTTGACAACGGCCTGTGGTGGATGGCGCTGGCGATTATGGCGTCGAGCCTGCTGGCGGTGATTTACGTCTGGCGCGTGGTCGAGGCCCTGTACCTGAAGGCCCCCAATCCGGAAGCGGTGCATAAAGAGGCCCCGTTGATGATGATCGTGCCGATCTGGATCATGGCCGGTTCTACTGTCTGGTTCGGTTTTGATACATCGCTGACGCTGGGGGCGGCGGAAATGGCAGCCACGGCGTTGTTGAACGGGTCATCCGGTTTGGCTGAAATCGCCACATCGGCAATGCAATAGGGGCAGGGAATATGGAAACCAATACGCTCATCGCCCTTGCTATTTTACTGCCCATCTTGGCCATGGTTGGCAATATGGCATTCAAAAACCTGCCCAATATCCGCGACAGCTTTACCTTGTTCTGTGCGGGGCTGACCTTTGCCAGCGTGCTGGGTATTTTGTCCAATGTCGGCAACGGCACCAGTGAAACCATCGCTCTGTTCGATGTGTTCCCCGGCCTGCCGATTGCCTTTAGCGTGGAACCGCTCGGCCTGTTGTTTGCGATTGTGGCGTCGGGACTGTGGATTGTCACCCATATTTACGCGATCGGGTATATGCGCGGAAACAATGAATCCCATCACGCACGGTTTTTCGCCAGCTTCTCTCTGGCGATTTCGGCTGCCCTTGGCATTGCTTTTTCGGCTAATATGCTGACCCTGTTTTTGTTCTACGAAATGCTGACGGTATCAACTTTTCCGCTGGTGGCGCACAAAGGCACACCAGAGGCCGTGCGCGGGGCGAAGATCTATCTGGGCATCCTGATCGGCACCTCGATTGCGTTGCTGCTGACGGGGGTTATCTGGACCTACACCCTTGCCGGAACGCTTGATTTTACCCAAGGCGGTATTTTGCAAGGCAAGGTCAGCGGTACTTTGGTGCCTGTGTTGCTGGCGCTCTATGCATTCGGGATCGGCAAGGCGGCGTTGATGCCGTTTCATAAATGGCTGCCCGCCGCGATGGTTGCCCCGACACCGGTTTCCGCGTTGCTGCATGCGGTGGCGGTGGTCAAGGCCGGCGTGTTTACCATGCTCAAGGTCGGGATCTATATTTTCGGCATTGATTTTCTGGCGGAAACCGGTGCGTCGGAATGGCTGATGTGGTTGGCGGCCTTTACGATTATTATGGCTTCGGTGATTGCCATGCAGCAGGACAACCTGAAAAAACGTCTGGCCTATTCGACGATTTCACAGCTGAGCTATATCACCCTTGGTATGGCGCTCGCGACCAGTATGGGCGCGCTGGGTGGCGGCATGCATATTGCCATGCATGCCATGGGGAAAATCACCCTGTTTATGTGCGCAGGCTCGATCTATGTGGCCACGCATAAAACCGAAATCAGCCAGATGCAGGGGCTTGGCCGCGTGATGCCGATCACCTTTGGCGCGTTCCTGATTGGCGCGCTGTCAATTATCGGCCTGCCGCCGTTGGGCGGGTCGTGGTCAAAATGGCTGCTGATGGTTGGCGCGGCGGATGCGGGCCAGCAAATCATGATTGCGGTGTTGATGCTGTCGTCCTTGCTGAATGTGGCCTATCTTCTGCCCATCGTCGGGCGCGGGTTTTTTCTGAAAGATACGCAAAACAACGCAGTGTCGGGGATCAAGGAATCCCCCTTGCTGGTCTGGTTACCCCCTGCTGTGACGGCGTTCGGCTGTCTTGTGGTGTTCTTTTATGCCGGACAAATTCTGGCATTTCTGATGCCGATCACAGGGGCTGCACAATGACGCATACCAATGAAACCACACCTTTGGCGGATGAAGACCAGGCCGGTTTTGTCAAACGGCTGGAGGCCGCGGGCCAGCGTGAACTTACCATCCGCAGGGCGTTGCGTGAACATTTCGATTTGTCCGTTGACGAAGTGATTGCCGCCTGTGCCGGCCTGTCCTCTGCCCGGCATCTGGAATTGCAGGATCTGCGCGCGCGTTTCCCCGATTTGAACGAGAACCGTTTAACGTGGAAAATCTCCCAGAGCCTGACCATCCCCAAGGAGGACGCCCGGATCTGGGCGCAAACCATCATCGCACAAGAGGACGACGTATAGCCATGTCCGACCACAAAACAGATCCCGCAAAATTGCCGCGCCTCGGGCGTATGTTGCTCTGGGTTGACAAGCCCGGTTCCGCCAACAAGATTTTTTGGGCGCTGGCGGCGGTCTGTGTTGTGGTGTTCCTGCTGGATTTCACCTACGAAAAGCACGCTTATTTCGATTTTGAACACATCCCCGGCTTTTTCGCGATCTATGGGTTTGTGATGTTCACCGGCCTGATCCTGACGGCCAAGGCCCTGCGTGTATTGGTGAAGCGTCCCGAAGATTATTACGGCAACAAGGCCGTGGACAGCGAAGACTATCCCGAAGACCAGTTGGAAAAGGTAAACCACGATGGGCTTTGAAGCATATCCAACAGCGTTTTTGTTCTTTATCGGGGCTGTCCTGTTACCGCTGATCCCCAAGGGCACGGCGCGCGGTATTTACATGCTGGCAATTCCGGTTCTGGCAGCGGCGTTAATCTGGAATGCGGGTTTTGGCAATTTTGCACAAGTGCCGTTTTTCGGGTTCGATCTGGAATTGATGCGGGTGGACGGGCTGTCGCGCATATTCGTGCTGGTGTTCTGTCTGGCCTCGTTTCTGGGCAATATGTATGCTTGGCACCTGCGGGATACCACGCAACAGGTGGCGGCGCTGCTTTATGCCGGATCCGCCATCGGCGCGGCACTGGCCGGGGATTTGATCACGCTGTTTTTCTATTGGGAAGGCACTGCGATTGCGTCGGTTTTCCTGATCTGGGCGCGCGGCACCGAAGGCGCGTTCAACACCGGTATGCGCTATCTGATCATCCAGATCGGCTCCGGCGTGATCCTCATTGCCGGTGTGGCGTTGTATTACCATGATACCGGCTCGATCCTGTTTGAAAAAATGACGCTGGGCAGTCTTGGCACATGGCTGATATTCCTGTCCTTCGGCGTCAAGGCGGCGTTTCCATTGCTGCATAACTGGCTTCAGGACAGCTACCCTGCTGCCACGGTTACCGGCACGGTGGTACTGTCCGCCTTTACCACCAAACTGGCGATTTATGCGCTGGCGCGGGGGTTTGCCGGTACGGAAATCCTGATCTACATCGGGGTGATAATGACGTTGTTCCCAATTTTCTTTGCCGAAATTGAAAACGACCTGCGTCGGGTGCTGGCCTATTCGTTGAACAACCAGCTGGGCTTTATGGTGGTTGGAATCGGCATTGGTACCGATATGGCGCTGAACGGCACCGCCAGCCACGCATTTGCGCATATTCTCTATAAGGCGCTGCTGTTCATGTCGGTCGGCTCGGTCATGTTCCGCACCGGAACCTCCAAGGCTTCCGAACTCGGCGGGCTATACCGCACCATGCCGCTTACGGCGATGTTCTGCCTTGTTGGCGCGGCCTCGATTTCGGCCTTCCCGCTGTTTTCCGGCTTTGTCACCAAATCGCTGGTCTTGGGGGAGGCTGCCTCCGCCCATTATCAATGGGTCTGGTTGGCACTGGTGTTCGCCTCTGCCGGTGTTTTGTCCCACTCCGGCATCAAAATCCCGTTCTTTATGTTTTTCGCCCATGACAGCGGGCTACGCCCGAAAGAGGCCCCGCGCCATATGCTGCTCTCTATGGGCATCACAGCGGCGCTCTGTATTTATATCGGTGTGTTCCCGCAAACGCTCTATGCAATCCTGCCGTTTGAAATGGGGGACTATCAGCCCTACACCATGGGGCATGTGGTGGGGCAGCTACAATTGCTGCTGTTTGCGTTGCTGGCCTTTGGTGTGCTGATGCGAACCGGCATCCACCCGCCGGAAATCCGCGCGATCAATCTGGATACGGACTGGACCTATCGCAAGGCAGCCCCGTCGGTTGTCGGGCTTGCCGCGCGTGGCATTGCCATAATCTGGAACACGCAAATCACCCTGCTGCTGAACACATTCAACCGGGTCGTGGCCCGTCTGTACCACAGCCACGGTCCCGAAGGCCGCACGGCACGTGAATGGCCCACAGGCGCAACCGTGGTGGCTATTGCGGTGCTGTTGGCGGCGGCTATGGTGGTGAATTTTGTTTGACGCATATGCCTTTGCGCAAACGTCCTGACTAAAGGGTCTCCCCATGGTGCGAAATCCTCCTGTTGCTTTTGTCCACATCGGAAAAACCGGTGGCACCTTTGTCAAACAGGTGATCCGGCAAAACCGCGGGGGGGACAATATTATCCTCTCGGGCCACACCCCGCTTGCCGTACTGGAGGCCGAACACGGCCAAAACCTGCGGTTCTGCTTTGTCTTTCGTGATCCCGCCGCCCGTTTCGTTTCGGGCTTTTACTCCCGTCTGCGGATGGGGCGCCCGTTGCGCAAGGTCAAGTGGTCCACCGAAGAAGCGATTGCCTTTAGCTTCTTTCCCAC
>CAMZLM010000208.1 GCA_947311485.1 uncultured Paracoccaceae bacterium
GATCACACTCCGCCTCGGCCCACCATCAACATGGATGTTGATCTGCAAAACTCCGATCCCTCCCCCGTCACTCCGTGCAAAAGGCCTCTCGCCCGGAGCAGTTGACCCTAACAGATCAACTGAGTTATTCATAAGACAAGCATTATACGCAACAAACTATCCCTTTACCGGATACCGGGACGGTGTAGTGGTCCAATCCACCTCGATCAACATGGCTGCAAATTCTTTGCAAAACTTGAACCTGGGATTTCAGAATATTGATGAACTGCATATCGATATTGTGAGTTTGCCAGCTTATCCGACATATAATCCGGCCTATGTAAATTGGTTCTTGGACAGCTTTACTTATACGGATGGTATTTTGCCCTCTGCACGCACCGAAGATAGCATGATCAATATTCAGGCCGCCGATTTGCTGGCGAATGATACGGATCCGAACGGGGATGTCCTTACCCTTGTCGGGGTTTCCGCGACAAGTGCATCGGGAGTGAATGTTTTGATTTCGCTCGACGGCTCGGTCATGTTTGATGCCGCGTCCTCGGCCATATTGAATGCGCTCGGGGTTGGTGAAACGATGGTGGATACCTTCACCTATACGATTTCCGATGGCAACGGTGGCACCAGCACGGCAACAGCCAGCCTGACAATCCGTGGCACCAACGACGGACCCGTGGCGGCAAATGACGGTGCGGTGGTAAGTGCAACAGCGCCCACCACCGTTGATCTGCTCGCCAATGATACGGATGCGGATACCAACGATGTCTTGTCGCTGGACAGTGTGGCGATTACTTCCGGCCTCGGGACAGTGTCGATTGTCGGTAACCAGCTGGTTTATGATCCGGGCACGGCCTATGCCACCAGCACGACCCCACAAATTGTGACGGTGCAATACACCATGTCCGATAACCACGGCGCATCCAGCACCGCCACGGCGGAACTGGTTGTCGGTGCGGCCGGTGCGAGTGTTGTTACCGCCGGCGCGGATGTGTTCCAGTTTACTTTGGGTGATGGCAATGACGTTATTCACGACTTTGACAACGGCCTTGACCAGATCCGTATCTTTGCCTTTGGCGGTGTGTCCTTTGGCACGCTGTCCATCACTGCGGCGGCAAATCCGGCCAATGTGCTGATCCAGTACAGCGCCAATGACAGCATCGAGCTTGCCGGTCTGACTGTGGCGGACATTGATGCCAGCGACTTCCAGTTCATCTAAACCGGTGGCCATAATTCCTCTTCAGGGGACGTTCGGGATACGCGAGCGCCCCTTGTTTTATTGATACCCGTGATGAAAACGCAGGCAGACGGGGCATGGGGCATGAGGGGGGAAGTTGGTACAAACAACAACGCCCGAATATTTCCATTCGGGCGGTTGGTTTAAGTTGGTTGCGGGAGTAGGATTTGAACCTACGACCTTCAGGTTATGAGCCTGACGAGCTACCGGGCTGCTCCATCCCGCGTCAACTTAGAATGTCCGTTTAGCCCTGTCGATCTGAGTCCGCAATAGCTAATTTAGGGAAATGCAGTTTTTTATTTGGCGCGCGGGGAAACGCTGTTTCGGGGGCGTTTTTGTGGCAGTCATCATGCCGGAAACTCTTGTAATCCGGTGCGATGATCCGCTAGGGCGGAGGGACTCGTTTGTTTTAGGGGACGACATGGAAAGCTTTTTGATCCTTGGTTTCTTTATCGGCATGGGCCACGCGCTCGAGGCCGATCATCTGGCGGCAGTCGGTACGTTGGCGGCGGATGGCAAGGCCACGCCGAAACGGTTGGCGTTTCTCGGGGCCAGCTGGGGCATGGGGCATACGACAACCCTGTTTTTACTCAGCTTGCCGGTGGTCGTGTTTGGCATGGTGCTGAATGTCCGCTGGGCGGCGGGGCTGGAATTTGCGGTCGGGGTGATGCTTGTGGCGCTGGGGGCGCGAGTGCTGTGGAAAATGCACCGCGCGCGGGTGCATTTCCATGTGCACGACCATGGCGATGGCCAGCGGCATTTTCATGCGCACAGCCACGCACAGGCGACATTGCCGCATAAACAGGATCCCCACACCCACGCGCATGCCCGTTTTTCCTGGCGTGCCTATCTGGTTGGCTTGGCACACGGGGCGGCCGGTTCTGCGGGGCTGGTGGCCTTGGCTGCGGCGGCAACGCAGGATGTGGTCACGTCATTGGCGTATATTTTTCTGTTCGGGGTGGGGTCCATTCTGGGCATGGCGGCGCTGACCTATTCCGCCAGCTGGCCGCTGCGACTGGCCGAAAAGACCGCCGCGCGTCTGTTGCAAAGCGTACAGATCGGGGCGGCGGGTGTGGCTATCTTTATCGGTTTGCGGGTGATGGTTGAAAACGGACCGGTGTTGCTTGGCGGGTTGGTTTAACGCGCAGGCCAAAGGCGAGATGCTCTACTAGCCGTTTTTGCGGCTGTTAAACGCCATGATCCCCACGGCCAGCAAGCTTACCGAGACGATCAGCAGGGACGCGGGCGCGGCACCGGCGATATCCTCGAGCGAGGCGTAATCGTATACTTTGGTGGCCAGCGTATCCATGCCGAAGGGCCGCAGCAGCAAGGTTGCCGGCAGTTCCTTGACGCAATCGACAAAAATCAGCAGCGATGCCGTTGCCATGGACCCGCGAGTGATCGGCAAATGCACATGCCAGAGCGACGACAGCGCGCTATGGCCGAGCGACCGCGCGGCCAGCCCCATATTCGGCGTCACCCGCCCAAAAGCAGCATCAATCGAGCCAAATGCAATGGCAAAAAAACGTACGCTATAGGCCAGTATGACCGCGCCAGCCGTGCCGGTCAGCAACAGTCCCGGGTCAACGCCGGTCATCGCAAGCCAGAAATCCGCCACCGCATTGTCCAGCGTGGCAAAGGGGATCAGGATGCCAATCGCCAAAACGGCACCGGGCGCGGCATAACCGATGGTGGTCAGCGGGGCCAGCAAACGCGGCAGGCGGCTGGCCGACAGGCGCGCGCCATAAACCATCAGCAAACCGGCAGTGACGGTGACAAGCGCAGCAATGCCCGCGACCTTGATTGTGGTCAGGGTCGCCTTGATCAGGGTGGCCTGTGACCAGGCGGCGGGATCGCTTATGGCGTGGTTGGCCATAATGCTGATCGGCATCACAAAACCGACCAGCACTGGGAAGGCACAGCCGGCCAGCGCCAAAAACGCCTTGGTGCCGCGTAATTCAGTCGGATTCAGCGCGCGTTTTTGTTTGGCGGTTTCGTGAAACCGGATATTGCGGCGGCCAATTTTTTCCAGCGTCACCAACAACAGCACAAACACCAGAATAACACAGGCAATTTGCGCCGCCCCGCCGGAATTGGAGGCCTCGAGCCAGACCGTAAAAATGCCGGTGGTCAGGGTTTGCACGGCAAAGAAATCCACCGCGCCAAAATCGTTCAGGGTTTCCATCATCACAATCGCACTACCGGCCACAATGGCGGGCCGCGCCAGCGGCAACCCCACCCGCAAGAAGCTGGCCCAGGGACCACAGCCCAGAGCGCGGGAGACCTCGAGCGCGGCCCCCGATTGTTCGCGAAAGGCCGCGCGGGCCAAAAAATAGACATAGGGATAGAGCGACGCGGAAATCACCAGCACCGCCGCGCCAAGGGAGCGGACCTCTGGAAACCAGTAGTCCTGCGGCGAGGTCCAGCCGAAAAAGCCGCGCAGCGCGGTTTGGAACGGGCCGGCATATTCCCAGAAATCCACCAGCGCATAGGCCCCGATATAGGCGGGCAAGGCCAGTGGCAACAACAGCCCCCATTCCACAATCCGCCGCCCAGGAAACCGGTACATCACCACCACCCAGGCCGCCAGCGTACCAACGCTTGCGGAAATTAGCCCCACCAATGCCATCATCAACAGGCTGTTGGCCAGATAGCGCGGCAATGTCGTTGAAATCAGATGCGGCCAGATGTTTTCTGTCGGAAAGACCGCCAGCCAGACAATCGCTGCAATCGGTGTAATTACCAGCAAGGCAATCACAAGCGACAGCACCGTCCAGCCGCTGATCCACCCGTGTTTGCGGGCAACACTCTTGTTGTTTGCCATATCAACCATTGAAACGCGCTTAAAGCAAAGCTATTTCGGTGTCTATAACGGCTTTGAGTTGATTTTGGTGGTGAGGAAAGTTTCTTGGATATTCGACTTCATATTGGCGCGCATCGATCGGCAACACAGCATTTGCGGCTAATGCTGGCGCAGAATCAGGAACATCTTGAGGAACAAGGCGTTTGCCTGCCATCCTCGGAGGTGGCAGAGAAGGCGTTTGCAGCCGCGCTTGCCGGTGTGCGGGCCGAAAAATCCATAGGTCAGGTTAATGCGGCGTTGATGTCGGCGCTCACCAAAGACAAAGAATACCGGCGCATCGTTTTGATTGACCCAAACATCAGCGGCACCGTGTTGCGACCGGTAGGGCGCGAATATTTCTATCCGCGCATCGGTAACGCGATTTCCCGTATGCAGACCATGCTCGACGGTTTGCCGATGCGGCTGTTTATTTCTGTGCGCAATCCGGCCAGCTTTATTCCGTCCTGCTATGCCGAGAGCCTGCGCCTGTCGACCAAAGCCAGTTTCGAGACCTATATTTCAGAAACCAATCTACAACGGCTGCGGTGGTCGGATTTCCTGCATCGTGCGCAGATGAAAAAAGGCCAGATGCCGGTGACCACATGGCGGTACGAGGATTACCCCTTTATCTGGCGCGATGTGGCGCAGGCCATTACCGGTATTCCCAACAAGGAAGTGCTGGTCGGCGATCCGGCCCCCCTGAACAAGGGAATTTCCCTGCGCGGGGCCATTCTGATGCACACCTACCTTTCGGATCACCCGACAAAAACCAAAGACCAGTTTGACCGCATCCGCAAGGTGTTCGAGGAAAAATACCCTTCGGTCGAAAACGAGGTTTACAACCCCACATGGCCGGCAGAGCTGACCATGGGGATGATGGAAAACTACGAAGACGACTGGTATTACATCGAGCGGATGGAAAACGTGGAAACCATCCAGCCACGGGTGTTTTCCTAGGGTCGGAATTTATCCCGTGTGATATTTTTCATCCACCCCGTCAAGGGCCTTGACGTTCTCGGCCGAGGGGCCATTGGCGTCAAATGCGGTGTCCAGCCATGCATCGACAATGGTTTTTGCCAGTTCGGCGGCTACTACGCGCGCGCCCAATGTGATGACTTGTGCGTTATTGGAAGTAGAGGCCTTGGCGGCGGAATAGGCATCATGCACATGCGCCGCGCGAATGCCCGGGACCTTGTTGGCGGCAATGCCCACACCAATGCCGGTTCCACAAACCAGTATCGCGCGGTCATAGGTGCCATCGACCACACCCTGACAGACGCGTTCGGACAGATTGGCATAGAATTCAGCAGACCCATCCGTAGGATGGGAGAGTTCCGCAACGCTGATTCCGCTGCGTTGTTTCAGATAGTCATAAAGCGCAAGGGCAAGGGGTTCTCCGGCGCTATCGCCTGCAATGGCTAGTTTCATAAGATGTCTCCTTTGTCGATTAAATGGCGGCGGCGCAGCGGTTTAGAATGTCCAGATATCCGGTCACATTCCACGCGGCGCGGCCAATAAACAGGCCGTCGATATGGGCGCAGCGGATCAGTTCTTCGCAGTTTTCTGCATTGACGCTGCCGCCATAGAGGCACAACGTGCGCTGTCCGAGCATATCGCTGGCCCGTTCGATAATTTTGGCGTGGCGGGCATCGGCGTATTGGGAACTCGCGGGGGTGCCACCTGCACCGATTGCCCAGACCGGCTCATAGGCCAACAGAACCGGCGTGGATTTTTGCGGGCCTTTCAACCGGCCCAAAGCCCCGGCAACCTGCGCGGCCAGCACGGCGTCTGCCTGTCCGGCGTCGCGTTGTTCGCGGGTTTCGCCGATACAGATCAGGGGCACTAACCCGTGACGCACCGCGCTTTCGACCTTTAGTCCCACGGTTTCGTCGGTTTCCCCAAAATGTGCGCGCCGTTCGGAATGGCCCAGTTCCACCAGATCCAGCCGGCAATCCGTCAACATCGGGGCCGATATCTCGCCGGTCCATGCGCCGACATCATCCCAATGCATGTTCTGCGCGCCGACCTTGACCGAACTGCCTGCCAATACATCTTTGATCTGCCGCGCCGCGGTAAAGGGCGGCACCACAAACCGCTGAATGCGCGGGTCCACCGTGTTATCTGCCGCCGCCAGTGCCTCGGCAAATTCGAGCGCCTCGGGCAGGGTTTTATTCATTTTCCAGCTGGTACCGATCCAGAAATCCGCTTGGGTCATTGTTGTCTCCCTAAATGTTCAAATCTGTCACGCCGGTGTCCACATGTGGTGCCCAGAAGGCCACGGATTCGGCGATATCCGGCACGACCTGCCGGTCGTTCGGGTCACGTTCCTTAAAGGACAGTTCCAGACAGATTTCGTTGTCTGTGCCCCCGCCCTGCGCAAAGGCCGCAAGCAAGGGTTCGGGGTGAATCTTACCCACCGCGTTGAATTCGGCGGTAAACGGGCGATGCCCGCCTTTGTCCATCAGGGATTGTTTGATGTGGATGATCGGCGAATATTTCGGCACCGCCCGCGCCCAGGCGTACGGGTCGTAATCGTCGGGATTCGGGCTGGTGACATCGCCGTGGTCAATATCGGCCATCATCCACATCGGGATCGCCATGTCATGGGCGGTAATCTGGTCCTGCAAGGCAAGGGCAGCGCCAATTGTGTCGCCAAATTCGCGGCCGACGGACATGGGTTCCCAGAACAGGTAATCCAGCCCGGCGGCCTTGGCGTGGTCGGCCACTTCGGCCCAACAGTCCAGTGCGATATCGATCAATTCTTCGCGCCGTTGACTGTTGTCAAAATCCTTGAGCGTAAAGATCGCAAATTGCGTACCCACCGTGCGCGCGCCCAGATCACCGACAATATCGGCAAAGGTCTTGAACCAGTCCACATAATATCGACGCACATCGCGGTCGGGGTGGCCAAAATGGTTCAGCCGCCCATAGGGACCGGTCATCCCCGAGGTAATCCGCACCCCGGTACGATCACAGGCCGCCTGCATTTGCCGCGTCAAGCGGCGGATCACCGGTGCGGGCCAGCTCGGGTTGATGAACTCGTGCGTCAGCTGCACATCACGCAGTTTGATGTCGTGGGCGATGGTATCAATCAGGTCGTCCGGTTCGGCAAAACGGTTCACAAAGGGATTTGTATTCAAGGAAAGGGTGAAGGGCATTTTCAGGTCTCCTGTCGCACAGTTGTGCTTGTGCTGTTTTCCATGCCAAAGCACGCCAGACGGGCTGCGCCGTAGGCGGCCTGATTGTGGATCGGCGGCTGCATGTCGGTGTTAAGGTAACGGTTGCGAATTTTGCTCCAGACCGGATTTTTTGCACCCCCGCCAACCGACCGCAAACAGCGCAGCTTTGGCGCGCCCAGCTGTTCCAGCCGTGCATACCCGCGGGCTTCAATCGCGGCGATGCCTTCAAAAATGCCCTGTAGAAACAAGCCAGGGTCAGCGGGCACCGGTGCCATGACGGGGGGGTGGTCGGGATCGGCGACGGGAAACCGTTCGCCCGGTTTGGTCAACGGATAATAGTTCAGGCCAAGGTCCTGCGTCGGATCTATTCTTCTGGAGAGTTCCGCCAGTTCCTGTTTGGTAAAATGTGCGATCAAAACATTGCCACCGGTGTTTGATGCTCCCCCGACCAGCCATTTGCCCAGAATATGGTGGCTGTAAACGCCGCTGTCGGGATCAAACACCGGCACATCCGACAGGATTTTCAGCGTCAGTGTGGTGCCCAGTGCGGTGACGCCATCCCCCACGTCCCCAGCCCCTGTGGCCAGAAATGATGCGCAGCCATCCGTGGTGCCAGCCACGATTTGCACGGTTCGCGGCAGGTCAAATGCCGCCGCCACCGAGGACCGCAAACTGGCAACCGGCGTGCCGGGCGGGACAACATCGGGCAACAGGCCCATGTCCAACCCGGTGTCGGCAATCCAGTCGGGCCACCCCCCGGCAACCGGATCATATCCGGTTTTCAGGGCGTTGTTGTCATCACTGGAATAGATGCCACACAGGTTTCCCGCCAGCCAATCCGCCTGATGTACGACTTTGTTTGGCGCAAAATCCCGTTGAAATATCAGGGCTTTGGCAAGGCCGCTGCTGGCACCGTGTGCCGCACTTTCACGCGGGGCATGGCGTCCAATCGCTTTCAGAAACGCCGGTTCCTCGCAGGGATCATTGTACATCCGCCCCTGTGCCAAAGGCGTGCCGGCGGCATCAATAGGCAATAGGGTTCCCGATGTGCCATCCACACAAATCGCCACCACGGCGCGGCGGTTAACCTGATCCAGAACGCCCCGTAGCGCCGCATCTGTGACCTGCTTCCACACTGCAGGGTCGCGGTGGTTCGGGCCGAAATCGGCCATGGCGCAGGCGGCCTCTCCGACCACATCCCCCTGTACCGTCATCGCAATGGCGCGCGCACCAGAGGTTCCCTGATCCACCCCGATGTACAGCGGATCAGACATTGAGCGTGCTCCGGTATTTTTCGGCGTCCCAATTCAGCAATTCAAAATTCTGTGCATCGGACAAATAGGTCAACTCCGCCCCCGCCGGCACCCGCAACAGCACATCAACAAGACATCGCATCAGCGCATGATTGGCTTCGGTGGCGTCGCGGCGCACAATGACGCCTTTGTTCGGGACAATCAAAAATACCGGTGCCGGCGCGCCGGCCTGTATCTGTTTTGTGGCGGCGGCGTCCGGGGTTTCGCCCTTCTCCAGAGCCGTCGCGCCAATACCGCAGAAAATAACGTGATCGGGGTACAGACTGCCGCCAGTTGCCTGTTGCAGGCGGGTGCTGTCCAGCGCCAGTTGGTGCAAAGGGGCGTAATCGGGCAGGGTGTATTGGCTGCCGGCTGTCAGGGATTCAAGTGTGGCCAGATCGGCGAAATTGTTTCCGGCGGGGGCAATCCGCAGCCGCTCATGCACATCCAGCATCAGCGCATGGGTTTGTTCTATCGTATCGCCGGCAACAATGACGCCGTGATTTTTCAGAATGACAACGTCGATGGGTTCCTTGGCCACGTCCGATACCAACCGCGCCAGATTGGTGCCGGGTTTTACATAGTCCACCATGGCCCAGTTCAGCCCCGCCAGCGGCCCTGCGAGCATGGCTTTGCAGTTCTTTTGCACCGCATGGGCCAGCGTGTGAATGCAGTGGGCGTGCATCACCACTTTTTGCGGAAACACCGCGTGAAGGCTGGTTTCAATTGACGGGCGCAAGCCATCCTGCACCCGCGAAAATTCCGCCGGTTGGTCTGCGCGGGCATCGCCATCGGCGACGGCACGGCGCATATCGGGCAGGTCTACGGCGACAAAAATATCCTTTTCCACCGCATCGGCGAGCAGCGTGCCGGAGGCCTTGATCCACATCACATCGCCGTCCTTGATAGACGTATTCCCCCCCGCAGCCTGAATAAGCATCGGGTCTGCGCCAATCGCTGCCGAGGCCTGACGAAGGGCCGCGAACAGGGCATTGGGCGGGGTCAGGGGGGCGGACATGGCGGATGCTCCACAACGAAATCGGTCAAATAAAAAGGGAATGCGCCGGCCTGCAGCGCATTCCCCGATCGTGTCAGTCCTCGTGCGAATCTTCAGAGGCCCGTGCCGCCCCCGGAGGCATGTCGCCGAAATAGAAGTTATACCCCGGAATGAATTTGCGCCGCTCGCGTTTTTTCATGCCTTCAAAAGGATATACCTCGTGGTCGCCACATGCGATGTCGTGGCATGGCAGCACATAGTCGGCGCGTTTGTCGATTTCCTCGACCGATTTCCAGCCTTCATAGGAATTCACAAAACGGGCCGGCACCCAGTAGCGCCATTTTTCCTCGACGTTCGGTTCCAGATTGCGCGCCTCGAAAATCGCGTCGCCGCAGATCACGATATCACCGCCGGTGGTGGCAACGGTCACGCCCATATGGCCAACAGAATGGCCGGGGGTCGGGAACATGGTGATGCCGGGCAGAACCTCGGTTTCTTTGTCGATCATTTCAAAGGCACAGCCGGTATAGGCGGGCTCGATCCCCAAAACAGGGCTTTCGTAGGTGCGATAATAAAGCGGCAGCGGATTGTAGGCCATTTCGATTTCGGCCTTGGGCGCAATGTAGCGCGCGTTTTTGAATTCTTTCATGTTCTGCACGTGATCCCAGTGCAGGTGGGTGAAGACGATTGCGTCGATTTCATCCGGATCCACACCCAGATTCTGCTTCAGATATTCATGTACCTGCAAACAGCCGCGCTTTTCGCATTTGTGGTGGTATTTGGTGGCGCGTTCTTCGTCACACAGGCCGGTATCAACCAGAATTTTGTATTCGCCGGTGTCGACATAATAGCAATAAACAGGCTGCCACTTCTTTTTGCCCGCCGGGCCTTTCCAGAAGATATACGTCCCGAGGTCGCCCTCGAGCCAACCGGTGTTGATCGGATAGATTTTGGTTTCGGATATGGTCATGCAGGGTTCTCCAACGCTATGTTTGGAGTTATTGTATACAAGATATCCTAAGTGTCCACACTAATGTTAAAAGCACCGGTGCAAACCGTGGTTTTTGCCTACATCTTGGCAAGTATGGACATAAATGTATCCTTCATGTGCTGGCCCATTTCCGATGCTGCCGCGACAGAATCAGTGGAGAACAGATGTTTGATGATCTCTTCGTGAGACCGGGCCGAGGCTATCAGATCCTCTGCGGTGGAAAACTTCTGGGCACGAAAAGGGCCGGTGCGTTGGCGAAATCCGGATGCCAAATCAAAGATGAACGGGTTTTTGGTGGCTTGGTAAATGGTCAGGTGAAAGGTTTCGTTGGCACGCAAAAAGCCGGGTAAGTCATTGGCTTCGGCGGCTTTAATGCATTCTGCCTGCGCGGCCTCTATGCTGGCGCGGGCCAGTAAAGTAAGGCGTTTGGCGGCCATACCGGCGCAGAGCGCCTCTATTTCGTGCATGGCTTCGAACATATGCGCCAACTCTTCGCGGGTGTATTCGGTCACGCGTACACCGCGCCTGCCGTTGGATACTAGAATTCCTTGTGCAACCAACCTGTTAAGCGCCTCGCGCACCGGGGTGCGGGACACGGAAAACCGGTCGGCCAGTTTGGTTTCATCAAGCCGCTCGCCCGCATCTATCTGCCCCGAGGCGATATCCGCCCTAAGGGTGGCCTCGATCTGTTTCGAGATCGATTTGCCCTTCTGCATTATGTTTTTATCCACCTATGACTCCCGTCTGTGTTGTCTGCTATCCGGCAGGAATAGCATATTTATAACGGTTTGGGTAATCGGAAACGCTTTTTGTATATTTATATTGACTATGTGTACAATAGCCTTAACCTGCGAGGTACACAATGGAATTCACGGGTGGACGATGCCGGTTATTGAACTAAAAAACCTTAAGAAGACCTATGGGGCTCTTACGGTGATCGAAGATTTGAACCTGACGATGGCCGATGGGGAATTTGTCGTGCTGGTCGGCCCGTCTGGCTGTGGCAAGTCGACAACCCTGCGTATGATTGCCGGTCTGGAAACAAATACGGACGGGCAAATTCTGGTGGATGGCAAAGACGTGTCCGCGCTGGAACCCAAAGAACGCGACATTGCGATGGTGTTTCAGGATTACGCGCTTTACCCGCATATGAATGTGGCAAAAAACATGTCGTTTGCCCTGCGGCTGGCGCGTTACAAAAAGGCCGAAATCAACAAGCGTGTGACCGAGGTCGCGGCGATGCTGGACCTCACGGATTACCTCGACCGGATGCCGGGGGAGCTTTCGGGTGGTCAGCGCCAACGGGTGGCCATGGGGCGGGCGTTGGTGCGGGATGCATCGATTTTCCTGTTTGACGAGCCGCTGTCAAATCTGGACGCCAAATTGCGCGGCCAAATGCGGGCCGAATTGGCGCTGCTGAGCCAGCGTATTGAAAAGAACATAATCTACGTTACCCATGACCAGATCGAGGCAATGACCCTTGGCGATCGGATTGTGGTGATGAAGGCGGGCGAAATTATGCAGCAGGGCACGCCCGAAGAGCTGTACCGGACGCCGGCAAATAAGTTTGTTGCCGGGTTTATCGGGTCGCCGACGATGAATTTCCTCGATGGTACGCTGGCCACGCAAGCAGGCCGGATGGTGGTGCAGGGGGAGAGCTATGCAATCCCGTTGCCCGAAACCTATTCGCAGCATTTGGCGGGGTCCGACGGGCAACCGGTTACGCTTGGCGTTCGTCCATCCAGTTTTGAGGAAACCGACAGCGACACGGCGCTGCCGATGAAAATTATCCTGTCCGAATACATTGGATCGCAGTCGGTTGTGATCTGTGAATTCGGCGGGCAGCGTGTTTCGATAGAAGTGAATTCGGCAGCTCCGGTAAAAATCGGGGAAACACGCACATTTGCGGTCAAGGAGGCGGAAATCCATCTGTTTGATCCGGACACCGGCGCATCGCTTTTGCCTGCGTCAAAATTGTAAGCAGCCCCTTCAGGGGTTGCGCATAACATGGAGGAATAAATGAAACATTTAAGAACAATCGTCTGTTCAACGGGGATGATGCTGGCGGCCAGTGCCGCATTTGCCGGCAATCCGTATGAGCCCTATGCAGGCACCACGCTTGTGATCAACTTCCCGACCACACCACATTATAATGCGGTGATGAAAATCCTGCCGGAATTCACCAAGGAAACCGGTATCAATGTCGAAGTTGATCAGCTGCAGTATCTGAAAATGCGCCAGCGCCAGACGCTGGAATTGACCAAGGACGTGGGCGATTATGACCTGATCGGCTATGTTGTGTTTTCCAAGGCAGATTATGTCTACGCGGATCAGCTGGAAAATCTGGCCAAGTATTTCATGAACCCGAAACTGGCCGATCCCAAATACGACGCCGATGACCTGATTGATGGCTATGTGGCCAATATCGGCATTGCCGGTGGTGAAAAGGGCTATCTGCCGGGTAAAACCGGGTCGCTTTTCGGGCTGCCTTTCGGCTCTGAAACCTCGATTCTGGGTTATCGCAAGGATATTTTCGAAAAGCACGGGCTGTCTGTACCGAAAACCTATGACGAACTGCTGGAACTGGCCTGTAAAATTCCACAGCTGGAGCCGGGTATGGGCGGTTTGTCCTCGCGGGCGGCATCCGGTCACCATGCGTCGCATGCGTTCTTGTTGCACCTTGCACCACTGGGCGGGCGTATCTTTGATGACGACTGGAACCCGATAATGAATAACGAGGCCGGCATTGCGGCGGCGACAGCGTTGAAAAAGATCGTTGATTGTGGTCCGGAAGGCGCGCAGACGTTCGGTTTTGCCGAGGCAGGCGCCGCGTTCTTGCAAGGTAAAACAGCCATGTTCCTTGATTCCACACAGTTTGCCGGTCAGGTGAATGATCCGGCCAAATCCAAGGTTGTCGGCAAAGTCGGCTGGGCCATGCACCCTGCGGGCGTGCGTCAGGCATCGCAAACTGGCGGTTTCGGTATCGGTATTCCGGCCAATGCCCAGCACAAGGAAGCGGCATTCTTGCTGATGCAGTGGCTGACCTCCAAACATGCGGATAAGCTGATCGCGCTTCAGGGCGGTAACCCGTCGCGGTTCTCGACCCACGAGGACGCGGAAGTGAATGCCAAGTTCCCGCACATGAAACTGTTTGGCGAAGCCCTGCGCTATGCCGACCCGAACTGGCGTCCGATTATCCCTGTATGGGGTAAAATCAACGCCGATCTGGGGACAACCCTGTCCAAGGTTCTGACCGAAAACCTGGACATCAAAGAAGCACTGGACGGCGTTGCTAAACGCACCCGTGCCACAATGGAAGACGCCGGCTATTATATCTGGCAGTAATCCAACTCCCGCGACGGGCCGGATTGTTCCGGCCCGTTGTTGTCCAATACCGATGCCCAACGACAAGAAACGGCTCCCATTATGAATAGAACGCTTGCCAATCGTCTGACGCCATATATGTTTCTGGCTCCTGCGGCGGTGATTTTGCTGGTCGCGCTGATTTATCCGTTGGGTTATGTTGTTTACGCCAGTTTTCTGAACTGGAACCCGAGCCAGCGGATCGGGCAGGCCGAATTCGTGGGCCTGCGCAATTACATCAATCTGTTTTCAGACGAGAGTTTCCGCGAGAGCTTTTTTGTCACCATCCGGTTTTCCGTCATTGTCGTGTCGCTGGAAATGTTTATCGGGGTTGGCTTGGCATTTTTGCTGGATCGCAATATTCGCGGCATGTCGGCACTGCGGACGCTTTTTATTCTGCCGATGATGATTTCCCCGATCGTTGTGGGCCTGATGTGGCGCTATATGTATCACCCGACCGTGGGGGTGTTTAACCGCACGCTCAAGGCGTTGGGGTTTGAATCGATGCCGTGGTTGCTGGATGGCGACTGGGCGTTTGCGTCGATTATCATTGCCGATGTCTGGCAATGGGTGCCGTTTATTTTCATTCTGTCGCTTGCTGCGTTGCAGACCTTGCCGCAATCGGTGATGGAGGCCGCCCGCATTGACGGGGCCAGCGGATGGCAAAGTATTCTGTACATCAAACTGCCGCTGATGATGCCGGTTCTGATTATTACGTTTCTGCTGCGCCTGATTGACTCGTTCAAGGTGCTGGAGGTGATCCTCGTGTTGACCAATGGCGGGCCGGGGCTGTCCACCGAGGTCATGGCCCTGCGGATTTCCCGCACCGCGACCGAGTTTCGCGAACTGGGGGTTGCTGCGGCGATGTCGAATATCCTGCTGTTGCTGCTTTTGATGCTGACGCTGGCCATGTTCTTTTACAATAAAATCACGGAAAAACGGGCCTTGCGGCAAAAGTCCGAAGCGGCGGAGGAAATGTAATGTCCAAGAAAGCCTATGATAAGCAACACCCCGCATTTTACGCACTGGTTGTGGCAATGGTGTTGATGGCGGTCGGGCCGATTGTGTTGATGCTGTCTACCTCGCTCAAGCTGACGGTGGATATCATGTCCGATACGTCGGGGCTGTTTTTTCTGCCAACGCTTCACAATTACGAAGCGGTGTTGTGCAAGGTGCTCTGGTACGAGCCGCAAAGCGTGGATTACTGCGATCCGACTTTTGGCCGGTCGTTGGGGAATTCGCTGATTATTGCGATCACCTCTACGGTGCTGACTCTGATTATCGGTTGCATGGCGGCCTATGCGTTGGTGCGGTTCCGGTTTATGGGGCGCGATACGGTGTCGCTGGTAACCCTGATGACCCGGATGGTGCCACCGGCGGTATTGCTGGTGCCAATCTTCGGCATCTGGACATTTCAGTTCAAAATCGACGGCACGCTTGTGGGGATCATCCTGATTTATGTGGCGATGAACCTGCCGTTTGTGATCTGGATTTTGCAAAGCTTTATCGTGCAGGTGCCGATCCAGCTGGAAGAAAGCGCGCGTATTGACGGGGCCGGCCCGTTTCAGGTGTTCTTTCTGATTGTGCTGCCGATCATCAAACCCGGCCTTGCGGCGGCGTCTATTTTTACCTTCCGGATTGCATGGAACGAATTCTTGCTGGCGAATGCGCTGTCCAATCGCAACACGCGCACGGTGCCGGTGACGATTGTGAATTCGCTCAGCGAATACAATCTGGACTGGGGGGTGATTATGGCCACGGGGATGTTGCTGGCGATTCCGCCGATTATCTTTACTTTTGTAGCGTCGCGCCAGATTATCACCGGCATGACCGCAGGCGCGGTCAAAGGATAGCCTGATGAAATGCGATGTGCTGCTCTTGGTCACGGTGGAAACCAAGAAAGACGAAATCGATTATCTGGCCCATGCGCTCGGCCTGTTGGGGGTTGGCGCGCGGATCATCGATATTTCGCTTGGGTCCGGCGGGGCCGTCTGGAGCCCGCATGACAAGATCGCCGCCATGGATCGTGTGGTTGCCAACACCAAAGAAAAACTGCAACAGGCCACGGCGGATCGCAACGCGGTTGTTGTCGGGCTGGGCGGGGGCACGGGCGGCGATATCATTATGCGCCTGATGCACGATTTGCCGATGACCAGCCGCAAAATGCTGATTACGCCGATGCCGTTTGACCCGCGTGCCGAAGTGGCGGACAGTTCGATTATCCTGCTGCCGACATTGGTGGATATTTGCGGGTTGAACACGATTTTGCGGCAGGTGCTGGACAATGCCGCCGCGATGATTGCCGGTCTGTGTGACACGGTGCAAACGGGGATGTCCAAAACCCCGTCGATCGGGATTACCGCACTCAGCACCCTATCCGGTGCCACCCAGAACATCGCCTGTGGTTTGCGTGCGCTGGGCCATGAAACCACGGTTTTTCACGCCAACGGTTTTGGCGGCGCGGCCTTTGCCCGCTGTATTGCCGATGGCAGCTTTCAGGCGGTTGTGGATGTGACCACGCATGAACTGACGCGGATGCTGTTTGTCGGTAGCCATACCGCCATGCCCACCCGCTTTACCGCCGCCAGCAGCAAAGGCCTGCCACAGGTGATCCTGCCGGGCGGGGTGAATTTTCTGGGTTTTGAACGCATTGAAACTGTGCCTGCATCCTATCTGGAGCGCCCGCATTACCGGCATTCGCCGCTGTTTACCCATGTCAAACTGACCGCCGATGAAATGGCGCATTTGGCGGGGGTGCTGGCGCGTGACCTTAATCAGGCCAGCGGTAAAACCGAACTGATCGTCCCGATGGGCGGTTTTTCCAGCGAAGACACCGCCGGCGGGGCCATCGAGGACACCGAATTGCGGCAGGTTTTCTGGCAAACGGTGTCTGACACCCTGAAACCCCATGTGCGGCTGACCCGTGTGGACAGCCATATTTCCGATCCCGAAACCGCACAGGTGGCGATTGCCGCGCTGTGTGACATGCTTTGACCAAGGACAAACGATGAAACCCGACCTGAACGATATTGAATGCAAAAAAGACGCCCTGATCGCCACTGCCCGCCGCTGTTTTGATGTGGGCATTCAAACCAACGCAGGGGGTAACCTGTCGGTGCGCCTGTCCTCCGCCGATGCGATTATTATCAAACCTTCCGGCGTCGGGTTTGCGGAATGTACCCGCGACAATCTGCAACTGGTGCATCTGGATGGCACGGTGGAACCCTCGGCGTTCAAACCGTCCAAGGATCTGGAATTCCATCTGGACCTTTATCGCATCCGCCCCGATATCAACGCCATCGTGCATTGCCACAGCCCTTGGGCCACGGGGTACGCCAGTGCCGGTTTGGAAATCCCCTGTCTGACCGTGCAAACAATGGAAAAAATCGGCCGCCTGCCGTTGATCCCGCTGTCGTCCAATGGCGGACCTCAGACCGCCTCTGACATCAGCCCGTTTTTCAAAGACCCCAGCGTGCGGGCGGCAATTTTGGCCAACCATGGCACCATCGGCGTCGGGCCAACCCTGATGGCGGCGCAGTACCTCGCCGAAATCATCGAAGAAACCGCCCATGTGGCCTTTGTTCGCGATACCTTGATGGCGGCGCATGGCAAAACCGAGGCCGACCTGCCCAAATACGCCACCCAAAAGGACGCCGCCGCCGATCTGGCGAAATAGCAAAACGACTGCCGCCCGGTGAAATTGTCGTGAGGTGAGTAGGTCCTTCTGTTCCAGAAGAACCTGTGGTGCCGCTGAGAGGACTCGAACCTCCGGCCCCATCATTACGAATGACGTGCTCTACCATCTGAGCTACAGCGGCGACCTGTTTGGGTAATTGCCAATTTGGCGGGATGGCTGCA
>CAMZLM010000209.1 GCA_947311485.1 uncultured Paracoccaceae bacterium
CAATTCCTCGGGAGAGGCCGAATGGCTCTGCCCGCTGCGGGGGGACAGGTGGCCATAGACATTGACGAATTGTAGGCTCTGGCGTTGTTCGATCGGGCGGGGCTGGGTGAGCAGGGATACCAAGATGAAAATTAACGTGTTCAAACCGATAGACCAGCTTACGGCGTGAACGAGTGTATCGGGGATATCCAGCCCGAGCAGGCCATAGGGGCGTAGCATGTCAATGCCGAAAGGGCCGTTTTCAATGGTGGATTGGCTCAGGATAAATGCGCCATCAAAGCTGGGTAAAAACAGGGTGTAGGCCCACAGCATAAATCCGCAAATAATCCCGGCAATCGCGCCTTTGCGGGTGGCTCCTTGCCAGAATATTCCGCCCAGAAGTGCGGGTAAAATTTGTGCTACCCCCAAAAAAGCAATCAACCCGATTGAGGCCAAGGCATCGGTGCCGCCGGTGATCTGATAATAGAAATACCCCAGCGCCAGAATCCCCCCGATCGACAGCCGCCGTGATCGCAGCAGCAGCGTGCGCACATCGTCGCTCTCGGGGTTGCGGTTTTTGTTAAGCGCCAACCACAGTGGCAAAACGATGTGGTTGGAGACCATGGTCGACAGCGCAATTGCGGCCACAATCACCATAGAGGTCGCCGAGGAAAACCCGCCCAGAAATGCCAGTGACGCCAATGTGGTCTGCTCTTTGGCCAGCGGTACGGTCATCACAAACAGGTCCGGGTTGGCCCCGACCGGCAGTTCGCTCTGGCCGGCAATGGCGATGGGCAGGACGAACAGGCTCATCAGAAACAGATACAGCGGAAAGGCCCAGCTGGCGGTGGCCAGGTGTTTCTCGCTGGAGTTTTCCACAACCACCACCTGAAACATGCGTGGCAAGCAGATAATGGCGGTGGCGGACAGAAACATCAACGTCACCCAGCGCGGGGTGAAAATCTGGCCGCCGTTTATAAGGTCAGGATCCATGCGCGAGAAAATATCGTTTGGCCCTTCGGCAACGCCCCAAACCACAAAAATACCGACGGAAAGCAGGGCAATCAGCTTGACCACTGCTTCTACCGCGATGGCGGTGACAACGCCGTGGTGGCGTTCGTTGGCATCAAGGTTGCGGGTGCCAAAAATGATGGTGAAGACGGCAAGGCCTGCCGCCACCCAAAAGGCCGTTACACCGGGCGCAGGGATGGCGGACACCCCGTTACTATCGGCGGTAAAGGCAGAGAAGCTCAGGGTCAGGGACTGTAATTGCAACGCGATATACGGGGTCGTGCCGGTGATCGCCAACAAGGTCACAATTACGGCCAACACATTGGATTTACCATAGCGCGAGGAAATCAAATCGGCAATCGAGGTAATCCGCTGGGTGCGCCCGATGCGGACCAGCTTGCGCAGCAACCACCACCAAGCGGTGAAAACCAGCGTTGGACCCAGATAAATCGGGATGAAGTCCAGCCCGTTGCGTGCCGCCGACCCTACGGCACCGTAAAATGTCCAGGCGGTGCAATAAACCGACAAAGACAGGGTGTACACAGCGGGGGAGCGCAAAAAGGAAAGCCGGCCTTCGGCGGCCCCTTTTTCGGCGACATAGGCCACCGTAAACAGGCCGATGACGTAAAAAAGGCAGATGGTTACAAGCAGGTTGAACGGCTGCATCAGTCAGGGACTTCGGTTTTCAGGCGGGCTGCGAGCAACCGGGTCAGGCCGATCAGCATCAACCAAACGCCGAAAATATAGAACACCGCATTGGGAATACCGCCAAGACGGGTGTTTTGGCTAAAGACAGACACCAGCGGGGTCAGCAACAGGATGACACCCAGCATAGGCAACAGGGCGGCCGAATCGCGCAATTTGCGTTTGGCGCGGGCTTTGGCGTCTTGTGCTGCGGGTGTTGTGGTCATTGGCTCAGGGTCTTTACGGTGTCGATGATGGCTTGATTGGAAAACGGTTTGGTCATGAATACAGAAACACCGGCATCTTTGGCGGCGGCGCGGTCGCGCGCCTGGCCCTTGGCGGTTAGCATCAGCACCGGACGTTGGCGGGTGGTGCTATTGGCGCGAATTTCGGTTAGAATTTCAATGCCGCTTTTGTTGGGTAGCATCACATCCAGAATAATTACATCCGGCATGACCTGCGCCGCAACGGTTGCGGCGTCCTGACCGTTGCTGTGAGACACCACGCGCCAGCCCTCCCGCTCAAGCAGGAATGTCAGGGCTTCTACAATATTTGGCTCATCTTCGATCAGCAGCACCGTTCCGGCCATTGTTCCCTCCCAAGCCCAATCGACGGGCACAGCATAAAGCCAAGCGGTTGCCGCTGGCAAGGGATTGTGTATCGGGTTTGCTGGGTCTACGACAAAATATAGTCCACACGGCGCAGGTCACATTGTTTGCGTGGGCAAACGCTGCAGTGCAGACCGACCAGAACCGGCTGTGGTTTCGGGTCAATTGCGGCACGCGTATCGGTGGTGAAGGCCATGCTGGCGTGTAAAAACGCGGGCATGTCATATTGGTCGGTGGCTTGGGCGGTCGCAATGGTAAAACTGGTGACCTGTACGCCGGTCGGCATTTCCAGCACGGCGCGGATAGCCTGCGCCGGTGCGCCAAAAGCGCGGTACACTGGCCAGAGCGGGCAGGCAGACGAAAACTGTGGCAGGGCAAATTCCGGCAATTCTTTGCGTATGTTGACGGCACCCGACATGTCGACCTCGATCAGGCCATAGGAAGGGATATCGGGGCTGGCGGGTAAATGGGCCAGCCGAAACAGTACATCCGGAAGCGGCACATCAAACATGTGTGCCAGGGTCAGCGGCGCGCCGGGGTGTTTGCGTAATGCGGCTTGAAACGGGGCGAGTGGCAGCTTTTGGCAGACAGTTTGATAACGTAACAGGTGATTGCGCAACCCGTTGGAGGTCGTTGCCGTTGGCGCGGGGTGATCGGCCAACAGGGTGTCGACCGTTGTGGTGCCGTTTTCCAGATCAGGCAGGAAGTACCCGTGTTTGTCCCAAAAAACATCCTCTTGATGTAGATTGCTGGGGGAAGGGGTGTCGGTCGATTGAGGGGCATCGAAAAAATCCACCATGCTCTGGGCCGTGGCCGAGAGGCGCTGGCTTTCGCTTCGGATGTTTTTCAGAAATCGCGCGCGGTGGTCCTCGGAAATATCCGGCGTGGTGTCCAGAATGCCGGCGGTAGAGCGGATCACCGTGATGTTGGACAGGATCTGGTGCATGGTTTCGGATAGAAACGGATCGTGGTTCAGGCGATCGGTCATGGCGGCGAGGCTCTCGCGCTGGGCCTGCGCGGTGTGGCCAAGGCTGGCAAGCAGGCGCGCCCAGCCGGGATAGCGGCCAATAAATTCTTCGGTGCGGGTGGTTTCCGGGGTGGATTCATGGGACTTGGCTAGATTGATCAGATGGTTCACCAATACCCCGTCCGCCCCTTCTGCCAGTTCGGAAGGGTCCACGTTCAGCTCTGCCGCCAAGGCGATTAAAGTGCGCCCGGCGATTCCCCGTCGGTTGTGTTCGATCAGATTTAAATAGGATGGCGAAATCCCGACCGCTTGTGCCAAGGATGTTTGCGTGCGCTTTAACGCTCGCCTGCGTTCGCGAATGCGGGTTCCGACCAGAGTTCGAACCATTGGAATTTCCCTTTGTTTGTCTTGACTTGGGGGAAGCTTGTAAAAAAATTTACTGTTTAACATTGCATACAGTAAACAAATTTACAAAAAAACGCAAGTAAAGCAAGTATTTATTGCTTTTTTCACAATATCACCGACTATAGAGCTGTCTGAATTGACAAATGTAGGGTGGTCGCTGTGTGTGGCTGCCCTGATTTAGAGGATACTGGGAGGAAATCTATGTCTCTAATTAAACCAACCCGTCGTGGTTTGCTGAAGGGCGGTGCCTATGCAGGCGCAGCGCTGGCGACGCCGACGTTTTTTACATCTCAAGCAAATGCGTACACCAACGCGCCAAGCGGCGGCAAAGTCACTCTGGGCTTTAACGTTCCACAAACTGGTCCCTATGCGGACGAAGGCGGCGACGAGCTGCGCGCATACCAGCTGGCTGTTGAGCACCTGAACGGTGGCGGCGATGGCGGCATGATGAATACTTTCAGCTCCAAGGCGCTGAAGGGGAACGGTATTCTGGGCAACAAAGTTGAATTTGTGACCGGCGATACCCAGACCAAATCCGATGCGGCGCGTGCGTCTGCGAAATCCATGATTGAAAAAGACGGCGCTGTGATGATCACTGGCGGGTCTTCTTCGGGTGTGGCGATTGCTGTGCAGGGTCTGTGCCAAGAGGCCGGCGTGATCTTTATGGCGGGTCTGACCCACTCTAACGACACAACCGGTAAGGACAAGAAGGCTAACGGCTTCCGTCACTTCTTTAACGGGTACATGTCTGCGGCTGCGCTGGCACCTGTGTTGGCTAAAATGTACGGGACAGACCGCAAGGCCTATCACCTGACTGCCGATTACACATGGGGCTGGACACAGCAGGAATCCATTGCTGCGGCCACCGAAGCCAAAGGCTGGGAAACGGTCAAGAATGTTCTGACGCCGCTGGCGACCACAGACTTCTCGTCTTATGTTGCGCCGGTTCTGAACTCCGGTGCCGATATTCTGGTTCTGAACCACTACGGCGGTAACATGATCAACTCCCTGACCGCTGCGGTGCAGTTTGGTCTGCGTGACAAGCAAGTGAACGGCAAGAACTTTGAAATCGTTGTGCCTCTGTACTCCCGCCTGATGGCGAAGGGTGCTGGTGAGAACGTTAAAGGCATCTTCGGGTCCACCAACTGGCATTGGTCGCTGCAGGATGAAGGCTCCAAAGCTTTCGTTAAATCCTTCGGTACCAAATACGGCTTCCCTCCTTCGCAGGCGGCGCACACTGTTTACTGTCAGACACTGCTTTATGCAGATGCGTGTGAACGTGCGGGCACCCACAATCCTTGTGGTGTTGGCGAGGCGCTGGAAGGCTTCAAGTTCTCCGGTCTGGGCAATGGCGATGTAGAATACCGCGCCGATGACCACCAGTGCTTCAAGGACGTTCTGGTTGTGAAGGGTAAAGAAAACCCGACCTCCGAATTCGACGTTCTGGAAGTTGTTGAAGTGACCCCGCGCGAGCAGGTCGAGTATGCACCGGATCATCCGATGTTTGCTGGCGGCGAGCTGGGCAAATGTAACGCAGGCTAAGCTGCTTTTGCGTTTTTGAAAAACTCTGGTCGCGCCAAGTTGCGCGGCCAGATCATTGTTTACACATCGGGCGGGGATGATGGACCAGATAATTCTTCAAATGTTGAACGGCTTGGACAAAGGCAGCGCCTATGCGCTGATTGCGCTGGGTCTGACGCTGATTTTTGGCACGCTGGGCGTGGTCAACTTTGCCCATGGGGCGCTGTTTATGATCGGCTCGTTTTGTGCGGTGACGTTGCAAAAGCTCCTGAACCTGTCGGTGGTGACGATTGATCCCACCAAGACCGACTTTCTGGGTAATCCGGCCAAGATCAAAACGCCCTATGTGGAGGCCTGGTTCGGTCCCGAAATGGGGGCCGCGATTATCGACTGGTCGGTGCCGCTGGCGATCCTGTTTGCGATACCGGTGATGTTGTTCATCGGCTGGGCAATGGAACGCGGGCTGATCAAGCATTTCTACAAGCGTCCGCATGCGGACCAGATTTTGGTGACTTTCGGGCTGGCGATTGTGCTGCAAGAGGTCATCAAGCAGTTCTATGGCGCAAACCCGATCCCGACGCCGGCCCCTGACATGTTCAAAGGCTCGTTCGATTTTGGCCAGATGATCGGGTTCGAGGCAAACAAGATTATCTATCCTTACTGGCGGATCGTGTATTTCATGTTCTCCATGGTGATTGTGGCAGGGGTGTTTTCCTTCCTGCGGTTTACCACCTTTGGCATGGTTGTGCGCGCCGGTATGGCGGACCGCGAAACTGTGGGGTTGCTGGGGATCAACATCGACAAACGGTTCACCATCATGTTTGGTGTGGCGGCGGCTGTCGCGGGTCTGGCCGGTGTGATGTACACCCCGATCAACAGCCCGAATTACCATATGGGGATGGATTTCCTTGTGCTGTCCTTTGTTGTGGTGGTTGTTGGCGGCATGGGCAGTTTGCCCGGTGCGGTGCTGGCGGGGTTCCTGCTTGGCATCCTTGAAAGCTTTGCTTCTATGAACGAGATCAAATCGATCCTGCCCGGGATTGACCAGATCATCATCTATCTTGTTGCAATCATCATCCTTTTGACCCGCCCACGCGGTTTGATGGGCAAAAAAGGCGTGATGGAGGATTAACCCATGCTTGGACTGAACAAAAAAGATACCAAATTCCTGCTGATCGTGATCTGCCTGACTTTGGCGACCCCTTTCCTGATGCAACCCTTTGCCGAAGGCACTGCCTTGGCGCAGTTCAACGGGGGGTATCCCGACCTGATGCAACGGGTGGCGATTTTCGGCATCTTTGCCATCGGATTCAATATTCTGTTCGGCCTGACGGGCTATCTGTCCTTTGGCCACGCGGCGTTTCTGGGGGTGGGGAGCTATTCCGCCGTCTGGATGTTTAAATTGCTGTCGATGAACATCATTCCGGGCATTATTTTGGCGATGATCATGTCGGGTCTGTTTGCCCTGCTGATCGGCTATATCAGCCTGCGGCGTTCGGGGATCTACTTCTCTATCCTGACGCTGGCCTTTGCGCAGATGTCCTACAACCTTGCCTATTCGGTGCTGACGCCGATCACAAATGGCGAAACCGGTTTGCAAGTGCGTCCAACCGATGTGCGGTTGCTGGACGGGGCCAATGCGCCGGACTATCCAAACCTGTTTGGCTGGACGATGAGCACCTCCTATAAATGGGAACTGGGCGCGCATCAGTTTACCTTTAACGTGGGCTTTTATGTCTGTGCGGTGATCGCGATTGCAGCTTTTTACCTGTCTTTGCGGATTTTCCGGTCGCCTTTCGGACTGATGTTGCGGGCGGTGAAGTCGAACCAGCAGCGGATGAGCTATACCGGTTTGAACCCGAAACCCTATACGCTGGCGGCCTTTGTGATTTCCGGCATGTATGCCGGTCTCGCCGGTGGTTTGCTGGCCAGCATGGACCCGCTGGCCGGTGCGGAACGCATGCAGTGGACTGTGGGCGGCGAGGTGGTTGTGATGACCATTCTGGGCGGTGCGGGCACGTTGCTTGGCCCTGTTCTGGGGGCGGGTGCGATCAAATATCTGGAAAACATTTTTTCCAAGATCAACGAAAGCGTTTTGCACAGCTGGTTCAGCTTTCTGCCGGATGGTTTGGAAGACGCGGTTGTCTGGCTGTTTGCCCGCTTTACCGGCGATGGCTGGCATTTGACGCTGGGACTGTTGTTCATGGCGGTTGTGATCTTCTTGCCCGGTGGCCTGATGGAAGGTGGCGCGCGCATACGTGCCAAATTCGGGCGCAGGGGTGATATAGATGAAACCGGCGCTGCAACCAAAACCCCAGCTGAATAAGGAGACCGACAGATGAGTATTCTAGAAGTCCAGAATGTGAACAAGAGCTTTGGCGGGTTGAAAGCGTTGCAGAACGTGAACCTGAAGGTCGAAGAAGGCACGATCCATGCGATTATCGGGCCGAACGGGGCCGGGAAATCAACCTTGCTGAACTGTTTTGTCGGCAAGCTGATCCCTGACACCGGATCGGTGATGTTCAACGGGCAATCCC
Organism: uncultured Paracoccaceae bacterium; assembly: GCA_947311485.1. Taxonomy (GTDB): domain Bacteria; phylum Pseudomonadota; class Alphaproteobacteria; order Rhodobacterales; family Rhodobacteraceae; genus Amylibacter. The sequence continues at coordinate 7,713 of CAMZLM010000209.1, forward strand.
TGCTGGGCAAGAAACCCTATGAAATTAACCAGATGGGCGTTAGCCGTGTGTTCCAGACGCCGGAAATTTTCGGTGATCTGAGCGTATTTGAAAACGTGATGATCCCCTGTTTTGCCAAACGGGACGGGGCCTTTCGCATGCATGCGATTGAACGGGTGGAGCGCGAAGTCGATATTCGCGAAGCAGCCGAACAAATGTTGATCGACGTGGATATGATCGACAAGAAACACATGATCGCCAGCAGCTTGTCGCGGGGCGATAAACGGCGGTTGGAAATGGCCATGTGTCTGTCACAAAATCCGCAACTGTTGTTGCTGGATGAACCTACCGCCGGTATGGCGCGGGCGGATACCAACAACACGATTGAATTACTGGCCCGTATTCAGGATCGCCGCCATATTACCATGGCGATTATCGAACACGACATGCATGTGGTGTTTTCGTTGGCGCAAAAGATTTCGGTTCTGGCACAGGGGACGGTGATCGTCGAAGACCTGCCGGAAAACATCAAAGGCCATCCAAAGGTCAAAGAAGCCTATCTCGGGGAGGCCGCAGAATGACGCTCGGTGTCGAAAGCAACGTATTGAAGGTGGAAAAGAAACGCGCCGAACCGGCCTATTTTTCCGCCCATGACATCCATGCCTATTACGGTGAAAGCTATATCGTGCAAGGCGTGAGCTTTAATGTACACGAGGGTGAAATTCTGGCGCTTCTGGGCCGTAATGGCGCGGGCAAAACATCAACCCTGCGGGCGATTGCACGGTTGGACAGCCCGATGTTGGTCAAGGGCGAAGTCTGGCTGGATCACCAGCCCTTGCACACGATGAAAGCCTGGCAGGCTGCACAGGTCGGCATGCAACTGGTGCCCGAGGATCGCAGTATTATTCAGGGTCTGACGGTTGAAGAAAACTTGCAACTGGCACAAATAGAAAAGCCGATCGGCTGGTCCATTGAACGCATCTATGAATTGTTCCCGCGTCTGGGCGAACGCCGCAAACAGGAGGGCACCACGCTTTCAGGCGGCGAACAGCAAATGTTGGCTATTGGTCGGGCGCTGGCGCGGGATATCAAGCTGTTGTTGCTGGATGAACCCTATGAGGGGCTTGCGCCCGTGATCGTACAGGAAATCGAAAAGACCCTGCATTTGATCCGCGAACAGGGGATCACCACCATCATCGTTGAACAAAACGCCATTGCCGCGCTGAAGCTGGCCGACAGGGCGGTTATTCTGGATACGGGCAGTGTGGTGTTTGATGGCACCGCACAAGAAGTTCTGGAAAACGAACAACTCCGCCACGATTATCTGGCGATCTGATTTATTGCTTTGCGGCGCACCCCCTTGCGGATGCGCCGCAAATTGCTTTTTATACACCAAATGACCTCTGGTCGGTCCAACACACGAGGAACCCATGAGCCAAGAAACCTTTCCCCCGTCAAAAGAATTTGTAGCCAACGCCCATCTGGACGCTGCCGGTTATCAGGCGATGTATGATGCCTCGATCAAGGATCCGGACGCGTTCTGGGGGGAACACGGCAAGCGCATTGACTGGATGACGCCCTATACCAAAGTGCGCAATACCACGTTTGATTATGACAATGTATCGATCAAATGGTTTGAGGACGGCGTTCTGAATGTCTGCGCCAACTGCGTTGACCGGCATCTGGAGACCCGCGGCGATCAGACGGCGATTATCTGGGAATCCGATAATCCGGATGTGGACAAGCACATCACCTATAATGAACTGCATGAACGTGTGAGCAAATTCGCCAATGTACTTAAGGGGATGGGCGTCAAAAAAGGCGACCGGGTGGTGTTGTATTTGCCGATGATCCCCGAGGCAGCCTATGCCATGCTGGCCTGTGCGCGGATCGGGGCGGTGCATTCGATCGTCTTTGCCGGCTTTTCGCCGGATGCGCTGGCCAACCGGATCAATGATTCCGGCGCGCGGGTGGTGATTACGGCGGACCATGCACCGCGTGGCGGGCGGGATACGCCGCTCAAATCCAACGCGGATGCGGCGCTGTTGCATTGCGATGACCACGTCAAATTGCTGGTGGTTCAGCACACGGGTGGCCAAACGACATGGGTCGAGGATCGTGATTTTTATCTGCACGAACTGGAAAAAGACGTATCCGCCGATTGCCCGCCTGAGCCAATGAATGCCGAGGATCCGCTGTTTGTCCTGTATACTTCCGGTTCCACCGGGCGCCCCAAGGGGGTTGTGCATACCACAGGCGGCTATCTGGTCTATGCGTCGATGACCCATAAATACACCTTTGATTATCATGACGGAGATGTGTTCTGGTGTACGGCGGATGTGGGCTGGGTGACGGGCCACAGCTATATCGTGTACGGCCCGCTGGCCAATGGGGCGACCACGGTGATGTTTGAAGGGGTGCCGACCTATCCGGATGCTTCCCGTTTCTGGCAGATTTGCGATAAACACAAGGTGAACCAGTTCTACACCGCCCCGACTGCCATTCGCGCGCTGATGGCGCAGGGCGATGAATTCGTCACCAAATGCGACTTGTCAACGTTGAAACTGTTGGGAACCGTAGGCGAGCCGATCAACCCCGAGGCCTGGACCTGGTACAACGATGTTGTCGGCAAGGGAAAATGCCCGATCGTGGACACATGGTGGCAAACCGAAACCGGCGGCCACATGATGACCCCGCTGCCCGGTGCCCATGCGACCAAACCGGGATCCTGTATGAAACCGTTCTTCGGGGTGGAACCCGTGGTTCTGGAACCAACAAGCGGTGAGGAGATCACCAGCTACCCCTGCGAGGGTGTGCTGGCGATCAAGTCCAGCTGGCCCGGGCAAATGCGGACGGTGTTTGGCGATCATGAGCGGTTCATCAAAACCTATTTCGCCGACTACAAAGGCTATTACTTTGCCGGTGACGGTTGCAAACGTGACGAGGACGGCGACTACTGGATCACGGGGCGCGTGGACGATGTGATCAATATTTCAGGCCACCGTATGGGAACCGCCGAAATCGAAAGTGCGCTTGTTGCGCATGTGAAGGTATCCGAGGCGGCAGTCGTCGGTTATCCGCATGAAATCAAAGGGCAGGGCATTTACTGCTATGTCACATTGATGGGCGGTGAGGAATATACCGACGAGCTGCGCGCCGAACTGCGCCAGTGGGTGCGCAAGGAAATCGGCCCAATTGCGACGCCGGACCTGATTCAGTGGGCACCGGGCCTGCCGAAAACCCGTTCCGGTAAAATCATGCGCCGTATCCTGCGCAAGATTGCCGAAAATGACTATGGCGCGCTGGGGGATACCTCGACACTGGCGGATCCGTCCGTTGTGGACGAGCTGATCGAAAACCGTATGAACCGGTAGCAGGTCTTCGTAAATCGAAACGAAAACGCGGTCCTTTGTGGCCGCGTTTTTGTTTTGCAAGCCAAGGCAAAGGTGTGCAGGGAGGAGCGTTCACCCAACAAATTTACCTTTTCCTAACCAGAATCGGTGCAAATGGGTCATGTCCAAATATTTACGCCCGAAAAAAACCGGTTCCACGATTTTCTTTACGATAAACCTTGCTCAACGCGGGTCTGATTTACTGGTGCGCGAAATTGATTTACTGCGAACGGCCTTTCGACAAACGTTACAAGAACGCCCGTGGTGTTTTGATGCGATCGTCGTCTTGCCGGATCGTTTGCACACCGTGATAAGCTTGCCGGAGGGAGACGCCAACTATGCCACCCGATGGCAGATCATCAAAGCACGGTTTTCGCGTCAAGTGATGCGGCGGGAACGCGGGGTTTGGCAACGGCGGTATTGGGAACACCACATTCGCAACCGTGCCGATTACTGGGCACATGTGAGCTATTGTTGGGGCGCGCCGGTCCGGGCCGGATTGGTGACAAAGGTCGCAGATTGGCCCTATTCATCGTTTCAGCGGGACCTACAGGCCGGTCGGGTTAGCCCTGACTGGTCGTAGAAAATATTTTCAGACGCAGCCAGAGTTTATATTCACCGCCGTTTCCATCATCACTCGAGGTTGCTAACCGCTTTCTTGCGGGCGGCCTTGGTGAGTTTTCCGACGATCATCAGGCCTCGATCCGGGCCAGACGCCGTGCCATTTGCGCCCGCCCTATAATACTGTGCCCAACCTATGGCAGGGTTTTGGCCAGTTGCATAAGCCGGATGGCCTCGGCGCGATAGCCAAACCGGTCGGTGCCTTTGTTGGCACGCGCCAATGCCAACGCATCTTCTATGCGCCATTCCCCCGTGTAATCTCCGCCTTTTAGAATTTGACCAAAACCGGCAATGGCGATGGCAAAACCGCTTTCAATTCCTGCTTCATGGCTGTCCTTTTTAATCGGCATGGAAATCAGTTGGCTCTGGCTTTCCCCCGGGCGTTTGTAGCGTAGTTTCAGAAAGCCAAGCTCGTTGCCATTGGCCTTTACCGTTTTTGCCGTGCCATAGCGCAATGGGTCATTCAGCATAGCAGAGGAACCAACCGGCGTGATTTCATAAAGCGCCGTGACCTGATGGCCAGCCCCGATTTCGCCGGCATCGACCTTGTCATTATTGAAATCCTCCCGTGCCAACATACGGGTTTCATAACCGATTAACCGGTATTCCGCGACCAAAGCGGGGTTGAATTCCACTTGAATTTTGACATCATCGGCAATTGGAAACAAGGCTCCGGATACTTGGTCCATCAGCACTTTCTGGGCTTCGGCCAGCGTGTCGATATAGGATGCCGTGCCATTGCCGTTTTGCGCCAGTGTCTGCATCACATCATCGCGATAGTTTCCCTGGCCAAAACCGAAAACAGACAGATAAATACCACTGTCACGCTGTCGTTCTACATAGGTTTTCAACGCTTCCGGATCAGAAATCCCCACATTGAAATCCCCGTCAGTGGCCAGCAACACCCGTCCGATTTCACCATCCCCGCCCATTTGTTTTGCAAGCGCATAAGCCTGTTGCAAACCGGCCTGACCGGCGGTGGAACCGCCTGCCTCCAACCGTGTCAATGCCGCCATAATCGTGGCATTCTCGCGGGCACTTGTGGGTTCGAGCACCGTCCCGGCACTGCCGGCATAGGTGACTATTGCCACTTGATCGTCGGGGCGCAACTCGGACAATAACAGGCGGAAGGACTGCTTTAGCAGCGGCAGTTTGTCCGGTGCCTGCATCGAACCGGAGGTATCAATCAAAAACACCAGATTGAGCGGCGGCCGGTTTTTCCGAGCGGGTTTTGCGCCCTGAATTCCAATATGCACGAGTCTGGTTTCAGGATTCCACGGTGTTTGCACCACGCTAACCTGTGTGGAAAACGGTGCTTGATCCATATCGGGGGCAGGGTAATCATAAGGAAAATAATTGACCATTTCCTCTATCCGCACCATGTCGGGTTCCGGCAGTTGGCCCCGCAGGATCATCTGGCGGACAAAAGCATAGGATGCCGTATCCACGTCAATCGAAAAGGTTGAAACAGGCTCTTGCGCCGTGATTTTAACCGGATTTTCATCGGCCCCGGCAAACCGGTCACCGAATTCGGGAAGGGGGGGGGCTTCATAAAACTGTGTGTCCTGCCCAACAATACCGCCCATGACATTTGGTGCAGGCTTGGCCATGCGCAGGCGTTTTTTTGTCGCCATCGGCACGGGGGCAGCGGACAAAACATCGGGTGCCGCTTCATGTTTCGGGGCAACCGTATCACTCTCGGCAGACAGTTGGGTCCAAACCGGCGTTTGCGGATTCTGGTTCAGGATGGGCCCCCTGTTCCACGGTTGATACGTTACAAAAGCGGCCCCGGCAATGACAAGGCAAGAGGTGGCGAACAACGCCGGCTTCAGGTTTATACGTGTTAGCATCGGGATAAGTCCTTTCCAAAATGACCCCGATTTTTGCGGGGCTTCGGGAATAGGACGCGCGGCACCGGTTGATCCTTGGAGGCGCTCAAAACTTTTTTGTGCCATCGCCAACGCAGCATTGCGGGCGGCGTCATCCGGTTCCGGTGTGGCTGCGCGCAGGGCGGATTGCAATTTTTTCAACTGGTCGCTCATGGATACCGTTCCTCTGCCTGCGCCAATCTACGCAGGCGTTTTTTGACTTCGCTCATGCGCCATGAAACGGTTCCTTCGGAAATGTTCAGAACCCGGGCCGCGTCGGCGTGGGTCATGTCTTCGCCCAACACCAAGGCCACGGTTTCGCGCAAATCCTCCGAAAGGGTCGCCATGGCCTGTTGCAACCAATCCCGTTGCGCGCGCTGTTCGGCATCTGTTGCGCGGCTGAGCGCCTCGATCTCTCCCCACCCTTCTTGCGCGGCGTGGCGGCTTTTACGTTTGCGCAAACGATCCTTGGCCGCATTGACCGTCACCCGATAGAGCCATGTAGAAAACCGCGCGTCGCCGCGAAAGCCGATCAGTTTGGCCGGCAGTGCTGCGCAAATGTCCTGCGCCAGATCCTGCGCTTCGGTCTTGTTGCCAAGCAATCGATAGCCAAGCCGGAACATCAAATCATAATGCCGTGTCACCAACACGCCAAAGGCCTCGGCCTCTCCTGCTTGGGCGCGCGCCACCAGATATTCGTCTGTCTCGCTCATGTACATACTGTGATTAGACGTGGCCAAGCCGTCAATCCTTGGCTTCCCTCTAAAATAATTCCATTTTCTTGAAATATCCTCGGGGGTGAATTGGCCAAAGGCCAAGAGGGGGCAGAAAGCCCCCTCTGCAACAGCGCAAATTTACCGGATCAGATAAAAGTACAAATATACTTCATCTCCAGATAATCCTCGATCCCGTGACGCGACCCCTCGCGCCCGGTTCCCGATTGTTTTACCCCGCCAAAGGGTGCGACTTCGGTGGAAATAAGGCCTGTATTCACCCCGACCATGCCATATTCCAGCGCTTCTTGTACGCGATGAACCCGGCTCAGATCGTTGGAGTAGAAATAGGAGGCCAGCCCGAAAATCGTGTCATTTGCGGCTTTGACTACTTCTTCTTCGGTATCAAATTTGAACAGCGGTGCGACAGGACCAAAGGTTTCGTCATTGGTTACCATCATGTCCGAAGTCACCCCCGTTAGAATGGTTGGTTCGAAAAACGTGCCGCCAAGAGCATGCCGATTGCCGCCGGTTTTCACTTCGGCCCCCTTGGAAACTGCATCGGCAATGTGTTCTTCGACCTTGTCCACGGCGGATTGGGAAATCAGCGGGCCGGCTGTGACGCCATCCTCCAGCCCGTCACCCACCTTCAGCGCGGCAACGGCGGCCGCGAGCTTTTCTGCAAAGGCATCATAAACGCCGGCTTGTACATAAATCCGGTTGGAACAAACACAGGTCTGGCCGTTGTTCCGGTATTTGGAGATAATCGCCCCCTCGACCGCCTTGTCCAGATCGGCGTCGTCAAACACGATGAAAGGCGCATTGCCGCCCAGTTCCATCGACATTTTCATGATCTGATCGGCCCCTTGGCGCAGCAGAATACGGCCGACTTCGGTGGAGCCGGTAAACGTCAATTTGCGCACGATCGGGTTGGAGCAGAATTCCTGTCCGACCATGGATGCCTTGGTGTTGGTCACCACGGAAAACACACCGGCCGGTACACCGGCGCGTTCGGCCAGCAGGGCCATGGCCAGCGCCGAAAGCGGGGTTTCCTGTGCGGGGCGGGACACAAAGGCGCAGCCCACCGCCAATGCGGGACCGACCTTGCGGGCGATCATGGCATTGGGGAAATTCCATGGCGTGATCGAGGAAACAACCCCGATCGGCTGTTTCAGCACGGTAATACGGGCGTTGGGCAGGTGGCCCGGAATGGTTTCCCCATAAACGCGTTTGGCCTCTTCGGAGAACCATTCGATAAAACTGGCACCATACAGAACTTCGCCGCGGGCTTCGGCAAAGGGTTTGCCCATTTCGGCGGTCAGGATCAGGCCCAGATCATCGGCGTTTTCCACCATCAGATCAAACCATTTGCGCAACACGGCGGCGCGGTCCTTGCCGGTGCGTGCGGCCCATGTTTTTTGTGAGGCTGCTGCGGCATCAATGGCGCGGCGGACTTCGTCCAATCCCAGATCGGGCAGGGTGGCAATCACGTCTCCACGCGCCGGATTGGTCACGTCAAATGTGGCACCGCTGTCGGCGTCAACCCATTCGCCAGCCACATAGGCCTGACTGCACAACAGGGACGGATCCTTGAGACGGGACTTCAGGTTGGTTTGTTCTGGCATGGCGGGATTCTCCTGCAAAAGGTTTCCCGAAATCTGTGCCATAAGCGGTGTTTGTGCGCAAACACTTTCCCGAAACTGGCTATATTGCTTTTGCGTTCAGGCTGTGTCGTCGTCCTCGACGCAGGCACCGGCGCGGATTTCCAGCAGCCGCAGGGGGATTTTACCAATATTGATAATCCGGTGTGGCGTGCCGAAACCGATACAGGTTGTTTTGCCTTCGTGCAGGGTCTGCGGCGGGGCGTCTGTCATAATTCGGGCACAGCCTTCCAGCACCATCAAGGTTTTATCCGCATATAAATGGTATTGTTCCGGCAGGCTGTCCCCGGGCTGTACGGTAAACAACAGCACGCGATGGCGCTCCGCTTTCAAAAGCTCGCGCGGGGGGATGTTTTGTTGATGCCGGTGGTTTTTAGTCTCTTCGGCGGTTGGCTGAAACGGGCTGGAACCAGAGGGAAAATTTGGTGTGTGCAACATGGGCATTCCTCGATAATCAGATGATCTATAATCCGAGGGTATGCGGAGAATCTTAATGAAAGTTGAACCAAATTGAATGAATGCCGGTTTTTGCCAACATTCTCAGGATGTTCTAATGCAAGGCATGGTGTCCGTTTCGGTTGGCGTGGCCTCCCAAATGCCGCGCGCAATGGCGCGGGACAGGCAAACGCTGGCGGCATGGCAAAGTTCCATCATTTCCAAATCGCGATTTTGCAACGGGCGTTTGTTGGAGGATGCGGCAAACACCAAATCCCCGTCAAATGGCGTGTGTGCCGGATAAATCGCGCGCCCGATACCGTCATGGGCGGCGGTGGCCATACGGTGTAATTGCGCCTGTGTCAGATCCGCGTCTGTGGCAACAATAGCGATGGTGGTTGCGGTATTAACGCTGGCAACCTTGGTGTTGAAGGTCTCGGCCAAAGGATCGGCCTGCGAGGGCATACCGCGCCCGCCGAATTCATCGCCGATTTCAAACGGGGCTGCGTGGAAATGCCCGCTGAGCGACAGGGTGGACCCGAGTGCGTTCACCCCTACCAACGCGCCAACGGTGTACCCCGAAGGCAGCACAAGCGATGCAGACCCCAACCCGCCTTTGTGGCGCGCCGTAAGGGCACCGGTGCCAACCCCGACAGAGCCAAGAGGGAACTTTGTTTGTACGGCCTCCAGCGCCTTGGTCCCAAGCCGCTTATAGGGATTTTCGGACCAGTTTTTATCACCACCATTCACCAGATCAAACAGGATCGCGCCCGGCACAATCGGGATTTTTCGGGTCACGGCATCAATGCCAATTCCCCGCGCGCTCAGGGCGTCGGCCACACCGGAAGCTGCCTCAAGCCCAAAAGCAGACCCCCCAGCCAACACCAGCGCATGTACCTTTTGAACCAAACGGTCCGGCGCGAGCAAATCGGTTTCCCGCGTCCCCGGTGCGCCGCCCATGACCTGCACGGCAGCGGTGAAATCCTGTTTGGCAGTGAACACCGTGACGCCGGTTTTTATATCCGCATCGCTGGCGTGTCCCACCAGGAAGCCGTCCACATCGGTGATCAGGTTATTTGCGCCGGTTTTCATGGGTTTGTCCTCGGATTTTAGCGAAAATCATGCTGGTAATGCAGAAACTCGCTGACCTCTGTATTTAAATCTGCAATAACACTCCCTAAATATAAGGCAACACATCATAACAGAGAGGTTGATTACATGGCCGATTTTGGCGCACAAATTCAGAAATCACAAGAGCAGGTTGCGGCGGCGCAGTCCAAAATATCGGAATTGACCTCCAAGCTGGAAACAGCCCGGGCCAAAATGGCGACCGGAGAGGATATTGCCATTGATATCGAAAATGCCTCGCTTGAGGATGTGCATGCCCACACCGATTTGATGAATGCAAATATTGCGGAACTGATCATGGGGCTGGATGATGTAACATCCGGTTTCAGTCAGGATTTCGACCAGATGCGCAATAAAACCGGCTGGGAGAGCTTTGTCGGTTTTTTCTCCAAGGCGCGCTCGGAAAGCTTGCGACAGGAACGCATGCGCACCGCCAGTATTGATGACAAATTGCAGGATTTGATTTCCAAATCCGATGTCATCGTCAACCTGCTGGAAACGCAGCTGGCGACGCTGAATGAACACAAGGAGCGGGTCAGCACCAATCTGGGCGAAACGCTGGATGAACGCGAATTTGTTGTGCAGGAACTGGAGCGGATCAAAGCGGAATTGCTGGCGATGGATCCCAAAATCATCGAGCTGGAAAACAAGATTTCCGCCGAACAGGACGCCGCCGCACGTACCAAGCTTGAAACCGAATTGGCGGAATTGAACGCCAGATTCAACGAACTGGCACAGGATGAACAGGTCAAGCTGGCCAATAGCCAGACGCTGGAACGGTATATCGAAACCGGCAAGACATGGGTGGATAGCCTACAAAATCAGGCGGCAACGCAAATGGTGCTGATTAACAAATTGCAAACAGACACCAAACAGCGGGTTGTTCTGTATGACGCCCTGACCAAATCGCTGAAAACCGCGCAACAGCAGGATGTGGCGCATAAGATCAATGAAATCGGCGTGCGCACGGACGAAGAGGCGCAATCCGCCATGGCCGCGATCGGAGCGGCCACCAACAACCGTATGGCCGAGATGATGGAAGCCCACGAAGACCATATGGTTTTCGCGCGCAAAGTTCTGGAAGAAAAGGCAAAATCGGACGAACGTTTTGCGCGGCGTTTTGAAAAGATCGTCGAAAAGCACGATAAAAACCTGTATGGGGCGTAACAGCCCCTTGCTGGCAGGCCGATACCCTCTGATATTTATTCAACAAAGCGTAACGCATGAAAACTGAATTGACCTTCGACCATAAGGCTCTGAAAGGGGCCTATGAAACCCGCCGCTATTTTGCCAAGTTCGAGCGTATCATGGCACATTTGTCGCGGGTTGCCGATATGACCATGGACGAAGGCGGGCTGGGGCGTGCGGAGGGAAAGGTCGTCAAGGGTTACTTGCTGGCGCTGGCCAACACGTTCACGGCGCTGAGTTATAAGTATCTGCTGGCCGAAAGGGTGTCGGATCTGCTGCCCACGCAATTGACCATCGACACCACCGACAGCGGTTTTCCGATCTATCAGGAGCTGTTGCAAATGGCCAATGATGCGATGAACGCGGGGCGGCATTTGCACGATTTGGCAACGGAAAAGCAGCTGAAACAGGATATGGTGCGCTATATTCTGAACGAACATAAAACGCCGAAACGGCTGCAATATGCCCTGTCCCAGCGGCTCTATTACGAAGAGCTGATGCATGCCTCGCTGTTTCTGGCGCAAAACGATCCACAGGCGATCTGGCGCGGGGAGGCCAAGAACGGACGGGGGCGGTATTTGTTGCATTGGGCCAGTTACGACAGCCAGACCAACCTGCCGGTGGTGTATCTGATGGAACTGGAAGACAGCGGCCGCACGGCCCTGCCGCGCGATCGGGAACGCTGGCCTCAGGTGCAGGCCCACCTGATGGCGCAGGCGGTGTCCGGTTTGAAGCTGGTGACGATTGCCCACGGGTTTGATCAGGATTTTGATAATCTGCACCCGAAAAAACTGCGCCGGATTTTTCTGGGACCGATGTATTCGCACTGGCTTACCCGCCAGAACGGCCCCTTGCGCGATGTGCTGGCCGATGCCAGCGGCAAAGAGGGGCTGGACTGGGCCTTGGCCTGGACCACCGAAACCTTGTGGTCGGAAAAGATCACCACGGAAAAGACCGGCTTTTTCAGCACGGCAGAGCGGCAGATTTTCAAGCTGGATAAAATGGCGGGCAAAGGCAGCGATAGCGGGGCCAGCATGGTGCAGCGGTCCCTGATCCTGCCCCAGCGCGCCTATCAGGTGCTGGAGGAAAAGAACCCGTCCGGCATGCGCGGGGTGCGCAAATATGTGTTGGGCGCGGGTGAGCGGATTTTAAGTTATAAATAGGGGCTATTGATGACCACGTCACAGAATTTGATGGAACTGAAAGAAGACCGGATCCGCGCGCAATATGGTGCGGCGGTGGGGATGCTGGACGGGTTTGACCACACACCACGCATTGCCAAACCGCGCGAGGCTGCGCCGGCGCGCGAGCGG
>CAMZLM010000210.1 GCA_947311485.1 uncultured Paracoccaceae bacterium
CAATGTGGATGATCGTGCGCCGCTGGCTGAAATGGCCCGGGGATTGCAGGGTAAGATCCTTGCGGATAAAGGGTATATCTCGCAAAAACTGTTCGCAACGCTCTGGAAAAGAGGCCTGCATCTGATCGTTGGTATCCGCAAGAATATGAAGAACCACCTGATGCCCATGTTTGATAAGCTATTGTTGCGAAAGCGATTTATCGTCGAAACCCTGTTTGACAAACTGAAATCGGGAATGGGACTGGAACACACCCGGCACAGGTCACCAACAAACGCATTCGTCCACATCATATCCTGCCTCGCGGCCTACATGCTCGCTGGAAAAAAGGTCAAAATGAAAAATGTCGCTTATCCATAACTGGGGTAAATATAGTTTTAAAGTCCAACCGTCGCCACTTTTGTGCCTCGAATCACTTAAAATTATTATCAAATTGTGTTATCTATCGGTTGTGAGCAGAGAGTTTGCCACAATGTATGGAGTTCCTATTGGCCAGTCTGTCTGGTTAGGATATATTATAGCGAGTACCGAGAATGATAAATCAATCTATCGACAATGCCCCCAAACGACGCATGATGTTAGCCGAGAGCTATCACGGAGTTCCCCGTACCATGGTGGTTCCAAGTGTGTCTGTCTACCATTCCTCCAGCCCTACCCAGCAAAAGACTGCTAATGTAGTGTCTAAAAAAGAACAAATCGATATACAATCTTCCATCAAGTCTATTCTGTCCTCTCTTTAGGACCACGGTTCTGGAAAATTCTAGGTAGAGCGATTAACAGTTGCCCCACCACTAATGGTGTTCGCAGTCAGATTGACTGTAAGCGGTGTCGCACTCCCACCTTACGCCTGAGATCGTAATCTGCGAGTCCTTCTTTTCTGATTATAGGAAGGATTTTCTCCATGGTGTACTCAACTGAGCTACGGGCTGAGTCAGGGCTGACGTCCGAGATATTTTCGCATGCGAAGGGGCAGCGGCGTTGGCCAGATGATTTGAAGGCGCGTATTGTGGCAGAATCCCTTGTTGAGGGTGTAACTGTAAATTCTGTTGCGCGGCGTTATGATCTGCGACCCAACCACCTGTCAGAATGGCGGCGGATGGCTCGGGAAGGCAAGTTGGTTCTTCCCGAGCTTCTAGGAGCGGTTTTTGCAGCAGTTGTTGTTGAGGAGCCCATCCAGCCCGCCGCCGCCGCGGGCGGTCCCGAGATGCCGATTGAACTGGTCAGTGGAGATGTGACCCTGCGCCTAGATGCATGCACATCTGCTGCTCGGATTGCCGAGATAGCCCGCGCCCTGAATGTCGCGACATGATATTCCCCTCAAACCGTGTGCGAATATTTGTAGCAACCGAGCCTGTGGACTTTCGTAAGGGCCATAACGGGTTGGCGGCGCTGGTGCAGAACCATTTACACAAGGACCCATTCACGGGCACGGTCTACGTGTTCCGCTCTAAACGGGCTGATCGGCTGAAGTTATTGTATTGGGACGGGTCTGGATTAGTGATGGCCTATAAACGGTTGGAGGATCACGTATTCAAATGGCCTGCCATTTCCAACGGTATAATGCGGCTGAACCACGTGCAGTTCGAGGCACTATTTTCCGGCCTGGACTGGCGCAAAGTTCATGCACTGGAAGCACGTCCACCGGCTGCGGCAGAGTGAATCACACCGGCGTTTGAACGGGTATTTGTGGGTCGGTTTTGCTATAAATCTGCCATGATAGACCCCGCTGATCTTCCCGATGACATTGAGCTTTTGAAAGCAATTGTTCTGCGCCAGCAGGATCAGAACATGCGGCTAGAAAAACTGGTCGCCGACTTTAAGCGAGCGTTGTTCGGGGCAAAATCAGAGAAGGCTGCCCCGGAACAATATGAGCTGGCATTCGAGGATATTGAAACAGCTATCGAGACAGTCCATGCAGAGCGCGATGCCGATGTTGCTTTGCGACTGGGCAAGCCTCGTAAATCCAACCGCGGCCATCTGCCCAAACACTTGCCGCGTGTCGAGGAAGTGATCGAGCCTGAAAATACGACCTGCACCTGCGGGGCGAAACGTCATATCATCGGTGAAGACACCTCCGAACGGCTTGATATCATTCCGGCGCAATTCCGTGTAATCGTGACCCGTCGCCCAAAATACGCTTGTCGTTCATGTGACGCGGGCATTGTGCAGGCTCCGGCAAAACCCCGACTGATTGAAGGTGGCATGCCGACGGAGGCAACCGTGGCCAGTGTGATCGTTTCCAAATACGCTGACCATTTGCCGCTTTACCGCCAAGCCCAGATATACAGCCGCCAAGGCGTTGATCTTGATCGCTCCACATTGGCATCTTGGGTCGGCAAAGCGGCTTATGAACTAAGGCCGGTTTATGAGTGCCTGCTGGCCAACCTCAAACAATCCACCAAGCTGTTTATGGATGAAACCATAGCTCCGGTGCTGGATCCGGGGCGAAAGAAGGTCAAAACCGGATACTTTTGGGCCTTGGCCCGTGATGATCGACCTTGGTGCGGTGACGCCCCGCCGGGTGTGGCATTTACCTATGCACCAGGACGCGGCGGCAAATATGCCGATGATATTTTGCAGGGCTTCAGTGGCATCCTGCAAGTGGACGGTTATGCTGGTTACAATCGGTTGCTAAAGCGTGCCAGCCAAGATGTGCAACTGGCCTACTGCTGGGCGCATGCGCGGCGAAAACTCTATGACGTGGCCAAAGCCGGTGTCGCCCCGATTGCACAGGAGGGTCTGAAACAGATTGCCGCTCTTTACAGGATTGAGGCTGATATTAAAGGGCAGTCAGCCGATGCACGCCTGTCTGCGCGTATTGAACACACAAAACCAAAGCTGGCAGCCTTTGAAAAATGGTTGGCCCACAGCCGTACGCAGGTCTCGGCAAAATCCCCAACCGGCGAGGCTCTTAAATACATTGCTAAATATTGGAACGGTCTGAATTTGTTCCTAACCGACGGACGCATCGAGATCGACAATAACCCCGTCGAACGCCCCATCGCCCTAAGCCGCAAAAACGCCCTGTTCGCAGGCCATGAGGCTGGTGCCCAAAACTGGGCCATGCTCGCTTCGTTGATCGAAACCTGTAAACTGAACACCGTCGAACCGCACGGATACATCTCCGGTATCTTCACCGCTATCGTTAACGGTCACAAACAAAGTGATATTGAAGACCTGCTGCCGTGGAATTTTAGGGGCTAAGTGGGAACAGGACACCGCTTACGATTGACTAGGGCTGTTTGCTGTTTTTTGGTCCGAGAAGTCTAGGTGTTTAGTCTTGGACTTTGATGGTGTATTATATTCCCAAGAATGGAAGGAAGCATTATGGGACAAATTTTACACGGCAGCGCCACAACGACAGCGGCAGTGCGTCGAGCGATACAAAATAGTCAAGAGAGCCTGATGACCCTGGCCAAGCGTTATGATATTAATCCCAAGACGGTTGCCAAATGGCGCGGGCGGCAATCGGTGGAAGATCGCAAGACTGGTCCAGCTAACCCTCATTCAACCGTACTCAGCATTGAAGAAGAAGCGATCATTGTTGCTTTCAGACGCCACACTTTGTTACCTCTGGATGACTGTCTTTATGCATTGCAAGCCACCATTCCTCATTTGACGCGCTCATCGCTTCATCGCTGCCTTCAACGCCATGGCATATCCCGGCTGCCGGATGTTGATGGAGACAAGCGGCCCAAGAAAAAGTTCAAACGCTATCCGATCGGCTACATCCACATAGATATTGCCGAATTACGCACAGAAGAGGGAAAACTACGCCTGTTTGTTGCAATCGACCGCACTTCAAAGTTCGCCTATGTAGAATTACATGAGAAGGCTGGAAAGATGATTGCAGCACAGTTTCTTCGCAATTTTATCAAAGTGCTGCCCTACAAGATCCACAC
>CAMZLM010000211.1 GCA_947311485.1 uncultured Paracoccaceae bacterium
GTACCTGGAATTACATTCCAAACGGGATGCTACCGGCGTCAGCCGGTAGTGGTTCACTCCAGTTTTGATTTGCAAAGATCTGTTCTGTTGTTCGTCCTGTTCTGCGCCTGACGGCTTTGGCTTGGGCCCATTTTTGCTCGATCGGGTTGAGGTCTGGTGAATAGGGTGGCAGGTACCGGAGGGGCGCACGCCGACCAAGCGGGATTGGGAGCAGATCAGCAAGACCATGGCGCGGGCGCTGGATCACAAGATTGCTGCGTTGACGCAAATGCGGGAACGGTTGAACGGGTGTATTGGCTGTGGTTGCCTGTCCTTGAAAGCGTGCAAATTATACAACCCCGAAGACCGCGCCGCCTGTCACGGAGCGGGGCCGCGTTATGTGATGGGGGATGATCCGGAGTAAAGTTTTATGCCTCCGGCGGGGATATTGGGACGAATTCGAAAAAGAATGGAATGGTGCCTAAAACCGGTCGAGCAGGCGTTTCAGATATTCCAGTTCCAGCACAGGCCGGTTGCGTTCGCCAGAGCGTTTGCGGATTTCATCCATGACCTCGCGTGAGCGGCGATAGGCGTCTTCGGTGTTGACCGGTCCGTCGGTTTCCGCCCGCCCGCCATTGCTGCCGCGCCCGAGCGGATCGCGTTTTGCCTGGCCGCGTGATTGGGCCCCTTGCCGGCCTTGCCCCTGGTTTTGCTGATCGCCGCCTGCCTGGCGGTTGGCCTCTTGCATCTGGCGCATGCCTTCGCGCAGGGATTCCATGGCGTCGGCCTGATTGTCGAGCGCGCCTTCGGTGTTGCCGTTGTTCAGGTTTTCCTGCGCTTGTCCCATCTGGCGTTCGGCCTCGTTCAAGGATTTTTCGATCGCGTCACCAAATTCGGAACCGTCGCTGGACATTTGGTTGCGACGTTGATTCAGAAGATCGCGCAAGGCCTGTTGCCGTTCGGCCAGATCGCCAAGGCGTGCGCCACCGCGGCCGGAGCTTTGGGCATTGCCGGAACGACCATTGCCTTCGTTTTGGCCCTGCTGGTCGCCATCGCGTTTGTCGCCCTGTTGGTTGCTGCCTTGATCGCCCTGTTCCTGACGTTGTTGGCCCTGTTGCTGGCGGTCTGCCTGACGGCGTCGCGCGTCATTGAATTCCTGCTGGCGCTGGCGAAAGGTTTCATCGGCCAGATCCTGTTGTTGGCGCAAGGTGTCCTGCATGTTTTCCATGTCTTCCTGCCCCGGTTCGCCATCGTCGCCCTGCCCGTTGGCGGTGACTTCCATGTTTTCCATCATTTGTTGAAACTGCTGCATCAATTCCTGGGCTTCGTCCATACGGCCCTGTTCCATGAGTTCCTGAATCCGGTCCATCATCTGTTGGATCTGGTTCTGGGTGATGGTCATTTTTGGCTGGTCTTGTGCGAATTCGTCTTTGGGTTTGTTCTTTTGCTCTTGGGCCAGCTGCCGCATGTATTGTTGGGTTGCCTTGCGCAATTCTTCCATTAGCTCGGCGATTTCCGCGTCTGTTGCGCCTTTTTCCATCGCATCGGACAGGCGTTCTTGTGCGCGCTTCATGCGTTCGCGCGCATTGGCAAGGTCGCCATCCTCGATCAAAAGCGCGGCTTTCCACAGCAGTTCGGCCACATCGTCGCGGATGGTGTCGCTCAGGTGGGTGGTGTTGTTGTATTCCAGTCGGCGAATGGCGGTGCGCACCATCAGGTAGGCTTTGTTGTTGTCAAAAACGGTTTCCGGCTGATGGGTTATGGTGCGCAACAGCAGGGCGATGCGGGGGGCATTATTCCGGTTCCACAGCAAATCGCGCCGCTGTTCGGCCACGGCGGCGGCGAGTTTGTCAAAGAAGCGTTTGCCGGGCATGGTCACATCCAGTGGCGGGATCGCGCCGGTCTGGGCCTTGTCGTCGGTGACCGTCAGGGTGATCCGCACCGGCAGGCCGGCCCACGGATGCTCCGCCAGATCCTCGACCACGGTTTCGCTGAAATCGGCGATGTTGCGGTTGAAGGGCATCGGCAAGTCGAAACGCACAGGGTCGCGCGGTTCGGGCGGTAGTTGCAGGCCATAACGCCGGTCCACCTGATCCAGTTGCAGCGTCAGGGTGATTTCACCGCCGGTAATTCCGTAGTCATCGCTGGCGTGAAAGGGCATCTTCAAAGCGCCCTCAACGGTGCGGCTGATGTCACCGGTCAGGTCTACGCGCGGGGGCATGTCCGGTGTCATGGCAATGGTCCAGCCGGCGGATGTACCGTTGGGCGGGGTCAGGCGGATAGTTCCCGCGCGGGTGATTTTGAAATGCACCTCGGCCATGTCGGTTTGGTCGTCGGGCAGGGGGGTGTTGCCGGTGTCGGTGACGGATTCGGTCAGGGCAGCACCTTTGTTGCCGCCATAAACGCGCAGGGTGATTTCGGTGCCTTCGGGCAATTCCAGCCGGCTGCCGTTTGGGATTTTGTTCAGATAGATCGCCGGTTTGCCGGTATAGGCAGGCGGTTCGGCCCAGCCTTCGAAACCCGGGCCGGTTGCCAGAACAGTGCCTTTGTTGGTCAGGCTGTTTACAAGGCTTTGTACCGGATCAACGCGGGCAAACAGGACCGCCGCTGTGCAAAGAAAAATAGCCATCAGGCGCAGGCCCCATGGATCGCGGGGGGCAAGGTTCAGGTCCGGTTTGGCGGCTTTGGAATTGCGGGCGGCTTCTGCCATGCGCTGAATGTGGCGCGCCCAGAGGTATCTTGCTGCCGGATCATCCTGACCGATGGCCAACTGGTCGCCGAGGGTTTGCAAGGGGCGTCCGGGCAGGGTTTGATCGAGCCGCAGAATAGCGTCAAACCGGCTTGGCCAGCGAAAAGTTTTCAGGCCTTTGAGCACCAGATACACCCATGCCACAGCCGCGACACCGAGAATAATCAGGATTGAGTCGCGTCCGGCATTGGCCAGCAGGCCCACGCGCAGCACCGCAATGACCAGCAAAGCCCAGCTGACCGGCTGCCAAAAACCGCGCACCAGCCGTTCCAGCACCATCGCCGTGCGGGTCAGATGCAGGCGGGTTTCAACGGATTTCATCGCCTTGGCGGAAATCCGATCAGCATCGTTTGGCGGCAAAGCCATTCAGCCCCCTTTGCGGGTCGGGCGCAGCGGTCAATCCGCCAGCCATTCTGGTATCTTATCGCGATTCAGCATTTCGTCAAAGGTCGGACGTGGGCGGATAACCGCAAATTGATCGCCTTGCACCAGAACCTCGGGGATGAGCGGGCGGGAATTGTATTCCGAAGACATCACCGCACCATACGCACCGGCAGAACGGAATGCCATCAGGTCGCCATCCTGCATCGGCGGCATCTGGCGTTGTTTGGTAAAGGTATCGCCGGATTCACAAATCGGCCCGACGATATCGACAGGGGCGGTTTCGGTGCCGGCGGCAGGTTCCAGCACCGGCACAATATCATGGTGGGCGTCATACATGGCGGGGCGCACCAAATCGTTCATCGCGGCATCGACAATCAGGAAATCGCGGCCTTCGCCCTGCTTGCGGTAAATCACGCTGCTGACCAGCAACCCCGCGTTACCGGCAATCAGGCGGCCGGGTTCGATTTCGATCTCGCAGCCCAGATCCCCCAGCGTTTCGCGCACCACCTTCCCATAGTCCATCGGCAGGGGCGGAGCATCGTTCGAGCGTTCATAGGGAATGCCCAGCCCGCCGCCCAGATCGAGCCGTTTGATGGTGTGGCCGTCAGCGCGCAGGTGTTCGGTCAGTTCGCGGACCTTTTCAAAGGCATGGCGATAGGGTTCCAGATCGGTTAATTGCGAGCCGATATGCACATCGATACCGATGATTTCCAGCGCTGGAAGTTTGGCAATTTCGGCGTAAACCGCGCGGGCCTTGGCGATGGGAATGCCGAATTTATTTTCCGATTTTCCGGTGGCAATTTTGGCATGGGTTTTGGCATCCACATCCGGATTGACCCGAACGGTGACCGGCACGGTGACACCCAGTTCGCTGGCGACCTTGTTCAACAGGTACATTTCCGGTTCGGATTCCAGATTGAACTGGCGGATCCCGCCCTTGAGCACCAGTTCCATTTCCGCGCGGGTCTTGCCCACGCCGGAAAAGACGATTTTGTCGCCCGGCACGCCGGCGGCCTTGGCCCGTAGGTATTCGCCGCCGGAAACCACATCCATGCCCGCGCCCTGATCGGCCAGCAGTTTCAGCACCGCCAGATTGGAATTGGCCTTCATTGCGTAGCAGACCAGATGATCCATGTCGGCCAATGCCTCGTCGAACACGCGGAAGTGGCGGGTCAGGGTGGCGCTGGAATAGACATAAAACGGGGTGCCGACAGAGGCGGCAATTTCGGTCAAAGCCACGTCTTCGGCGTGCAAAACACCGTTGCGGTAAATGAAGTGATCCATGGGTATTCTACTTTATAGGGCGGGTTCGAAGGAACAGGTACAGCGGAAAGGCGCAGGATACGCCAACGGCAAAGATAGCGGGGATACAGACCAGCGCAACCCAGTAATCGCGTCGCACGTATACCTCGGCCAAAATCCAGACCGTCAGGGCCGTTGCGGTTATTATCATGTCCCAATATAGTCCTGTCGCGGCGGCATTGGTGTTCCATGCGGCGACCAGACTGGAAACGGTCAGGGCATTGTCCGCTGACCAGATCAGAAAGTGGCGCATGGGCTGAATGGTGCCGATAATGGCAAGGCCCAGATAAATCAGGCGAAGAATGGACATTGGCGGCTCCCGTCGGTGTGGCCTGTGTTTACAGCATTGAAGGGGGTATGAAAACGGGGTTGTGTGTCTGGCAGATCAAGACGAAAACCCGCAACCGCAAATTAACAATAAAATGTTTATAATGAAATGCCGATAGATAGCTTTTTTGTAAATAATAGTAGTGCCATATTTTCTTCAGACATCTGGGTAAGGAGACAGTTAATGTGACAACACCGACAAAAGACTTGGTCGCTTTTGGGGAAGTTATTTCGCTCTTAATGCAGAGAGCCCGTCCGGCTACCCCAACAGATCAAAAATGCCCTCATTCGTCTGGATCATGATGTGGTCAAGGTCAGCGCCATCCGTAAGGACTCATGCAACCTGTCCAGTTGGGGCTGGCACAAACGCCTCGGCAACGGCATCACTGCCACGTCCCGTAGTGGTCGCAAACGTGACAACAAAATCACTCGCAGAACCACTTGCGCCAGCCCCAAGCACGAGACGATCCCCTTCAGCGTCGCTAAAATCGGAAATCCATTCGGTACCAAATCCGGTTTGGGAACCATGGTGATAGAACTTATCCGCCCCACTGCCCCCAGTCATTTCATCCCAGCCCCAGCCGCCGTTTAGCCAGTCATTGCCAGCCCCACCGTCAAGCGTATCAGCGCCACCTTGGCCGTTCAGGATGTCATTTCCATCTCCGCCGAAAATGAAGTCATCACCAGTGCCGCCGTTTAGCGTATCGTTGCCCGTGCCGCCATCAAGCACATCGGCACCAGATGTGCCGAGCAGAATGTCATTGCCACTCGTGCCTTCGAAAGTCTCGGTATAGAAATCGAGCAGGCTTGACATACCCAAGGTCTGAAGCGCTTCGTTCACGGGTATAAAGATGCTCTCGGCCGCCGCCACAAGCACTGTGTTGTCAGTGAGCGCATCGCTAATACCCGTTCCTGCTGCTGTGCTTATTGCGTGCCCCTCAGCCCCCGGGACAACAAAGATATTATCCGACAAACGGTCCCCAAGGCTGTGAATGGCACCACCGAGCAGCCCCCAGTCGGCGGGGTCCGAATAGACATAGGTGTAACGATCCTCGGGGAACGCACCCGATAGGGGCAGGCCCAGAAA
>CAMZLM010000212.1 GCA_947311485.1 uncultured Paracoccaceae bacterium
ATATTCCACCAGCCCCGCCCGCGCCGTATGCCAACAGGGCGCGTTGTTCAGGCCGAGTTCACGTGCCAGCGTCGCCGCAATGGCATCCCCTTTGCCGTGAAACGAGTCCCGTGTTCCGACCGGCCCGCCGAGCTGCAGAACTTCTACCCTTGGTCGCAATTGTTGCAGTCGTTCCAGATGTTGCACCAGCGGTGCGTGCCATTGGGTAATGCGGTGTGCCACTGTGATCGGCAGTGCCGCCTGCATCCGCGTGCGCCCCATCAGTTCGCGTTTTCCAAATTCGGCAGAGAGGCCTTCCAGCCCGTCAATCACTGTTTGCAATCGTGCCCGTAAAAGATTGCTCAACTCGCGCAGTGCTTGGGACAGGGCTGTATCGATCAAATCCTGACTGGTGGCCCCGCTGTGAATGGCACCTTTGGCCACCGGCCCTGCGCAGGTTTTCAGCTGCCGCACCAGTTCCGGAACCGGTAGCCCGTCAATGGTGGTGGCGGTCTGGATCGCTGCCATATCCGGTGTGAAGCAGTCATAGGCCACCAAGGCCGCCTTGGCGGCAGAGGTCGAACAAAGCCCGTGATCGGCCAGCGCTTTGGTCAGGGATTTTTCAAAGGAAACCATCTGCGCGATAGCCCGGTCCGCC
The DNA here is from genome assembly GCA_947311485.1 of uncultured Paracoccaceae bacterium. Lineage (GTDB taxonomy): Bacteria > Pseudomonadota > Alphaproteobacteria > Rhodobacterales > Rhodobacteraceae > Amylibacter. The sequence continues at coordinate 638 of CAMZLM010000212.1, forward strand.
GAAAACAATCCGGCGATTTCGGGGTCATTGAACAGGGCAGAGGTAAAGGCGTTTGTCATGCTCTGACATTAGCACAGGCCGTACCCTTGTCATGCCTTATTTACAGGACAGTTTGGCAAAGGCTTCGTGCTGGGACAGGAATAATTCGCCGCTTAGGTTGTCAAAGAAATTGGTCTGGTATAGGCGGTCGGTGACGGGGCCTTTGACCTCTGACATATGCAGTTTTATGTTTGCCGATTTCAGACGGGAATTAATTTCCTCGAGTGCTTCAAGCGCGCTCATGTCGATGTCGTTGACGGCGGAACACATCAGGATCACGTTTTGCAATTCCGGACTGTCGGCGACGGCGTCCAGAATGTAATCCTCCAGATAGCGGCTGTTGGCGAAATACAGGCTTTCGTCGATGCGGATGGTCAGGATATGCGGGCAGGTTTCCACATCATGGCGGTGGATATTGCGAAAATGCTCACATCCCGGTACCCGCCCGACAACGGCGATATGGGGTTTGGACGTGCGGTACAGGTGCAGCGCCAGCGACAGGACCACACCGGCAGAAACGCCTATTTTTACGCCGAATACCAGCGTCATCAGAATGGTCACAGCCACGGCAGCAAAATCGGGGCGGGAGTATTCCCACGCCTTGCGCAGAGGCGAGAAATCCAGCAGCGACAGCACGGCAACGATGATGATTGAGGACAAGGTTGCCTTGGGTAAAAAATACAATAGCGGGGTCAGGAACAGGGCGGCAAACAGGATGCCCACCGCAGTAAAGGCACCGGCTGCGGGGGTGCGCGCACCGGAATCGAAATTCACTACAGAACGGGAAAACCCGCCGGTCACCGGATAGCCGCCGGAAATGGCCGAGGCAACATTGGCCGCGCCCAACCCGATCAGTTCCTGATTGGGGGAAATTTTTTGCCGACGGCGCGCGGCCAGCGTTTGCGCCACGGAGACGGATTCAACGAACCCGATCATGGAAATCAGAAAGGCCGACATGCCCAGCTTGCCCCAGAGGTTGGCATCGAATTCCGGCACAGTCAGGGGCGGGATGCCTTGGGGCAGGGTGCCGACGATTTTAACGCCGCTATCGGATAGCCCGAACAGCCAGGTTAGCAGAGTTGTTACGACAACCACCACCAGCGGGCCGGTTTTGGACAGGATAGTGGTGGCCATCGGGCCAAGGTCGAACCGTTGCAAGAACGGTTTCAACCCTTTGCGCGACCAGATGAGAAAGCCGATGCAACTGGCGGAAATGAAAACTGTGGCCGGATTGACCTGACCGATATTTTGCAGCAGGGAACCAACAAGTGTGACCATATCGCGGCCATGCGCCTGAATGCCAAGCAGGTGTTTGATCTGGCTGGCCGCAATCAATAAAATCGCGGCGGTCATGAAACCGGAAATCACTGGATGGCTGAGGAAATTGGCCAGAAAGCCCAGCCGAAAAATGCCCATTACCAGCAGCATCAAACCGGACATAAACGCCAGCACAATCGCGGCGGCGGCGTATTCGCCGTTTTCCAGGCCCATAGAACCAAGCGCGCCGGCTGTCATTAGCGATACAACCGCTACCGGCCCCACGGCCAGATAACGGCTGGAACTGAACAAGGCATAGGCCATCAGCGGGAGGATCGAGGCATACAGCCCCATTTCCGGTGGTAAACCGGCAAGCAAAGCATAGGCGAGCGATTGCGGGATCAACATGATCGTCACGATTACAGCGGCAATCATATCGCCGGAGAAAACGTCTTTGTTATATGTTTTCCCCCATTGCATCGCGGGGATATAACGTTCCAATGCCTTGCGTATCATTTTTGTATTCCGAAAATACGGCGGGGATGTCCCCGCCGTTGGTGTTAGGCTCTTCCGGTGAACATAGACGTAAGATTACGCATTGTCCCTGCCAAACCGGCATTGGGGGTCGCGGATTTGGGCAGCGCGTGAGAGGCCATCATCGAAGACCGTGCGCCGGACAGACAAAAGGCAACGATTGTGCCGGGCATTTCTTCGACTGCGGCGGCAAATTCGTCGACCATATTCTGGGTCACGCCGCCAAAACCGACAGGAATATAACGGGCTTCCATGCCCAGTTTTTCCGCAGCGGTTTTCAGTTCGTTGAATGTTGGCTGGCCGGCCCCTTCGAAATCGGGACGGTTACAGATGATCGACTTGACGCCTTGGCTTTGCAGGGCAGGCAGATCCTGCACATTCACTTGACCAGAGATCGACAATTTGTCGTTAAGAGGCTTGATTCGCATGGTATTTTCTTTCTTAGAGACCGTTTACCGGCACCTTTAACATTGGGTTTCCTTCGGCGTCAGTGGGCAAATTGCCGCCGCGCATATTGACTTGTAAGGACGGGATAATCAGCTTGGGAACGGCCAGTTGCGCATCGCGTTCAGTGCGGAATTTGATGAAATCCTCGCGGGTTTTTCCCTGTCCTACATGGATGTTGTTGGCCTTTTCTTCGGCGACGGTGGTTTCCCATTTGATGTCACGGCCACCGGTGCCGTAATCGTGGCACATGAACAGGCGCATGTTGTCGGGCAAGGCCAGAATTTTCTGGATCGAGTCATACAGATCACCGGCATCGCCACCGGGAAAATCGGCGCGGGCAGAGCCGCTGTCCGGCATGAACATCGTGTCGCCGGTAAAGGCCGCATCGCCCATCACATGCACCATGCAGGCGGGGGTGTGGCCCGGGGTATGCATGGCAAAACAGTCCATTTCACCGACTTTATAGGTATCGCCATCCTTGAACAGCGCATCGAACTGGCTGCCGTCGCGTTGGAACTCGGTGCCTTCGTTAAAGATTTTGCCAAAGACTTCCTGCACGGTGACGATCTGTTCACCAATGCCGATTTTACCGCCCAGCGTTTCCTGAATATAGGGGGCGGCCGACAGGTGATCGGCGTGGACGTGGGTTTCGATCAACCATTCCAGCTGCAAATTATTGTCCTGCACAAAGGCGATCATTTTATCCGCATGTTCATAGGTGATGCGGCCGGAAAAATAATCAAAGTCCAGAACGGAATCGACAATCGCACAGGCATTGGAAGCGGGGTCTTTGACAACGTAACTGATGGTGTTTGTTGCGTCGTCGAAAAAGGCTGTGACCTCGGGTTTTATATCCATGTTCACGGGATAGGTCATGTGTCTTTCCTCCTTGTTGCGGGGTGTCGAGGGTATTTAGGTCATAAACAAGCGAGGCCAAGGGAGGCCTCGCTTGAATGGGAAAAACAGGGGGGTGTTATTTGTTCAGGGGACAGGTGCGAATGCCCAGAATAGAATACAGCGGGCAGATTTTGGTCATGCTGACGACCAGCATTACCAGCCCAACAACCACAGCACCCCATTTAAACAAGCCGCTGTCAAACAGCGCCATGCCGGATACAAAAGGCAATGCGATCAGGACCAGCCCGATGATTGCACGAAAAATGCGGTCAATCCCGCCTACGTTCGGTGACATATCAGTTCCTCCGTTGATGTCTGCAAGTTTGATACACGGCGGATTGATTCGCTTCGGTGACATTGTCACCAACGGATTGAAAAACTGTTCAAGCCTCTGTTTCGGCAAGTTTTTTAATTGCATATTTGTCCAGAAGGGTGATGGTCCCCCGTGTCAGGGTCACCCAGTCGCGGCGCTGGAACTCTTGCAATTGGCGTGAAACCACTTCGCGCGCGGAGCCGAGTTCGGCTGCCAGCTTCTGATGTGTGGCTTTGACCACATCGGTTTCGCGGCTCAGGGTCAACAGCCGCTGCGCCAGCCGGATATCCATGCGCTGAAAGGCGATTTCCTCGATCACGAAAAACAGGTCGGTGATGCGCTTGGAATAGGCCGAGAAGACAAACCGGCGAAAGGTTTCGGATCTGGAGACCAGCTCGTCAAACACCCCGCGCGGGATTGCCGCAGCCTCTACCTCGGTTTCGGCGATACCTTCGGCGGAGTATTCCTCATAAGCTAGCAGGCAAGCGGTGGTCATGACACAGCTTTCGCCCGCATTCACCCGATAGAGAACGATTTCGCGCCCACTTTCCGAAAGCTGTTGCACCCGCACGGTGCCGGCCAGCATCAACAGCAGGTTTTCCGGTATCTTACCCGGACCAAAAACCACAGTGCCGGCGGGCACCTTTAGCACCTGACTTTGCCCGACCAATATGTCGCGCACATCGGCAGGCAGGCTCGAGAGGCCCTCAAATCGGTCAATCCATGTGGTCATCAGGGTATCCTTGTTGCGCCGCCCGACTGTAGCGGCGCAACAAGCCTAGTTCAACAGCACCCGTGGCAGCCACAGCGCGATTTCCGGGAAGATGATGATCATCAACAGCCCGAACAGTTGCAACAGCACAAACGGCACGATGCCCGCGTAAATCTGCTGGATCTTGATCGAGGGCGGGGCTACGGCTTTCATATAGAACAGGGCAAAGCCAAAGGGCGGGGTGAGAAAGGATGTCTGCAAATTCACCGCCAGCAGGATCGCGAACCAATAGACCATGTCGACCTTGGCCACATGGTCGCCAAAATCCAGCTGTTCGATAATCGGTGCAAAAACCGGCAGCACGATCAGGGTGATTTCGATCCAGTCGAAAAAGAACCCCAGCACAAACACGATGCCCATCAACAGGAACAACAGCCCCCATGAACCGAAGCCCAGCTTGTTGACCAGTTCGATAATAATGTCGTCGCCGCCGAGCGAGCGGAACACAAAGGAAAACATCGTCGCCCCCATGAACAGCCCGAAAATCATCGCGTTGGTCATGGCGGTACGTTCCATCACATCGCCAACCACACCCCAGAAATCCTTGAGCCGCTGACCAAAACCGATGCGTGCCATCTCTGTCGGGCCATCTTCGCCGGCAACGAACATCTGCATTTCCTGCACGCCGATTGCCGGCAGGATCACCAGATTGAACAGTCCCAGCAAAATCGCCCCGAGCGCGCCAACGCCGGCGGCCTCGGTTGGGGTGGCAAACCCCATCAGGATAGACCCCAGCACCGCCATGATCAGCAGCACCGGCGGGATGAACGAACGCAGCACCATCACCAGAATGGGGCCAAGCGTTTGTGGCCCGATATTTTTATCCAGCTTCGGTGCCAGCGCCGGATTGAGCGTACAGCGCACCACGATGTAAACCACATACAGGCTGGCCAGCATCAGACCGGGGAATACGGCGGCGACAAACAGATTGCCCACGGACCGGCCCAGCAGATCGGCCATAATCACCAGCATGATTGAGGGAGGGATCAGAATACCCAGCGTACCGGATGCGGCAATCGTACCGGTGGACAGGCGCGGATCATAGCCGCGTTCGATCATCACCGGCAGCGCCAGCAGCGACATCATCACAACCGAGGCACCAATAATCCCCGTGGTGGCAGCCAGAATAGTGCCCATCAGGGTCACCGCCAACGCCAGCCCGCCGGGCACACGGCGTAGCAATACTTGTAAACAGTTCAGCAAATCCCGTGCAATGCCGGACCGTTCCAGCATCGTGCCCATCAATATGAACATCGGTATTGCCGTCAGCAGCAGATTTTCCGACACTGCCCCGTAAATCCGCGACGGAATCGCGCCGAACTGTGGCCAATCAAACAAAAACGGATCAATCCAAATCGCCAGCAGCGCATAGCCAAGCCCGACACCGCCCAGCACAAATGCCACCGGAAAGCCGGTGAACAACAACACCGCCAGCGTGGCAAACATGGCCAGCGGCAAGAGTTCCTCAAAGCCCATGTTATATCTCCCCGCCCAGAATTTCATCGGCCTGTTCTGGCGGCAGTTTGCCTGCCAGACCGGCAATAACTTTGATGAGCTGGGAAATTCCGGCCATCCCCATCAGGATAAACATGATCGGGATCGTGATTTTCAATGCCCAGCTATAGGGCAGACCGATAATGGATTTGGATACCTCGCCTTCCAGAAAAGACGTGTGTGTATAAGCAGAGGAATAATAAATCACCACCACCAGATAAGGCAGCAGAAACAGCATGATTCCCAGAAATTCGATAAAATACTTCCCGCGTGGCGAAAAGGAATCGCGCAATAGATCAATCCGTACATGGGCACCTTTGATATAGGCGTAGCCCAGCACCAGCGTAAAGAAATAGGAATGCAGCCAGTATTCGGATTCCTGCACCATAGTGGAATTCAAACCAAAGGGTTTAGGCACCCCCAGATAGCGGCTGGAAACATCGTAACAGACGACCACAACCAGCAACAGACCGGACCATTTGGCGATACCGGCAACAAAGGCCAGCACGCGATCCAGACCGGCGCTTATGGATAAAAGACTTTGCATATGCCCCCCCTTCAGGTGCAAACGGCTCGGCACAGCTGCCGGGCCGTCCGATTTTTTACTTCAAGAAACCGTAGTTTTTCCACAGTTTGTATTCTTCACGATAGTCCTGCATGGATTTCCAGATACGGGCGAAATCCTCGTTCTTGGCGGCTTGCTCTGCGGCAACCTCGTTCCATTTTTCCTCGAACACGGCCAGATCCTCGTCAGACCATTTATGCAGGGTTACCCCGTGGCCGACCAATTCCTTGAGTGCCTTGGCCTGCAGGGCTTCGCCTTCGGCCAGACCGGTTGCCACATTGGCGCGACAGGCGGTGGTGATGATTTTTTGCTGTTGGGCGTCCATGGCATTCCATTTGTCCATGTTGATCATCATTTCCAGCAGGGTGGATTGCTGATGCCAGCCGGGGAAGTAGTAATGTTTGGCGATCTGGTAGAACCCCAGTTTCAGATCAATCGCCGGCATGGAAAATTCGGTCGCATCAATGGTGCCCCGCTCCAGCGCCGGATAAATATCGGCGGCAGCCAGCAACTGTGTATCGACTCCCAGCTTCTGCATCACCTTGGCTCCCAGACCAAAGAAACGCATTTTCAGCCCTTTCAGGTCGGCCACGGAATCAATCGGCTTGCGGAACCAGCCGGATGCCTCGGGTGCGATGATACCGCAGACCATGGTGTGGATATTGTGGCGGGCGTACAGTTCCTGCATCATTTCCTCGCCACCGCCGTAATACATCCAGCCAAGGTATTCACCGGCGGACGGGCCAAAGGGCACGGTGGTAAACAGGGTCACAGCGGGTTCCTTGCCCTGCCAGTATCCCGGCGCGGACCACCCCGCATCCACGGCACCGGATTTCACCGCGTCAAACAGTTCAAGCGCTGGCACCAAGGCACCCGGCTCGTAGAATTTCACCTTGATACGGTCGCCGGCCATGGCGTTGATGTTGGCTTCCAGCTCTTTGCCAAGCGTGCCCAGCTGCACCAGACCGCCGGGGAACGTGGACCCCATTTTCAGACGTGCGTTTTCAGCGGCATTCGCCCCTGTAACGCTTGTCATGGCCATAACGGCCCCCGCCACGGCGGAATAAATCAGTTTTTTCATTATTCAAGTCTCCCTTTTCAGTTGCCAGCCCGCGGTGCTGACGGATTACGCGGTGTGCGGGGTTTGTCCCCGCTTGTTTGGTGCGAGTGGCATCAGGCCACCCGATCCCCTTTTTTGATTTTCACAGTACGGTTATCCACCGCCGGCAACATGCGCGATGGATCGCGTGTGACCATCACGTCAATCACGCTGGGCCGGTCGGTTTCGTCCATGGCCGCCGCCAGCGCCGCCGCCAGATCACCGGGCTGTTCCACCCGAATCCCGTGGCAGCCCATGGCCTTGGCCACCTCTGCGTAATTGGTTTCCGACAGGTCGGAAGATTGATAATTGCCTTCGCCATACATCAGATGCTGCAACGCCTTGACGTAACCGGAGGCCGCGTTGTTCACCACGATCACCGTCACCCCCAGCCCCATGCGTCGCGCGGTTTCCAGTTCGCCCAGCACCATGTTGAACCCGCCGTCCCCTGTCAGGCCGATCACAGTGGCATCCGGCGCGGCCAGTTGCGCGCCCATTGCCCCGGGTAACCCGTACCCGATGCTGGCAAAGCCCCGATCCGGTACGAAATTGCGCATGGCCTTTTGGGTGTCAAACAGCAAGCCGCCCCAATGGGCCGCAAAACCGCCGTCGGCGATTAGATAGCCGTCTTCGGGCAGGGCCTTGTTGATTTCGGTAATCAGCCGCGCCATATGTACCGGCGTTTCATCGGAATCGAGCCGCCCGGAAACATCCTGTCGCCATGCTGCCATTTTGGCCGGAATTTCAGCCAGATAATCCGTACGCGCCGCCTTTTGCGCGGCCCCGTCACCCATTTCCAGCGCAATATCGGACAGCCCCGCCTTGGCATCGCCCCAGAGTTTCAGCGTCGGCGTATAGGTCCGCCCCATTTCCTCGGCCACGGAATCCAGATGGATCACCGCCGCCCCTGCTGCCGGTATCGAATAACGTTTGGTGGCGATTTCTCCGAGCTTGCACCCCACTACCAGCAAACAATCGCTGGCGGCAATCAGGTCATTGGCAATCCGGTCATAGCGCCCGAACAGCCCTGCGCTTAGCGGGCTGTTGCAAGCGATTGCCCCCTTGCCGGTCAGGGTATGGGCCACCGGAATACCGAAGGTTTCGGCCAGCGCCGTGACCTCTTCCTGCGCGCTGGACAGATGGATTCCGCCCCCCACCAGCAGCATTGGCCGCTTGGCCTTGGTCAGCATATCGGCGGCCTTGGTCACATCGTCCATATCGGGCCGGCAACGCAGCGCCGGAATGGCGGTGTGGGCCGGGTTGGCGGTGAATTCGACCATGTCAAAATCATGGGTGCCGTGGGCCACGTCCTCGGGGACTGACACCACCACAGGACCGGGGCGCCCCGATGTCGCCACACAAAAGGCCCGCGCGATGATTTCAGGGATCCGCGCCACGGTTTCCACCCGCAACAGTTCCTTGCAGGCCGGACGCAGGATCGACACCTGATCGGTTTCCTGCGTCATGTTCTTGCCCGCATGTTCGCGGTTGGCGTCGCCAATGATGGCCACAATTGGCGACCCCGCGTTTAGGGCCTCCACCAGTCCGGTCACCAAATTGGTCGCCCCCGGCCCAAGCGTGGCATCCACCAGCCCGACGCGGTTGGATACTTTGGAATAGGCATCGGCGGCAAAAACCGCGCAGCGTTCGTCGTTGATCAGGTTATGTTGCAGCCCCAGCCGCCGTGCCGCATCGTAAAACGGCAACAATTGAAACCCGCCCATGCCGAACATCGGGCCGGCTCCGTGGGCCTGCAACATACGGGCTATGGCTTCGCCGCCGGTGATTTCATTCTTGCTCATGGTGCGGATTTCCCCAGTGTTTCAAGTGCTGCTTTTTCGATCATGTCTTCGGTGATGCGCACCTGATCTTCAAGATTCGGTGCATAGGCTACCAGCGAGCGCGGTGCGCCCAGCCGGCGCAAAGGCCCGCGCAAGGCGTCCCCGGCCTGTTCGGCGACTGTGGCCACGACCTCGGCTCCGAAACCGCCCACGGCCACGGATTCATGTGCCACCACCAGCCGCCCGGTCTTGCGCACGCTGGCCAGCACGGTTCCCTTGTCCCACGGCCAGAGGCTGCGCAGGTCGATCACCTCGGCGTGGATGTTTTGCGTGGCCAGCCTGTCGGCCACAGCCACACATTTGTTGGCGGTGTCGGACCAGCTGACAAGGGTCACATCATCGCCGCTGCGCCGCACGGCGGCCTTGCCAAGGGTTACCTCGAGGCTTTTGTCTACCTCGCCTTCCATCTGCCAGATGTTTTTGTGTTCCAGATAAACTACAGGGTCATCGCATTTGATTGCGGCTTTCATCATCGAATAATTGTCCTGCGGTGTGGCAGGACAGACCACCACCAACCCGGGAATATGTACATACCAGCTTTCCAGCGACTGGCTGTGTTGCGCGGCAGAAGAGCGCCACAACCCGATCGGTTTGCGGATCACCATCGGTGCGCGGGACTGGCCGCCGAACATGAAACGCGCCTTGGCGATCTGGTTGACCAGCTCGTCCGTGGCGCACAGGGCAAAATCGGAAAACCGCATTTCCACAATCGGTCGCGTGCCGACCATCGCCGCCCCAAAGGCCGCCCCCATGATCGCTGCCTCTGAAATCGGGGTGTCCGCCACACGGTCAGGGCCGAATTCCTCTTGCAAGCCGAGGTATTGCCCGAACACCGACCCGCGCCCGAGATCCTCTCCCACACACCAGACAGTTTTGTCCGCATGCATCATTTCGCGCACGGCCTCGCGGCTGGCCTCTACATAGGTCATTTTTACCATCAGAATGCCTCCACTGCCGGGCTGCCCGTGTCCTGAACATCCAGAAACGCGGTGTTGTCATCGGGGAAAGGTGTCGCTGCGGCTTTGGCCAGCACGGCGATCATTTCGGTTTGGGCGGTTTGGTGGATGGTGTCGAGCGCATCCTCGCTCACGCCCATTCCGGCCAGCAATGTACGTTGGCGGGCAATCGGATCGTTCAGCTTTTCCTCGCGTGCGGATTCGTCTTCGGGTCGATAGGTCGCCGGATCAAACGAGGTATGCCCCGTGCGCCGGTAGGTGATCAGATGCAACATTTCCGGTGGACCACCCGCCCGCAGGCGGGCGGCGATTTCGTCGGCAGCATTGGCGACGGCCTCGACGTTGTTGCCGTCAATTACTGTTGCCTTCAGGCCCAGCGATTTTGCCCGCGCTGCCGCCCCCTGACCGGCGGTAACGCTTTTGGTCTTGGTGGTGGCGGAATACTGGTTGTCCTCGCAGACAAACATCACCGGCAGTTCAAATACGCTGGCCCAGTTGATACCCTCCAGAAACGGGCCGCGATTGATCGCGCCATCGCCGAACACATCCACCACAATCCGGTTGTCACCCATCAGCTTGATCCCGTGTGCGGCACCGGCTCCGATGGTGATGTTGGCACCAACCACCCCGTTGGCCCCCAGCATTCCCACCCCGAAATCGGCAATATGCATGGACCCGCCCTTGCCCCCGCAACAGCCGCCCTCGCGGCCCAGCAATTCGCGCATCATGGCCAAAGCGTCGGCCCCCTTGGCCAGCGTGTGGCCGTGTCCCCGATGGGTCGACAGCAAAATATCATCCGTGTTCAACGCCTGCATCACGCCGGCGGCGCAGGCCTCTTGGCCGATGGAGGGATGGATCGCCCCCAGCACCAGTTTGTCCCGTTCAGCGGCCAGAATCGCCTGTTCCTCAAAGGCGCGAATGCGTTCCATCATCGCCAGAAGTTCCCGCGCCCGTGCGGTGTTATGGGTTGCCGTGTTCACTTGTTTCACCCTTGCTCCATTTCATCAATTCGTTGTGCCAGCAGCGTTGCTTCCTGCCACATGGCCGGTATCAGAACCGTATTGATCCGTTCCGGCGTCATACGGGCATCAATTGCGCCAATGGCAATCGCGGCCACCAGCCGGCCCTTGCCGGTGATCACCGGCACGGAAATCGCGCTGGTGCCGGCCACGATCCGCCCGAAATTTGCGGCATAGGCGGTTTTCTGAAAGACGGCATAATCGGCGGCCAGTTCGGCCTCGCTCACCCCGTAATCCGCCATCCAGTTCTTGTTGATCCGCTGGATGGTTTCGCGTTCCTTACGGCTCATCGAACAATAGAGCGCGAGCGCCCCCGCCCCGACACCCAGCGGGCGTGTGTCGCCTACATTCAGCGTCAATGTCCGAATGGGAAAGGCCCCTGTGGCGCGTGAAATACAGATGGCGGCGGCCCCTTCGGGGATCGACAGAAAAACGGTGTCCTCGGTCAGGGCAGCCAGCCGCTGCATGCCGCGTTTGGAAATGGCGGCAATATCGGTGCGGCAGGCGGTCTGCGATATCCGCGCCAGTTTTTGCCCCAGCCGGTATTGGCGGCTCTCCAGATCCTGAAAGACGTACCCTACATCTTGTAAATTCGCCAACACGCGAAACACCGTGGTTTTGGAAAAGTCGGATTCGGCAACGATCTGGGCGAGCGACAGCCCGTCAGGTGCTTTGGTCAGCACATCAATAATACGCGCAGCACGCGGGATGGATCCGGTTATCGCGGCGATCTCGGTCATGTCACCCTGTCTATATGTTCCGTTTATCGGAATGTTTTGTTCTGATAACTAGAAACCATTTGCTGAATCGAGTCAAGCATCCTAGGTTTCGCCTATGGATTCTCTATTGCTCGACTCAATCACGGATGCGGATGCCCTTGCCAAAGGGCGGGTGGTGGTTTGTGGATCGCACGGCGGTATGTATCCGGCGGCGGTGGCCTCGGGGGCCGGTGTGCGCGCGGTGGTTTTCAATGATGCGGGCGAGGGGCTGGAACGCGCCGGTGTAGCCGGTGTGCTGGCGCTGGAAGGCATCGGCATGGCAGCGGCAGCGGTGGATTGCAACAGTTGCCATATCGGGTCAGCCAGCGATACACTGGCGCGGGGTATCATCAGCGTTGCCAATGATGTTGCGGCGGGATTGGGCGTTATGCCCGGCACGCCGGTGGCGCAGGCGGTGGCCCTGTTGCAAGGTGCCGCCGCGCCGGCAGGGCAGTTGCCGCCGGTAAGCGAATCCCGTCAGGAATTAAAATTCGGTAACGGTACTGTGCTGCATTTGCTCGATTCGGCGTCGCTGGTCGGGCCGCAAGATATCGGTAAAATCGTGATCACCGGCTCGCATGGCGGGCTGATCGGGGGGAATCTAAAGCGCGCGATCAAGGCCAATGCCCGTATTGCAGTGTTCAATGATGCCGGCTTCGGGGCGGATGATATCGGAGTTACCCGTCTGCCGGCCCTGAATGCGCGCGGGGTTGTTGCCGTGACGGTTGCCTGCCAAACTGCCCGCATCGGCGAGGCGCTCTCGGCGCTTGAAACCGGCGTGATTTCGGCCCAGAATGATCTGGCGCAGGCGCTTGGTGCGCAAACGGGGCGCGGCCTGTCGGATTGGCTGCTGGCTATAGAACAAGACTGAAAACAAAATGGGAGTAAAGACATGACAAAACTGAACCGCCGCACGGCGCTGACATTGATGGGCGGGGCGGCTGCGGCCTCTGCCTTGGCCACACCGGTCCTGTCACAAAACCGCAAGATCAAGGTTGGTGCGCTGCATTTCACCAGCCATTCCGGCAGCTTTATCGCGCTGGAAAAAGGCCATTTCGATAAGGCCGGTCTTGATGTGGAGTTGAAATTTTTTCAGGCCTCGACGCCGATGGCCGTGGCGATTGCGTCGGGGGATATCGACTATGCCGTCACCGCGATTTCCGGTGGTTTGGTGTCTTTGGCAGACAAAGGCGCGATCAAGGTCATCGGGGGTGCCCTGTCCGAAGAACCGGGCATTGAGGGGCAGAAGATCCTTGCCTCGGACGCGGCGTTTCAGGCGGGTCTGACCTCGCCTAAAATGCTGGACGGCAAGACCTATGGCATGACCAGCGCCGGTTCATCGTTCCATTACATGGGGTCCAAGGTCGCCATGGCCGAAGGTGTGAACGTTAAATTCAAGCCGCTGCAAAAAGTCGGCGCGATCATCGGCGCACTGAAATCGGGCCAGATCGACGCTTGGTCGATTGTGCCGCATATTGCCAAGCCGCTGGCCGGTTCCGGCAAGGTGCATATCATCGGCAATATTTCCGATTACCTGCCAAACTATCAGGTGACCACTGTGTTTACCTCGGCCCATAACGCGGCCAATGAACGCGATATGACGACCGCCTTTATCAAGGGGTTTTCCGCGGGTGTAGCCGATTACAACGCGGTTATGGTGGATAAAACCCAAGGCGAAGACGCCATCAACGCCATGGTCGATCTGATCCACAAATACGTTTATGCGGATCGCCCGCGCGAAAAGGCGGCGAAATCGATCATCAATGGCTCCATGCGCCTGACCCCCGGTGCGGCGCTGAATGTGACGTCGGTTGCGGATCAGTTGAACTGGTTCAAATCCGAAGGGCTGGTCAAAGATCACATCACCCTTGATACGCTGGTGGATGCCAGCTACGTCAAAACCATGTAAACCGCGCGGGGCGGGCAACCGCCCCGACGCCAAAGGACAAACCCCATGGATATCCGCCTGTCGGCTCTCACCCATAAATACGATGACTTCGAGGTGCTGCGCGACATCTCTCTGGATATTCCGTCGGGTAAAATCACCTGCATTGTCGGGCCGTCCGGTTGTGGCAAGTCTACCCTGTTGCGCCTGATTGGCGGGCTGGAGCGGCCGACGGCGGGGCAGGTGTTGCAACTGGGCGATCCGCCGCCGGATTGTCTGAACCCGCTGACCTATATCTTTCAGGATTTCGCCCTGCTGCCATGGCGTAGCGTGCGGGGCAATATTGCGCTGGTGCTGGAGGATCACGGTCTGACCAAGGCGCAGATACAGGCGATCATCGACGATGTGCTGGCCCGTACCAAACTGTCCGATTTTGCCGATGCCCTGCCCAAACAGCTGTCAGGCGGGATGAAACAACGGGTGGCCATTGCCCGCGCATTGGCGGTGAAACCGGCTGTGATGCTGATGGATGAACCCCTGTCCGCGCTGGACAGCCAGACCCGTGAATTGCTGATGGAGGATCTGGTGTCGCTCTGGTCCCGTACGCCGTTCACCGCTGTTTATGTTACCCATAATCTGGCAGAGGCCGTGCGCCTTGGCCATGCCATCGTGGTGCTGTCGCGCCGACCCGGGCAAATTCAGGAAATCGTTCATATCGACAAACCGCTGGAACAACGCAGCCATGCCGATCCGGAACTGGACGCCAAACAAACCCACCTGTGGAACCTGATGCGCGAAGAAGCCCGCGCCGCCGATGCGGAGCTGCTGCATGTCTGAACGTCCGGTCAAATTTCGCGGTGGCGGCTTTGCCCCGACCGCGCGCCGCTGGGTCGGCTTGGTGGTGTTTGTGGTGTTGATCGCATTGGCCGAAATCGGCACCCGGAGCGGTTTTATTTCATCGCTGACCCTGCCGCGCCCGTCAGATGTGCTGCAAACCTTTGTTGATCTGTACAACTCCGGCCTGTTGTTCACGCATTTGCTCCCCAGCCTGACCCGCCTTGCCGTCGGTTCTGCGATGGGTATCAGCGCGGGCATGTCGGTGGGAATTCTGATCGGGCTGTTTTCCTATGTGCGGGCGGGTCTGATCCCGCTGGTGGCCGCGATATTCCCGATTCCAAAAATCGCTTTGCTGCCGTTGTTCGTGATCTGGTTCGGCATCGACGAAGGCTCCAAATACGCGTTGATTGCGCTTGGTACATTCACGCCCACGGTGGTTGCCACTTATGGCGCGGTGGACAATGTGGATCGCACCCTGATTCGTATGGGGCAGAGCTTTGGCCTGTCCTGGGCGTCGATTGTGCGCAAAATCGTGATTCCCGGGGCCATGCCCGGCATTCTGTCGGGACTGCGTATATCGCTGGCCATCGGCATTATCCTGCTGGTTGCCGCTGAAATGCTCGGGGCGGAATACGGTATCGGGGCTTATATCCTCGAGGCCGGTTCCCTTTATGATCTGGAACGTCTGTTCGTTGGCGTGGTGATGCTGTCGGTACTGGGCGTGGTGGTCAGCGCCTTGATCGGTATCGTGGAAAAACGTCTGCTGCGCTGGCGCAACTGACCACGGCCTTGAGGCAAACTGTCACAGTGCAACTTGCATGGATCGGCCTAGTTAGGGTACAAATTTACTCGACTATTCCGACAACAGGCTCTCTGACAGCTCAAAGGAAACCCCATGACCCATATCGTCATTCTCGGCAGCGGCTTTGGCGCGCTGACCGCCGTTCGCCAAATTCGCAAACGCAATCTGGATGCCAAAATCACGCTTGTTTCCCCGAACAAGTTTCTGGCCTATCTGCCCAGCCTGATCTGGATGCCTTCGGGCATGCGCAAGGCATCCGACATCAACGTTGATCTGGACAATTTTTTCGCCAAACACAACGTCAGCTGGCATCAGGGGTCGGTCACCAATGTGACAGACGGCGGGCGTAGGGTGGAAACCGATACCGGCACGCTGACCAATGACTATCTGGTGATCGCCACCGGGTCGCGGTTTATCAAGAAATTGCCGGGCATCACCGAACACGCGATCATTCCGTGTGAAGGCACCACCGCCGGCCAGATGATCCATGACCGAATTGCAGAAATGGACGGCGGTACCATTGCCATCGGTTTTGGCACCAACCCCAAGGAACCCAAAGCCGTGCGTGGCGGGCCGATGTTTGAATTCCTGTTCGGGATCGAAACCATGCTGCGCCGGCAGGGACGGCGGGACAAATTCAATCTGGTGTTTTTCAACGGCTCCCCCAACCCGGGTATCCGGTTGGGCGAAAAGGCAGTTGCCGGTTTGCTGAAACAGATGGCCAAACGCGGGATTGCAACACATCTAGGCGCAAAGCCGATCCGGATCGAGGCCGACAAAGTCGTCACTGAACGCGAAGAGATCCCCGCCGATCTGGTGCTGATGATGCCCGGTTTGACTGGTCCGCTGTGGCTCGACAACACCGACCTGCCCCGATCCGAAGGCGGCTTTATCCAGTCGGATGCCAAATGCCGCGTGCAGGGGCTGAAAGGCACCTATGTCATCGGCGATACCGGCTCCTATCCCGGTCCGGAATGGTTGGCAAAACAGGCGCATCAGGCGGATTTGCAGGCCGAGGCCGCCGTGGCCAACATTGCCGATGAAATGGCGGGCAATGCGCCAAGCCATGATTTCAAGGCCGAACTGATCTGCATTGTGGATACGCAGGACACGGGTATTCTTGTGTTCCGCAACGAAAAGCGCTCTATTTTTCTGCCGCCGCTGAAGATCTTTCACTTTGCCAAGCGTATCTTTGAAGGCCTGTATCTGCGGCCCTACCGCTAACGATTGCCAAGAGGCGGAACCCCTGATACGGTTAACTAAACAGTTGTTCAGTTAACGGAGTTCCGCCATGGCACATGAAATCGCAATTCTGGGCGCGGCCCGCACCCCCATGGGGGGGCTTCAGGGTGTGTTTGCCGATACCAAAACTCCCGTCTTGGGCGGGGTTGCCATCGCCGGCGCGTTGGCCGATGCAGGGATACCTGCCGACAAGGTGGATGAACTGGTCATGGGCTGTGTGCTGCCGGCAGGGCTGGGGCAGGCCCCCGCCCGTCAGGCCGGTTTCGCGGCGGGTCTTGGTCAGGAAACCCCCGCCAGCACCGTTAACAAAATGTGTGGCTCCGGTATGCAGGCCGTGATGAATGCTTGCGATCAGGTGGCGCTGGGCCGAACCGGTATTGCGGTTGCCGGCGGCATGGAGAGCATGACCAACGCGCCCTATCTGCTGCCGAAAATGCGCAGCGGCGCGCGGTTGGGGCATGGGCAGGTGATCGATCATATGTTTCTGGACGGGCTTGAGGATGCCTATGACAAAGGCCGCCTGATGGGTACCTTTGCCGAGGACTGCGCCGATAAATATGGTTTCACCCGTGAAGCACAGGATGACTACGCGCTACAATCGCTCAGCCGGGCGCTTGCCGCACAGGAAAGCGGCGTGGCGGCGCGGGAAATTACCCCCGTGACCCTGACAACCCGCAAAGGTGAAACCACCATTGTGCTGGACGAACAGCCGGCCAAGGCCCGCCCTGAGAAAATCCCGACCCTGCGCCCGGTTTTTCGCAAGGATGGTACGGTAACGGCGGCGAACTCTTCGTCTATTTCCGATGGCGCGGCGGCATTGGTGCTGGCTTTGCCACAAACCGCTGCCGCTGAAAACCTGCCGGTGCGGGCGATCATCAAGGGCTATGCCAGCCATGCACAGGAACCGGCGTGGTTTTCCACCGCCCCGATTTTTGCGGCGCAAAAGGTGATGGACCAACTGGGCTGGACCACGGATGATGTGGATATCTGGGAGGTAAACGAAGCCTTTGCCGTGGTGCCGATGGCATTCATGCATGACCTGAATATCGACCACGCCAAGATGAACATCTATGGCGGTGCCTGCGCGCTGGGTCATCCGATCGGGGCATCGGGCGCGCGTATTCTGGTGACGTTGATCAATGCGCTGGAACAGACTGGTGGTAAAAAGGGCATCGCTGCGGTGTGTATCGGTGGCGGAGAGGCTACGGCGGTTGCTGTAGAACTCCCGTAAACCCCGACCGTGCCCCTGCGGGGGCGCGGCCAAAGGTATTTGGACATAAAGCGCAAACGCTTTATTGCATCAGGTTTTCAATCATCAGCCGTAGTGAATCGATAAAGTTGGCGTAGGGATTAAGCACCACGCCACTGACGGGCAGGGCTGCAATAATCATGGGCCGCATAACATAAAGCGCGACCAGAATCGCAAAAATGAGCAGCGTCCAGATAAACGCGCGCCCAAAGCCCTTTGTTGACGATACGGGCGAGGTATCATCGCTGTCCTGCGCGGCCTGAACCGTGGCGGCCTCTCCGCGCAGTGTGGAATCCAGTTCTTCGACATCCGGTAGCAACTCTTTGCGCGAAGATGGGGATTTAACCTCTTTTGGTGCGGTTGGCGCGGGGCGCTTGGAGGGTTCAGCGCGGTGTGGTCGTTCCGGACGGGACAACAGGGTCGCGGGATCCTCCACAGGCTCTGTCGCTGGTGGAACAGGCGGTTCTGTACGCAGGTCATGCGGGTCGGTTATTTGGCGAACAGGGCGTGCTGTTTTGCTGGCGCGGGGCCGTAAACTGCCGAGAGCCACCGCTGCTGGAATGGCCGACTTAATAGGTGCATCAGGTTCGTTCTGGCCTTCCTCGGGTGTTTCCACCGGCGCTTCCGGCTCATCCGTTTCGACAAAAAAGGTTTCTTCTGCTGCGGGGGTGTCGGGTGTGGCATCTGCGACACGGTCCGCACGGAATACCTGACGTGGCAAACTTTCTTCAAAGTCATCAAAAGCAATGGCCTCTGAGGTTTCCGGAATTATTTCCTCTACCTCTACCTCTACCTCTTCGGCTGCGGGGCTGCCCAGACTTTGCGAAAAAGCATCCAGATCGAATTCGACGGGGGCCTCGGGTGTTGCTTCGGGGGAGGGGGATTCCGTTGTTGAATTCAGATCAGGGCTTTCGGAACTTGATGTGAATTCATCTTCATGCGGTGTATCTGCTGCCTCGAAGGAAACCTCGATTGCCGCATCCAATTCATCGTTTGCATCGGGGTTTTCGCGGATGCTGTCGAGTTGGCTGCGGATGGCATCAAGGTCGCTCAGAGGGTCAAAAACCTGATCGGTGTGGGCATCTGCCTCCTGCGGCTCATCGGCTTCGGTGTCGGTTGTTTCGACATCCGCGTCCGTATCTGCATCTGCCTCATCCAGTTCCTGTGATGATAAAAACGCGGTAAGTTCATCAAGATCTGTTTCCAGCGGTTCCTCGATGGCGTGAGTTTCTTCAACTTCAACTTCAACTTCAACTTCGGTGCTCGGTTCGATGTCCCCGCGATTGCTGGAAAATTCGGCCTCTTTACGCAAGACATCCAGAACGTCATCGTTCAGCAGTGCGCTGCCTTCGGGGCGGTCCATCGACGGATCATCGTCGTATTCCGGCTCTTCGTCGAAATCTTCAGCCAGAATATTTTTGGCTTCATCACCATCTTCAACCGGTGCGGCGGTGTCAATTTCGGTTGGGGGCAGTTCTTGGCCTGCATCCGGCTCTTCTGCGGTGTCGCGGTGGTGCTGAAATGCAACATCGCTAACGCCGTCGAGGTCGTCAAAAATCTCGTCTGCGCTGTTTTCTTCAGGTGCATCGGCGGTTTCCCGCTTTTCTGTAAACATCACAATCCGGTCCTGAAACCAGATATGTTCGCAATTCGCGCATTGTACTTCGCGGCCCTCTTCAGGGATTTCCTGCTCCGCAACTTCATATTGCGCAACGCATTTCGGACAAACCAAACGCATAAAAGCCTCACTGATTTATATGCCGCCCGCCCCCCGACGAATCAGCTTTTTGTATAGTTCTAGCCTTGCAGACGTATCTTTCCAAGTATCTGTTCTATTTTGTAAAGATTGCATATATTCATGCCACAGGCAAATATTGCATTAAAGAGCAGGAGCAGAGGCTTGATCGAGTTAAAAAACGCGGCTTTTTCCTATGGGGGGCGGGATATCCTGATGGATATGGATCTGCGTCTGGCACCGGGATCGTTCCATTTTTTGACCGG
This sequence comes from uncultured Paracoccaceae bacterium, assembly GCA_947311485.1. GTDB lineage: Bacteria > Pseudomonadota > Alphaproteobacteria > Rhodobacterales > Rhodobacteraceae > Amylibacter. The sequence goes on from CAMZLM010000212.1 coordinate 20,645, forward strand.
ACCTTCGGGATCGGGCAAAACCACTTTGATGAAATTGTGCTACAAAGCCCTGCAGCCGACCACCGGTTTGATGCGGATTTTTGAACAGGATGTCCGGGCGATGGACCGGGATGATGTGGCCCGTGTGCGCCGGCGCATTGGTGTTGTGCATCAGGATTGCCAGTTTCTGGACCATCTGAATGTGGCTGAAAATGTGACCTTGCCGGTGCAGGTATCCGAACGTGACGAAGAAATAGACGAGGCCCATTTGATGGATTTGCTGGGCTGGGTTGGCTTGGCGGATCACTATGATGCGATGCCGGCGGAATTGTCGGGGGGGGAACGGCAACGGGCGGCCTTGGCGCGGGCGGTGATTATGTCGCCGGATCTGATTATTGCCGATGAACCCACCGGAAATGTGGATTGGGAAATGGCACAGCGATTGCTGTCGCTTTTGATCGAACTGAACAAAATGGGCAAAACGATTTTATTGGCAACCCATGATTTGAATTTGATCCGCACGGCCAAACAACAGGTCGCGGCACGGGTGTTGCGCATTCAAGACCACAGGGTTGTATTGGCGGGGGCTGATTTGTGATGGTGGATGTTTCGGGTATCGTCGCCCTGTTCCAAGGCGACCGGCAAGCGGACCGTGTGGTCCCGCCCAGCGGTTTTACCGCGCGATTGACCAGCTTTACCGCTGGCGCGATGGCGTTTTTGACGGTGTTTGCGCTGGCACTATCCCTTGCGACGGGGCGTTTGGCGGATCGCTGGAACGCAGAGCTGGCGCGGACATCAACCGTGCGGATTTCTGCGCCCGAAGGCCAGATGGCGGCGCAGTCAGAAGCCGTGCTAAACGTATTGCGCACCACACAGGGGATTAAAACTGCCCGCGTGATGGGTGACAAGGAGCAGCGCAAGTTGCTGGAGCCGTGGTTCGGGCCGGATTTGCCGCTGGACAGCCTGCCGATCCCGCGTTTGATCGAGGTGATCGAAACCGATGACGGTCCCGACAACGAGAGCCTGCGCCTGCGTCTGTCAGCCGAAGCCCCGGGCGCGGTGCTGGACGACCATACCCGTTGGCGCCGTCCGCTGGTGCAGGCGGCGGGGCGTATCCGGCTGATGGGGCTGTTGTCGATTCTGCTGATCGCGGGATCAACGGCGGCGATGATTACGCTGGCGGCGCAATCGGCACTGGCGGCGAATGGGCAGGTGATTACGGTGCTGCGCCTGATCGGCGCGCGGGATGTGTATATTGCCCGCGCCTTTGTGCGCCGTTTCACCGTGCGCGCCTTTATGGGGGCGCTGGTTGGCACGCTGCTGGCGATGGTGGCCACCTATTTTCTGCCTGCCGCCGCCGAAGAAGGGGCGTTTCTGACAGGGCTGGGTTTTCGCGGTGCGCATTGGTTGTTGCCGCTTCTCATCCCGCCAATGGCGGCTATTGTGGCGTTTTGGGCCACGCGTCTGGCGGCTTTCCGTGTTTTGAAAAGGTTGATGTGATGGCTTATGCATTTCAGTGGCTGCGTTCGGTGGTTTTCATTTTCCTGATGTATGCGGCGATGCCGATTATGGGACTGATTTACCTGCCCTTGGCGATTTATGATCGAAAATGGGCCTATTCGGTGATGCATCTGTATTGCCGCTGGGTGCGCTGGACCGCGCATCATGTGGCCGGCCTGAAATCGGAAATTCGCGGCGTGGCCCCGACGGACGAGGTTATCATTGCCTCCAAACACCAGAGCTTTTTTGATATCCTTCTGATTTTTTCCGCCATTCCCAAGGGCAAGTTTATCATGAAAAGCCAGTTGAAATGGGCGCCGGTTCTGGGGCTTTATGCGCAACGTATTGGCTGTGTTCTGGTGGATCGGGGCAAGCGTGGGCAGGCGATCAAGGCGATGGTGGCCAAGGTCAAGGCCGGCAAGGAAGACCCCGGCCAATTGGTGATTTTTCCGCAGGGAACCCGCGTCGCCCCTGGGGCTAAACTGCCTTACAAGGTTGGCACGGCGGTGCTGTACAAGGAACTGCAACAAGACGTTGTTCCCGCAGCTACCAATGTTGGCTACTTCTGGCCGCGTCACGGGCTTTATCGCAAACCGGGGGTGGCGGTGATCGAATTCCTGCCGCGGATCAAACCCGGATTGCCGACCGATGAATTTATGCAAAAACTCGAAGAGGTGATTGAAACCGCCTCGGATAAACTGGCCGAGGAGGCCCGGAATGAGCATCGTTAAAACCATTGCCGATCTTGAAACCCTTTACGGTACGCCCAAGGCACCGGCCCTGCGTAAGGTTGCGCATCATTTGACGCCGGAATACCGCAAGCTGATCGAAACCAGCCCGTTTTGTGCCATTGCCACGGTCGGGCCGGAAGGGGCCGATGCCTCGCCGCGCGGGGATCGGGGGCAGGTGGTGTTTGAACTGGATGACAAAACCCTCGCCATACCGGACCGGCGGGGCAATGACCGGATCGATACTCTACGCAATATTGTGGCCGATGGCCGTATTGCGCTGATGTTTCTGACGCCGGGGTCCACCATGGTGACACGGGTGAACGGGCAGGCTGAGGTATCAATTGCGCCGGAGCTGTTGACGCGGTTCACGGTTGATGGCAACGCCCCGCGTTCCGTGATCCTTATCCACATCGAAGAAGTCTACTTCCAATGCGCCCGCGCGGTGATGCGTGCCAATCTGTGGGATCAGGCGCATTGGCCCGACCTGTCCGAAGCCCCGACAGCAGGGCAAATCCTCAAGGCGCAGACGCAAGGCGAGGTCGGCGGCGAAGCCTATGACCGCGAATGGCCGGCACGGGCCGCGAAAACCTTGTGGTAAGGGCGGTTGCCCTGATCCTGTGCCTGTTTTTCTGACAGGATCGTATCTGTTTGCGAATGTCATTTATGACGGTTACCTTACAAGCATGTTCACCCGTCTGTCATTCGGGGTATGCGATGTATGGCCTATCATAACGAGCAACACTGCTTTTGAAATGTAGGAAAATAATAAAATGACGACCCAAAACACACCTGATGCCGCGATTGTTGCGATGATTTCTCTGGCAGCAGGAATCGCTTCGAACCATCCTAAAATGTGTGCCTGCCAGTTGAACCGTTTACGCGGTTTTGGTGTGAAAGAAGATATGATCGAAACTGTGATTGATATTGCGCGTCACATTCGCGAGGAAGCGGCTGAAAAAATTGACGCTGAATTTGATGAACAAATTGCGGCACAGAATGCACAATTTGCCGCGATGGAAGCGACGCTTCAAAAGGTTGAAGCCGCGGCCTAACGCATTTCGGGTTAAATGTTGGGGTTCTGAATGGTACCCTTTGGGTATAATTGGTTGGGATAGCCTCCAGAAGAGTTCGGGATTGAAGCGGCAGAGTTTTTGCCGCTTCAACGGGCATAGAACAAGTGCCGTAAGGTCCCGGAAGATGGACGGTCGGTTGCTGATCTGCAATAGGCTTTGACGGGGGCAGGCTTTGCTGTCACTCTCTGCGATAATCGGACCAACGCCAACAGAAAGCCATCCCATGCCCCATTTTGTCATCGAATATTCCCGCGATGTGGAAACCCGTTATGATATGGCAGAAGTCATGGAAATCGCCTTTGATAGCGGCGTTGAAACCGGCGTGATGCAGGCCAAGGATATCAAGGTCCGCGCGCGGCCCTATGACCATTACCGGATGCCGGACAAGGACGATTCCTTTCTGCATGTGACTGTGTTCTTGCTGGCGGGTCGCACCGATGCGCAAAAGGAAAAGGTCTCGCTCGCCCTGCGCGCGGCATTGGCGGGGCACCTGAAAACCGTGTCCAGCGTCAGCGTCGACATTCGCGATATGAACACAACGGTCTATAAAAAGCGTCTTTTATGACAAAGGCCCGAGGTTTCCGCCGGGCCTGACACACAGCTTTCTGTGGGGGGTGTCCCTTTCTACCAGATTAACCCCGAGGCGATTGCCATTTAGGGTTGGTTTTCGGCCGTTTGGCATGTTTAGCTTGGGGAAATTAACAATTAAATAAGACATAAAACAGGAAAGAACCATGACTACTATACGAGATGAAATAACCATAAATATTGGAAACCTTATTGGGAAAGGCGCAAACCTTGGCAAACTGAAGTGGGATTACGCTGGATACATTTATATCAATTCAGGTGACAATTCTCCAGAAAGTGAATTTTTTGTTTTCAAAGACGGAAATCGTATTGATTTGGATGATGATGAAATCTGGGATGAAGCGATGACGAATTTTTCTCGCCTCCGCGAAATCATCCGTGTTGATGGCGATGACTATTGGATCAGATGTCTTGCTGTTGTTAAGAATGAGGGGAAAAAATTCAAAATATTATTTGAATTTGACGACGCAAGCCGCTGGGAAATCACGCCTGCAAATGCAAGAGATGCGTATAAGATTGTGATTGGTGATGTTTTCCCAGAGGTATTGGAATAAGGGATTTGCAGCTAACCACCTCTCTCCCCTTTCCCCACTTAACCTTCAAGCATTGGAACTTGAAGGACCGCGAGGTTGAACTATCCGGAGCCTTGCATTGTGGTGTCCGGTTGAAATCACCGGCTTTTGTCGGTGGTACCAATTTTTAAGTCGCTTTTTTGGCTTGTCGATTCTTGAAATACGATGGTATGCATTGTGAAACGGGCGGAAAAACCGGCGCGCTGTGCCGCTCTTTGCCTGACCTTACCGAAGAATTTGCAAAGGATATTCCATGCGATATGTGGCTGCTGAAACCGTGGAACAGGCGGTGGCGTTATTGGCCGGTGAAACGGGGGATGCCCGGGTTCTGGCCGGTGGCACCGATCTGTTGGTACAGATCAGAATGGATCTGATCGAACCGGATTTGCTGGTGGATATCAAGCGGATCGACGGGATGTTCGATATCACACCGGAAAACGGCGGGTATCGTATTGGCGCGGCTGTGAGCGGTGCAATGCTGGGTGAACATGCCGGTGTTTGCGCCCTGTGGCCCGGTGTGGTGGAAGGGTTCGAATTGATCGGTTCCACACAGGTTCAGGGCCGTGCGACCATGGCCGGTAATTTGTGTAATGCTTCACCTGCGGGGGATGCGGTGCCGGCACTGGTGGCGGCAAATGCAACCGTGCGGATTGCCGGACCGGATGGTACGCGCGATTGTGCGGTGGCGGATATTCCGGTGGCCCCGGGAAAAACGTCGCTGGGCAAGGGGGAGTTTATTACCTCGGTTTATTTGCCAGCGCGTTCTGACAGCGCGGCGGATGCCTATTTGCGGTTCATTCCACGCACCGAAATGGATATTGCCGTGGCTTCGGCGGCGGTCTCGCTGGAAATGGAAGGCGACATTTGCCGTGCGGCGCGGGTGGTTCTGGGGGCGGTAGGCCCGACTATCCTGATTGCGGATCAGGCGGCCAAAACACTGGTTGGCACCACGATGGACGATGCGGCGCTGGATGCGCTGGCAACGGCCTGTTCCGATCTGGCCAGCCCGATTGACGATAAACGCGGTACGGTGGAATTCCGCAAGGACGTGGTGGGCGTATTGGCCAAACGCGCGGCAAAAATTGCGCAGACCCGCGCAGGAGGTAAATCATGAGCAAGATCCATGTAACCACAAACATCAACGGCGATGCGGTGGAATACCTGTGCGAGCCACAGGAAACCCTGCTGGATGTCCTGCGCAACCAGCTGAACATGACTGGCGCGAAAGAGGGCTGCGGATCGGGTGATTGCGGTGCGTGCAGCGTGACGCTCGACGGGCGGTTGGTCTGTTCCTGTCTGGTGCTGGCGGCAGAGGCCGAGGGCAAACAGGTGTCCACCATCGAAGGCATGGCGGACGGCGAGGAATTGCACCCGCTGCAAAAGAAAATACTGGAACATGCTGCTCTGCAATGCGGGGTGTGTATTCCGGGCATTCTGGTGGCAGCCAAGGCGTTGTTGGAAAAACACCCTGACCCGACAGAAACCGAAGTCCGGTATTGGCTGGCGGGCAACCTGTGCCGGTGTACCGGATATGACAAAATCATTGCGGCGGTAATGGATGCCGCAGCCGAAATGCGGGGGGCTTGATCATGGCTTTGGATACAGACAAGCGCGAATTCAAAATTGTTGGCACACGGCCCTTGCGCCCCGATGGAATAGACAAGGTTACGGGGCGCGCGCTCTATGGGGCGGATACGACGGCACCCGGTATGCTGGTCGGGCGCGTGTTGCGCAGCCCGCATGCCCATGCGCGGATTGTGTCGATAGATGCAAGCGCGGCCGAGGCGCTGCAAGGCGTCAAGGCCGTGATTACAGCTGCGGATTTTACCACGGCGAATAATTCGCACAGTCAGGCCGTGCTGGATAACTGCATGGCGCGGGGCAAGGCCATGTATCACGGTCACGGGGTTGCTGCCGTGGCAGCGGTTAGCGAGGCTATCGCCAAACAGGCGTTGAAGCTGATCAAGGTGGATTATGAAATTCTGCCCCATGTGACCGAAATCGAGGATGCCCTGAAACCGGATGCGCCGGTGCTGTATCCGGACAAACCGGCCAAACGGGTACCCGAAGGCACGCCTGCAAATGTCAGCCATGTGACCCATTTCGGCCATGGTGATCTGGAGGCAGGGTTTGCCAAGGCGGACAAAATCATCGAACGGACCTTCCGCACCGAGGCCACACATCAGGGCTATATCGAACCTCATGCCTGTTTGGCCAGTGTGTCGCCCGATGGCAAAGGGGATTTGTGGTGCTGCACGCAGGGCCATTACAATGTGCGTGCGCTTTGTGCGGATTTCATGGGCATGGATGCCAGCCAGCTGCGGGTGACGGCCTCTGAAATCGGTGGTGGTTTTGGTGGCAAGACGACCGTGTTTATCGAGCCGATCGCGCTGGCGCTGTCGCGCAAGGCCAACAAACCGGTGAAGCTGGTGATGAGCCGCGAGGAGGTTTTCAAGGCCTCGGGGCCGACCATGTCTTCTGTCACGGATGTGAAAATCGGCATGACCAAGGACGGGCGGATCACAGCAGGTTATGCCAATCTACGCTATCAGTGCGGCGCGTTTCCAAGCGGCACAATCGAACTGGGTGCGATGAGCGCTTTCGCTGCCTATGACCTCGATGCGGTGAAAACCGATGGTTTGAACGTGATGACCAACCGCCCGCGTGAGGCCGCCTATCGTGCGCCGGGGGCGCCGACGGCGGTTTATCCGGTGGAATCGGTGGTGGATGAACTGTGTCAGGAACTGGGGCTGGATCCGCTGGATGTGCGCCTGAAAAATGCTGCGCGCAAGGGGACCAAGGCCAGCTACGGACCGACATTTGACGATATCGGGCTGGTTGCCACGCTGGAGGCCGCCAAAGCGCACCCCCATTACAGTGCGCCGCTTGGCCCTAATCAGGCGCGCGGGGTATCCTGCGGGTTCTGGTTCAATTTCGGTGGCAACACGTCGGTTTCTCTGGCTGTGAATGTGGACGGTACGGTGACATTGACCGAAGGCAACCCCGATATCGGCGGTTCGCGTGCGTCCATCGGTATGATGGCAGCAGAGGAGCTGGGCATCCCGTTTGACAAGGTGCGCACACTGGTGGCGGATACGGCGTCGCTTGGGTTCAATGATGTGACCGACGGCAGCCGCGTGACCTTTGCGGTTGGGCTGGCCACGATCAAGGCGGCGCGTGATGCCATTCAGAAGATGTGCGCGCGGGTGGCCAAAATCTGGGATATTGATCCGGAAGCGGTGGTCTGGGAAGACGGCTGTGTAAAACCGGCGGGTGACAATGCGGGGCAATATGAACCAATGTCACTGGCGGAAATTGCGGCGATCAGCGTCAAGACCGGCGGACCGATTGCCGGCCACCACGAGGTTAATGCCGACGGGGCAGGGGTCAGTTTCGGTGTGCATCTGGCGGATGTGGAAGTGGATCCCGAAACAGGCCATACCAGCGTTGTGCGCTATACCGTGTTTCAGGATGCCGGCAAAGCGGTGCATCCGGCCTATGTGGAGGGCCAGATGCAGGGCGGTGCCGTGCAGGGGATCGGCTGGGCGTTGAACGAGGAATATATTTACGGCGCAGACGGGCGTTTGCAGAATGCGGGCTTTCTGGATTACCGGATTCCGGTGGCATCGGATTTGCCGCCGATTGATACGGTGATTCTGGAAATTCCCAATCCGGGGCATCCTTATGGAGTGCGTGGGGTTGGTGAAACCCCGATTGTGCCGCCACTGGCCGCGCTGAACAATGCGGTGTCACGGGCGATCGGGGTGCGGATGAGCGCGCTGCCGATGTCGCCCCCCAGAATTCTAAAGGCGATCAAGGGCTGAGAATTCGGGGTGCCTCCGGCAGGGGTATTGTTGTGAAAAGGAAGAACGGGGGCCTGTGTTCCCGTTCCGGAGGTGTGTTGTGGTTCAGGTGGTGATCTGGGGATCCTTGCGCAGCGCCGTTGACGGGGCCGTGCAAGTGGAGGTCGAGGCGTGCGATTTTCGCGGGGTGCTGGCGGCTTTGGCACGAGACTATCCCGGTTTGCGCGCGCAGATTGAAGCAGGGGTTTCCCTGTCGATAGATGGCAAGATCTACCGCGAGGCGTGGTTTACGCCGGTGCATGCGGATAGCGAAGTGGTGTTGATGCCGTTTATGGTGGGCGGATAGGGGTTCCCTGTTGTGGAAATCGGGTTTAATGTGGGCGTTCCCGTTCATAACGTATCCATGATCTGCAATGACCCGAAACACGCCTACCCAGCTGGACATATTTCCTGACCGTATAAAACTGCGCCGGATTGATCCGGCAAAGAACATGCGGCGGTTTTTCCTGATGACAGTACAACGTGATTTATTTGGCGGGGCGACCCTGATCAAGGAATGGGGGCGCATCGGGGCTGCGGGGAAAGTGGTGCAGGATCATCATCCGGATGAAGGCAAGGCGGTGGATGCCTTGGCAGAACTGGCCCAGCAGAAATTCAAAAGCGGTTACCGGATGTAGAATTAGCCGATGGTTAGTTGGATTGGGTCCAGTCCGTCGATGCTGCCGGTGATGTCGTCGCCAGTTACAACGGGGCCGACACCGGCAGGGGTGCCGGTCAGAATCAAATCGCCCGGGCGCAGGTGATAATAGCCGGACAGGTGGCAGACCAGTTCCGGCACAGACCAGACCATATCGTTTAACGTCGCGTTTTGTCGTTGTTTGCCATTCAGGGACAGGCCGATTTTTTGCGAGCCAATATGGCCCATATCGGCGGCTTTGGTCAGGCGGGCGAAAACGGCGCAGCCTTCGACGTCTTTGCCCAGATCCCACGGGCGCTGTTTGGCACGCAGGGCCTGCTGTACATCGCGGCGTGTCATGTCGAGCGCGCAGCCATAGGCATAGATGGCGGCGGTGGCTTCGGTCAGATCCGCCTGAAACAGGGGGGTGCCAATGGCGACGGCCAGTTCCATTTCGTAGTGAAAATTTTTCGTGCCCGCTGGATAGGGTAGGGTGCAGCCACTGTTCAGCGCGTGGCAAGCGGATTTGGTGAAATAGAAGGGGGCCTCGCGGTCGACTTCGGTGCCCATTTCGGCCGCGTGGGCGGCGTAATTGCGGCCTACGCAGAAAACACGCCCGACGGGGTATCGGGCGGTTTCTCCGTTGACGGGCAGGGTGACCGGTTCCGGCAGGGTAAATAGCGTATCGGGCATGGGGGCTCCCTACAGAAGTTTGACTTTGACTGTAGCGGTATCAGCTGTGCTGGCCAAGGGGGAGAGCGGGGCGAATATGCGTCGTTCAGGACGGGAGCCGAGGTAATCGCTCCACAGGGTTTTGTCGCTCTGGGTCAGGGAGAGGTAACCGCTGGCCGGTTTGTTCAGACGGATTTGCATATGTTCCATGCCACCGCTGCGGTCTGTTCGGGTGAACCGTTGCGGCAGGGCAAAGCGGATGGCGGGATCGGCGGCTTGCAGCCGGATTTGGGGGGCGTCACCGATCGGGTTGGCCAGATCATCCACCAGACGCGCGGCGGTTTCTGCGGCCTCGTGCCAGCACCAGGAGGAGGTTTCAACAGGGCGCAGCAGGTTGCCGGTGCAAAAATACGCGGGATCGGAGGCGCGACCGAACTGGTCGATTTCTGGCCCGCCGGTGGCTGGATCTACCCGCAGGTGGCTGGCGTGGAGCAGGGCAGATTCCGGGCGGAAGCGGCCCGAGACAATCACCCCGTCAGTGTCAATGTGGCGGGCTTGGCCGCTGGCGTCGGTAAAGGTGACGGCCTCGACTGTTTTACCGCCGAGGATACGAAGGTCGCGTACACCGGTGTGCAGCGGGATGCCTTTGATTGCCGGAAAGGGGCGCATGAATTTGCGCACAAATATTTCGGGGTTTTCCTCGATCATGGCTGCGGGTTTGATGCCCATGTGGCCACAGGTCATGATGGCGGAAAAAGAGACCAGTTCGCTGCCCAGAATGACGGGGCGTTTGAACGGGCGTTTGTGGTGCAAAAACACCATGGATTGCAGCGCGCCGGTGGAGAGGATGCCAAGCGGGCGCTGGCCGGAGAGGAACCGTTGCGCGCGGCTGGATTCACGCACGCCGGTACACAGAACCACCCGCTGCGCCTGCAATTCGGTCAGGCCTTCGGGTGTGGCCAGCGACAGGCGGGCATTCGGGTGCAGAGCGGTCACAGTGGTACCGGTGCGGATATCGACACCGGCGGCGCGGGCGGTGGCGACGTTGCGGGCGGCGTAATCGGGGCCTTTCATCAGGCGTTTGTATTCGCGAACGCCAAAAGGGTAGTGGCCGCAATGGCGCGGGACGCCGCCGGCCTCTGGTTCGCGTTCCAGAACCACGACATCGCGGATACCCAGTTCACACAGGCGGGTGGCGAGCGACAGGCCTGCGGTGCCGCCGCCGACAATGGCTATGGTGCAGGTGGTCATTGGCAATCCTCCGCAAGGGGCGGGGTCAGATACCCGGCGGTTAGTTCCGACAGGGGGCCGGTGCAATAAAATCCCTGACAGCGGCCCATGCACACGCGGGTGCGCCGTTTCAGGCCTTGCAGGGTGCGCGGCGGCAAAGGGCCTTCCAGTGCGGCCAGAATTTCACGTTTGGTCACCAGTTCACAATGACAGATGATCCCGCCGTTATTCGGCTCTTGCCAGTCACGCGGGTGGTAATTGGACAGGCGGTCTGGCGGCGGGCAAACCGGATTGGTTAGCGGTGCACGGGCAAAGCCGGTGCTTGTGTTCAGGCCGGCCACATGGCGGGCGATGCCAAGTGCGGCGCTTAGGCCGGTCGAGCGAATGCCGCTGACGCTGATGTAGTTTTGGTCGGCATGGGCGCTGATCTGGTAGTCCTGAAATTCGGTGGCAGGGCGCAGACCGGCGTAAACTGTTGTGACCTCGTAATTTGCCAGTTCCGGCAACATTTCGATGCCTTTGGCGCGCAAGTCCTGCAAGGTGTCGCGGTCGGTTGAGGCATCGGTGCGGCTTTGCTGCTCTTCGGCGGTGGGACCAACGGCGAGATTGCCGAAAATGGTGCGGAACAGCACGACGCCTTTGGTGGTTTTTGTTGGCACCGGCAGAATCACGGCCTGTGCCAATTCGGAGGCGGGTTTGTCAAACACCACAAATTGGCCCTTGCGCGGTTTGATCTGGAAATCGGCGTGCCCCAGCAGGCGTTGATCGACCACATCGCCATACAGGCCGGCGCAGTTGATTACCTGTTTGGCCTGAACCGTTCCCTGTGCGGTTTCCAGCGTCCAGTGACCGTTGCCAAAGCTGCCCGACAGCAATTCACAATCGCGGCGCAATTCGGCCCCGTTGGCCATGGCTTGTAGAATATAGGCATGGGCCGAGGCCCACGGGTCAATCAGATATTCGCCCGGTACGGCAAAGCCGCCCATGACGTGATCCGCCAGATGCGGTTCGCGTTCCAGCACTTGTTCACGGGTCAGCAAAGTCACATCCATGACACCGTTTTTATGGGCCTTGGCGATTAACCCGTCCAGTTGTGCCAGTTGATCCGCATCCCAGGCCAGCACCATCGCGCCGGTTTTCAGCAACGGCAGGCCGAGGCTCTCGTGGATATCAAGGTATTCCCTATACCCTGCCGCAATGCAGGCCTGTTCCAGTGATCCGGGGGGCGCATCAAATCCGGTGTGCAAAATCGCGCTGTTGGCCTTGGAGGCGCCATCCAGCACGTCGGCGGCCTTTTCCAGTATCACCACGCGGGCACCGTCAAGGGTGAAGCGTCGCGCCATGGCACAGCCGACAACACCGGTGCCGATAATGGCAACATCAAAGGGGTCTGAAAAGTGGGAGTGCATAAGAGTCAATCAATCTAGGGGTTACCTGGTTTTTTTATGGTAGTACGTGTTGCTTGACAAGATGAAATTTGTGGCTACTGTGGATAAGGTAATTATTGGCATAAAAATATAGCCAGTATAAAGTGAATGAAAACAATGAGGTGCGCGATATTATGACTACTTGGTCACAAATTTGTGGTAAAACGCTAGTCTTTTTGTGACTGCGCATCGTAAAATGTTGACCCCGGCCAGCCGTCAAGCGGAAATTTCCGATTATGTTGCGCGCCGCGGTGAGGTTACTGTTGATGCTTTGGCTTTACGCTTTGGGACATCGGCAGAAACGATCCGGCGCGATTTGGGTTTGTTGGCTAATGCGGGACTGTTGCGCAAAGTTCACGGAGGCGCAAAGGCGACATCTTCAGCACAAGAGGGTGCTTTTGGCGCGCGGATGCGTCGAAATTTTTCGGCTAAGCAAATGGTTGCTGAAAACTTGTCGACGTTGGTCAAGCCGGGCATGACCTTGTTTATGGATACCGGGTCGACCACGCTCATTTGCGCACAAGCGCTGGCGAGGGTGAGGCGCTTGACTGTGATTACCAATTCCACACGAATTGCTTCTGCTTTAGCCGGCGATTCTGGCGATGCAGAGGTGTACTTGCTGGGTGGGAGGTATCGTGGGGATAATGCACAAACTGTAGGTGTTACGGCGCTGGGAGAGATCGACATGTACCAGGCAGATATGGCGGTATTGACAATCGGCGCGCTGGATGAAGGTGGCGCGAGTGATTTTTCCAACCACGAAGCACAGGTTGCCCGGGCGATGGTGAGGGCATCAAAATCGGTGGCGCTCGTGGCAGATCACAGCAAATTCGGTCAGTCCGCAGCCTTTCGGGTGGCCAGTCTGACGGAGGTCACGCGTTTGGTGATTGATCGGGTGCCTGACGGGCCGCTGCTGAGTGCCTTGCGCGATGCCGATGTGGAGGTTGTAGCGTGAGGAAA
>CAMZLM010000213.1 GCA_947311485.1 uncultured Paracoccaceae bacterium
CCCTTGGCGCGCCCGCCGTTCACTGCCTCATCCTAACCGTCAGTTCCGAGTGTTTCAACATCGTCGCCTCCGGTGAAGCGGTATCTAGACCGTACACCCAAACCCCGCAACCCCTTTCTGCAAACAATTCCATCTTTTTTGATAAATAATCGTAACGCACTGTTAATAAATACTTTTAAACCCCTCATCATTTGAAGACTGCCGCAAAACAGATTAAGGTTTTGATAAGAATTTCGAGGCCGAAACACCAAACCAGCCAAAATACAAAGTTATCCACAGATTCACCCCTTTGAAGAGGGCAAAAAGGCGAGAATCAAAGCAGGAAACGGACCATCAAGTCGCCCACACGCCCTGCCCGATGCATAGAATGCCGGCCGGAATCAAAAATGCTGCACCTTTGCGGGGAACAGCATTCAAAATCAGATCAACCAATGGACGGCTGGTTCAATCCAGCCGACGGGCGGCCAATATGGGACCGGAGTCCTTGGCTTGTACGATAACAGCCAAATTTTCGCCGGCTTTTACATCGTGGGAAATCGTGACCGGATCCTTGCCATTCCATTCGGCAATTGTATCCCAGCGGGTGACTGTATTGATATACTTCATATTGCGGCCCTGGTTTTCCCCCCCTTTGATTGCCACATTCACCAAGGGATCAAACCGGACCACATGCAGCACAGCCCCGTTCACATTCTGTCCGGGAACCGCTGCCAGTGAAATTTTGACGACCTTGCCCTGTCTCTGGATGTCCAGCGCCGCGCCTTCGGGTATTTTCCCCAGCATTTCAATATATTCCAGCAGCTTGCGCCGCTTGGCCCCGGCGACATAGTCCCTGCCCTGAATAATCATCTGCGGTGTTACCAAACGATACCGGCTCTTGAGCGCGACATTGTAGGTTTCCTGACGTTTGGTGAATTCCGGACGGGCCAGCCCATCACGCCAGCCCAGATAATCCCAGTAATCCACATGCAGGCCCAACGCGATCACATTACGGTCTTTGGCAATTTCGCTCAGGATCACATCGGCAGGTGGGCAGGACGAACACCCCTGCGAGGTATACAACTCCACAACCACCACAGAGGATTGCGCATGGGCCAGTGGAACCCAGCCCAATACTGCCACAACCAATCCTGCCAGAAATTTACCCATAATCACACCTTCTCGATCTCTTGACTGCAAGTCTTAGCCAATGCCGCGCTCTATTACCAATAAAGCTTTTGCGAGGTTAATGTTACAAAACACCGATCCCACTCTATCAAAAACTACCCGCTGTTACGGGTTCTTCGCGCCTTTACCCTGATATGCAGGCAAAACATCCGGGCGGGGATAGAGCTTATCCATTGGCACCGATTTGCCATCGGCCTGCACCACGCGCACATGGAACCGGCGCATGCCGCGCGGTTCGGACACGCCACAGGAATGGGCCAGAACCTCTACCTCATGCACCAGATCCTTGCAGTAGTTTGCCACCCGTACGGATTTCTCGGTCGGGTCCAGACCTTTTTGCAAATGCGGCGAATGGGTGGTGATGCCGGTCGGGCAGGTATTCCGGTTACATTTCATCGCCTGAATACAGCCGAGCGAAAACATAAACCCACGGGCGGAATTGACAAAATCCGCCCCCGCCGCCAGCGCCCAGCCGACCTCGGACGGGATAATCATCTTGCCAGAGGCAATTACCCGTATCCGGTCCCGCAAATTATAGCGGTGCAAAATGTCCGACAGCACTGGCAAGGCCTCTCGCAGGGGCAGCCCGACATTATCCATCAACGGCATTGGCGCGGCACCGGTGCCGCCATCGCCCCCGTCAACGGTAATGAAATCCGGTGCGCTTTCCGGCCCGCGCTCCTGAATGGCCTCGCAGAGTTCTTCGAGCCAGCCATAGGCCCCGACCACGATTTTGAACCCCACCGGCTTGCCCGTCAATTCGCGGATGTGGTGAACCATGTCCAGAAGTTCGCCAGTGCTGTTGATTTCCGGATGCCGGTTTGGCGAAATTGAATCCTGCAGCGGCGGGATGCCCCGAATGGCCGCAATTTCCGGCGTGACCTTTAACGCCGGCAAAATGCCGCCCTTGCCCGGCTTGGCCCCCTGGCTCATCTTCAATTCGATCATTTTGACCTGCGCATAACCGGCGACCTCGCGCAGTTTGTCATCCGACAGGGCACCGTTTTCATCCCGCACCCCGTATTTGGCGGTGCCGATCTGAAAAACAATGTCGCAGCCCCCTTCCAGATGAAACGGGGACAATCCCCCCTCCCCCGTGTTCATCCAGCAGCCGGCCATTTTAGCCCCGCGCGACAGCGCCCGCACCGCAGGACGTGACAGCGCGCCAAAGCTCATCGCGGAAATATTGAAAAACGACGGCGCATCATAGGGCTGCCGACAATACGGCCCGATCCGCAGGGGGCGGGTTTTGGCGGTTTCCTGATCCAGCATCGGAAACGGGCAATTCACAAAAATTGCCGTCCCCACTTGTGTCAGCCGTTTGGTGGACCCAAAGGCAATGGTGTTGTCATGCCCCTGAACCGCCCGTTCGACCCAGTCACGTTCAGCCCGGTTAAACGGCATTTCTTCGCGATCCATTGCAAAGAAATATTGACGGAAGAATTCGCCCAGGTTGGTGAACAGGCCGCGAAACCGCCCCAACACCGGAAAATTGCGCCGCACCGCATCGCGGGTCTGGGTCACGTCGATCACATAAAGCACGATAACTCCCA
>CAMZLM010000214.1 GCA_947311485.1 uncultured Paracoccaceae bacterium
AGACGAAACCCTGTGCCTTTGCCATAGCCCCTGGTTTTGTATTCAAACAGGGCCCGCCATTTGTCGTGCAATTTTTCCCGTAACATACGCCCGTCAATTTTCATCCAGTACCGGATGTACAAATCACTGCGCCCGCGTTGGACATTCAGGATTTCATAGGGGCTTTGGGTGTATTTTCCCTTTACCGCGTAATTTTCTTTGGAATACAAAACCCGTGTCGTTTTGCCGTTATGACCTCGCACCCGCACAAAACGGTTAAAGACCGCCTTGTGATTGTCGTGGTGGATCGGATGCAGGGCGCTCTCGCTTGCGCCCAACACCTTGATCGGCCATCGATAACCGGTTGTGCTGTCGCGCCCATAAATCGTGCGGTAATCGGGGGTCTGTTTACCCAGTTTCACCCCACGCTCAAACCCCGACGCAAACAACAGGCGCGGCGTTTCTGCTTGTGCGCGCACCATGCCGAGCGACGTAAAAGCCAAGGCCGCCACAAGTCCCGTCAATATGCGTCGCATCATGTACCTTTCCTGATACCGCCTGATTGCATCAGTAACGGTCCGCAGGCATCAGGGCAACACCTCCAGTATAGCCCGCGACAAGGGCGCAATAATTTCATCTATTTGCGCTTCTGTCATAATGTACGGCGGGGCCAACAAAATATGATCCCCCTGTTTGCCGTCACGGGTACCCCCCATTGGATAACAGGCAAGCCCCGCCGCAAAACAGGCTTTTTTCAGGCGCGCGGCAATTTTCAATTCCGGATCAAACGAGGTTTTACTGTCGCGATCCGCAACCAGTTCAATCCCCCAAAACAACCCGCGCCCGCGAATGTCGCCCACATGCGGATGCTGGCCAAACGCCGCGATCAACGCCGCCTGCAACTGCGCCCCGCGCTGTTGAACCGCCGTCAGTAAATCACGCTGCAAAATCTGTTGCACCACCGCCAACCCCGCCGCTGTTGCCACCGGATGCGCCAGATAGGTGTGGCCATGCTGGAAAAAACCGCTCCCCTGCGCGATGGTATCATAGACCGCGCCACTACACAGCATCGCCCCGATCGGTTGGTATCCCGCCCCCAGCCCCTTGGCGATGCACAGGATATCCGGTGCCACTTGATCGGCCTCGCAGGCAAACAAATATCCGGTGCGCCCCATGCCGCACATGACCTCGTCCAGAATAAGCAGCACCCCGTATTTGTCGCAAATCTCGCGGATGCGGGTGAAATAGCCCGCCACTGCCGGCACCGCCCCCAATGTTGCCCCAACCACCGGTTCCGCCATAAACGCCATCACGGTTTCCGGCCCGAGCCGCAGGATTTCATCCTCCAGCTCTTGCGCCGCACGTTGTCCGTACTCATCGGCGGTTTCGGTATCGCCCCGCAGGATATATTCATAGCAAGGCGGGATGTGGCTGACATCAATCAACAAAGGGGCAAACTGCGCCCGTCGCCAGGCATTGCCCCCCGCAGCCAGCGCGCCAAGGGTGTTACCGTGATAGCTCTGCTGGCGGGCGATCAGATGCCGGCGCGCCGGTTCCCCCCGTTCCACATGATACTGGCGCGCCAGTTTGATTGCGGCCTCGGTTGCTTCGGACCCGCCAGAGACAAAATACACCCGTTCAATCCCGTCCGGCGCATGTTCCACCAGCAAATCCGCCAAAGCCTCCGCCGGTTCCGAGGTAAAAAAACTGCTGTGGGCAAAGGCCAGCTTGCCCAGCTGGTCCTGTGCCGCGGAAACTACCGCCGCATCCGAATGACCAAGACAGGACACCGCCGCCCCGCCGGAGCCGTCAAAAACCCGCCCCCCGTCGGCCCCGATCAGATAGCACCCCTCGCCCCGCACCGCGACAGGCGGGGACACATGACAATTACGCGGAAAAACATGGCTCATAAGGGGCCTCCCTTGGCTGTTGTATTTCATTCATAAACGCTCGCGCCAGTACCACATTCTGGGCATTGTCACGGGCAAGCTGTCCGTTTGGCAAGTGAATGTTGTTTTCAAAACCCACGCGAATGCCACCCCCCGCCAGCAGCGCCGCTTTGGCACAAGCCAGTTCCGTGTGGCCAAAAGCACAGACAGACCATTCAAGCCCCCGCCCCCCTGCCGCCCGCAAGAACCCCGACAATTCCGCCGGATCGGCCAAACGCGCAGGGTGGTAGCTTCCCAATACAAACAACACCGAATTTAGTCCTGTTGGTATGATTTCCTGACGCTGCCAATCTGCCAGCAAATCCAGATCCGTCGGGGCATAAAGGATATGCTGCACCTGAATGCCTGCTTCTGCCGCAAAGGCATAGAGCCGCGCCGCCATGGCCGGATCACGCGCCATTTCACGCAGCGCCACACTTGCCGCCGCCGGAACCACGGCCTGCAAACAGGCGTATTGCGCCGCCACATCGTATTTACCAGCGAATTCTGTGGTAACCTGAATGGCCATCTGCGGTGCTTCCTGCACAATCGCATCCATCGCCGCCTTGTAGCGCCCCGCATCCAGACTATGGCCCCCGTGCGCATTGCGCACATGCAGATGGATTTGGCCTGCCCCCGCCGTAAAACAGGCTTTGGCGGTTGCCGCAATTTGTTCAGTCATTATCGGCAACAAGGGATGGTCCAAAGGACCACGCCGCGCGCCATTCGGAGCAACAGTTAGCAAGGGAAATTCAGTCATAAGGCCACCGGCATTTGTTCGTCTCAAGCATGGATATATTACAAAGTAAGTCAATACACATTTATAAAAACATTTGTTTTTAATTTTTCGCACCATATGCCCTCGCTTTTGCCAAATCAGTGCTTTTTTTCGCTGTTTATTTAAAACTGCCCCTTGTCGCCCCTGAAACTGCGCGCTACTTAGAGAGCACTGCTTATTTACGTCTGTTTGACGTGTCCCACTGTTTTGGCTTTTCCGCCGGAGGATCCCATGCGTTTTGTTCCCTTGTTGACCGCCCTGTTGGTCTGTGCCGTAACCTATATGGCGATTATGGAGCGTGATCTCCTGTTTAGCTATGCCGGTGTAGCGCGTGCGGAAACGCCCGAAGCCCCCAAGGAGGTAGCGCTTGAAGACAAACCGGCGGTCACGGTGGTTGTGTTGAAATCAACCGAACAACCGGTCGCCCGTGGCATCGTATTGCGCGGCCAGACCGAGGCTTCGCGGGCAGTTGACGCCAAATCCGAAGCAAGCGGATTGGTTATTTCCCAACCGTTGCGCAAAGGAACCGATGTTCTCAAGGGCCAACTGTTGTGCCAGCTCGATCCCGGAACACTCGAGGCCAGCCTCGCCGAGGCAAAGGCCCGTTTGGCCGAAGCCACAGCCAACAACGCGGTTTCTGCTTCGCTTGTGGCCAAGGGCTATGCCTCTGAAACCCAGGCCATCGCCCGCAAAGCCGCGCTTGAAGGGGCCGAAGCTGCCTTGAAGCGCATCCAGAAGCAGATCGAGAAACTGAAAATCACCGCGCCTTTTGCCGGATTGCTGGAATCGGACACGGCGGAATTCGGGGCCTTGCTGCAACCGGGGGCCCCTTGCGCCACGGTGATCGCCCTTGATCCGATCAAACTGGTGGGGTTTGCCACCGAACAACAGGTGTCACGCATTTCGGTGAACTCTCCGGCGGGCGCGCGCCTTGTCGGGGGGCAGGAACTGCGCGGCAACGTCACCTTTATTTCACGCCGCGCCGACAGCCTGACCCGCACCTTTCGGGTCGAGGTTACCGTTCCCAACAAGGACATGAAAATCCGCGACGGGTCCACGGCCGAAATCTTCATTGCTTTGGCCGGTGATCAGGGCCACCTACTGCCACAATCCGCCCTGACACTGGACGACAGCGGCCGTTTGGGTATTCGCGCCGCGGTTGACGGCAAGGCCAAGTTTTTTCCCGTCACGCTCATCAACGACAGTATCGAAGGCGTTTGGGTGACCGGATTGCCGCCACAAATTGACGTCATTGTTATCGGACAGGAATACGTCATAGATGGCCGCCGTGTTGCGGTGACTTATCAGGAAGATGCATCATGAACGGACTTATCGATTGGGCCATTGCACGGGCGCGGATGATCTTTGCCTTTGTGTTGTTGTCGCTCGGGGCCGGCACATTGGCCTATGTGGGGCTGCCAAAAGAGGGGGAGCCGGACATCGACATTCCGGCGCTGTTTATTTCGGTGCCCTTCCCCGGAATTTCGGCCGAAGATTCCGAAAAACTGATCGTGAAACCGCTTGAGAACAAGCTCAAAGGCCTGACCGGCCTAAAGGACATGAGCGGTATTTCCAAAGAAAACTATGGCGGCGTGGTGTTGCAATTTGAATTTGGCTGGGACAAATCCGCCACCATCGCCGATGTGCGCGACAAGGTTTCCCAAGCCGAAGCCAATTTCCCCGACGGGGCCGATCAGGTCACGATCAATGAAATCAACTTCTCGGATTTTCCGATTGTGG
Organism: uncultured Paracoccaceae bacterium; assembly: GCA_947311485.1. Lineage (GTDB taxonomy): Bacteria > Pseudomonadota > Alphaproteobacteria > Rhodobacterales > Rhodobacteraceae > Amylibacter. The sequence goes on from CAMZLM010000214.1 coordinate 4,426, forward strand.
TTGTCGCCCTGTCCGGCCAAATCCCCGAACGCACCCTGTTGCAGGTGGCCAAAGACCTGCAAGACAAAGTCGAATCCCTGTCCCCGGTGCTCGAAGCAGGCCTGTCCGGCCATCGCGACGAAATGCTGGAAGTATTGATAGACCCGCTCAAGCTCGAGGCCTATAACGTCACCGCTTCCGAATTGCTGACCGTGGTCACCAACAACAACCAGCTGATTGCCGCCGGTGAAATCGAAACCCCGCACGGGGCATTTTCGGTAAAAATTCCCTCGTCGTTTGATGAACCCTCGGACGTGTACTCCCTGCCGATCAAGGTTAACGGGGATCGGGTAATTACCCTTGGCGACCTTGCCGATATCCGGCTGACATTTGAAGACCGCAAAGGCACAGCCCGGTATAACGGTAAATCAACCATTGCATTGCAGGTGGTCAAACGCAAAGGCGTGAACCTGATTGATACGGTCAAACTGGTGCATGAAACCGTGGATAAAACCCGTTCAGAATGGCCCAAGGAACTGCGCGAGAGCATCAGCGTCAGCTACTCCATGGACCAAAGCACACAGGTCGGCAGCATGGTTGAACAGCTCCAGGCCTCGGTTTTGACGGCGGTGGCGCTGGTGATGATCGTGGTGCTGGCCTCGCTCGGGTTTCGCTCTGCCTTGCTGGTAGGGTTTGCGATTCCAACCTCCTTTCTGCTCAGCTTTGCCGTGATGGCGGTGATGGGAATTTCGATTTCCAATATGGTGATGTTCGGCCTCATTCTGGCCGTGGGCATGTTGGTCGACGGGGCCATTGTTGTGGTGGAATACGCCGACAAAAGGATTGAGGAAGGCGTCGGCCCGATGGCGGCCTATGGCGAAGCAGCCAAACGCATGTTCTGGCCAATTGTGTCATCAACAGCCACCACGCTTTGCGCCTTCTTGCCCATGTTGTTCTGGCCCGGGGTTCCCGGTGAATTCATGTCAATGTTGCCGGTGACCCTGATTTTTGTGCTGACGTCCTCTTTGCTCGTGGCACTGGTGTATCTGCCGGTGGTCGGCGGGGTTGCGGGGCGGATTTCCCGCTCGATGCATCTGTTGTCCGATTTTTTGCGCCGCCATGTGCATTGGTTTTTACGCGTGGCTTTGGTCGTTGCGACCTTGGCCGTGTTCTATTTTGGCGCTTTATCCACATTGCGCAGCCAATGGCAACTGGGCCTGCCCCTGATTATGATTGCCTTGATGTCCCTATCGGTTCTTGGCAGCTCGCTTGCCCCTAAACCCCGCTTGCGCAAACTGAAAACCGGCTATCGTCGCAGCATGTTTGGCCATGTCATCCACTTTATCGCCGGCAATCCAATCATGCCGGTTGTGGTTCTGGTGGCGACCGGTTTCTTTGTGACCAGCGTGTTTGGCTATTTTGGCGAGCACAACAAAGGCACCGAATTTTTCGTCAAAACCGAACCGGAACGCGCCATTGCCTATGTGCGCGCACGCGGCAACCTGTCCTTGGCCGAAAAGGATGATTTGGTTCGCAAAGTCGAAAACAAAGTCATGGAAATTGACGGTGTTGAATCGATCTTTTCTTTTGCAGGTCGCGGCGGGTTAAGCCAAAAACCAAGCGGCTCCCAAACCCCGATAGATGCCATTGGCCAAGTGCAAATCGAACTGGCCCCATGGGATGAACGGCGCAAAGGCGAAATCATCCTTGATGAAATCAACACGGCCCTAAAGACCATCCCGGGCATTCAAGCCGAAATCACCAAAGAGGCCATGGGACCGGCCACCGGCAAACCGCTATCCCTGCGGATCTACGGCCAAGATTGGCAAGACCTGCTGAACAGTGCCAAAATGGTGCGGGCCAAATTCGATTCCATGCCCGGACTAACCAAAATAGAAGACAGCCGCCCCCTGCCCGGCATCGACTGGAAAATTGATGTCGATGTGGAAAAAGCAGGGCGTTACGGGGCGGATGTGGTTCAGGTTGGCGGCATGCTCCAACTGGTCACCCGCGGGCTGCTCATTGGCGAAATGCGCACAGAAACCTCTGATGACGAGGTCCCGATCCGCGTGCGCTACCCAAAGAAAGACCGCTTGCTCTCGACCATCGACACCCAACGGGTCAGAACCCGTGACGGGTTGGTGCCTTTGTCAAATTTCGTATCGCGCGAACCCGTAAGAAAGCTGGGTCAGATCAATCGCGCGGACGGGCGACGCTATTTCGACGTCAAGGCGGACATCCGCACGGACTTATTTGTCAATGACCAAGGCGAGATCGTGGACGAAGCTGCCCCCGGCGCAAAACCCAACAATGCCAACGACCAGATCACGGCAATGACCAAATGGCTCGAAACCGAAGCTGTATTCCCGCAAAAAGTCGAATGGGAATGGAAGGGTGACCAGGAAGAGCAATCCGACAGTCTGGCCTTCCTGTCCAAGGCCTTTGTCGGTGCTCTGGGATTGATGTTTGTGATCCTGCTGGCGCAGTTCAATTCCCTGTATAATTCAGTGCTGGTGCTACTGGCAGTCGTACTGTCAACCACCGGCGTGCTGATCGGGATGCTGGTGATGGGGCAGACTTTCTCCATTATCATGACCGGTACAGGCATTGTGGCCTTGGCGGGAATTGTGGTGAACAACAACATTGTTCTGATCGACACCTATCAGGAATACGCCGCCTATATGCCGCGCCTGCAAGCCATCGTCCGCACCGCCGAAGATCGCATTCGTCCGGTTTTGCTGACCACGATCACCACCATGGCCGGCCTCGCGCCGATGATGTTTGGCCTGTCGATTGATTTCGCCAACGGCGGCTATACCATCGACGCCCCCACAGCGCTTTGGTGGAAACAGCTGGCATCCGCCGTGGTGTTCGGGCTTGGGGTGGCCACCGTCTTGACGCTGGTTCTGACACCCTCGTTGCTCGCCCTGCGTATCTGGATTGAAACCGGTGCCTATAACCTTTGGTTAATGATCTCCGCCACCTTGGCCGGATCCGGCAGCGAGGCCGCAAAAACCTGGGACCAAAAACGCAACAGCCGGAAAAACCGGCTTGGGCCAATTGTCTGGGATACACCGGATGACGATACCTCCCCTCCAAAAACCACGGAAAAACTGCGCTTGCGTGCTGCTGAATAGGCTGTTTACCATCGAATTCGCTTAAATATCCCCGCCGGAGGCATTTTGACTTTTATGCCTCCGGCGGGGATATTTTTGGCGAATTCGAAATTGAATAACGTTTCTATTCGGTCTCGTCCGCCTGCTGACGCTGCCACATGGTGGCATAGCGACCGTTGGCAGCCAGAAGGTCTTCGTGGGTGCCCTGTTCAACCACATGGCCCTTTTCCAGAACCACAATTAAATCCGCCTCGACCACCGTTGACAGGCGGTGGGCAATGGTAATGACCGAACGCCCCTGCCCCATGGTTTTCAGGCTATCCTGAATGTCACGTTCGGTTTCGCTATCCAGCGCCGACGTGGCCTCGTCCAGCAGCAGGATGGGCGGATCCTTGAGCAGAGTGCGCGCAATGCCCACCCGTTGTTTTTCCCCGCCAGAAAGCTTGAGCCCGCGTTCACCCACGGTGGTTTTGTATCCATCCGGCAGGCTGACCACAAAATCATGGATTTTTGCAGCTTTAGCGGCGGCGATAACATCGGCCTGTGTGGCACCTGCTTTGCCGTAGGCAATATTATAGCCAATGGTGTCGTTAAACAGCACCGTGTCCTGTGGAACAATACCGATGGCGTCGTGCAGGGATTTCTGGGTAACATCCCGCAGATCCTGACCATCGATTTCAACGGTCCCGTCCTGCACATCATAAAACCGGAACAACAGGCGGGCGATGGTCGATTTCCCTGCACCCGACGGACCAACAACAGCCACAGTTTCGCCGGCTTTTACATGCAGGTTAAAGCCGTCCAGGATACGGCGCGTTGGTTCATAGGCAAACACCACATCACGAAAGACCACGTCCCCCGTTGGCACAGTCAATGGCTTGGCGTCGGGTTTGTCCTTGACCTCTGGCGGCTGGCCAAGCAAGTCGAACATTTCGCCCATATCCACCAGAGACTGGCGGATTTCCCGATACACGGTTCCGAGGAAGTTCAACGGCAGCGTAATTTGAATCATATAGGCATTCACCATCACAAATTCTCCCACAGTCAAAGTACCATTTTGCACCCCGATCGCCGCCATGATCATCATCAGCACCAAACCAAACGTAATCAACAGGGACTGGCCGAAATTCAGAAATGCCAGCGAATAGCTGGTTTTCAGTGCCGCAGCGGCATAGCGTTTCATGGATTCATCATAACGCGCGGCCTCGCGGTCTTCGGCCCCGAAATATTTGACGGTCTCGAAATTCAGCAAGCTGTCGATGGCTTTTTGATTGGCCGCTGTATCCTGATCGTTCATTTCCTTGCGAACTTTTACCCGCCATTCCGTCACCGCAAAGGTGAACCAGATGTATAGCCCAATGGTGATCACCACGACGATCAAGTACCAGACATCAAATACAAAAAACAGAATTGCCGCGACCATCAACAGTTCCAGTATCAGCGGCCCGATAGAGAAAAGCATAAAGCGCAGCAGGAATTCCACACCTTTGACACCGCGTTCGATAATCCGGCTTAACCCGCCGGTTTTACGGGTGATATGATAGCGCAACGACAGCGCGTGCATGTGTTGAAAGGTCTCAAGCGCCAGTTTACGCAGGGCGCGCTGGCCGACACGGGCAAACACCACATCCCGCAGCTGGTTTAAACCCACCGTCATCAACCGCATGGTGCCATAGGCCAGCACCAGCCCGACGGCCCCCAACCCCAACAAGGTTGCCGGGGCGGTTTCCTGCCCAACCGGCGTTAACGCATCCACCGCAGTTTTGTAAAAAAACGGGGTCAGCACCGATACCACACGCGCCAGAACCAGAAGGGCCAGCGCCACCACAACACGCACACGAATGGACAGAACATCCGCGGGCCACAGGTACGGAATGACACGACGAATGATGCGCATACCGTCTTTGCGTGAAACTGTTTTGGTGGTGGTGGTCGATCTGGCCATTGTATTATTTCCTCTTCAGAGCTGTATAGATAGCCTCCACAGCATAAATTACCAGCAGATAAGAGCGTTTCGTTGACAACGGGAAACATCCCTATTAATTATCAATCAATCACTACAATCATTAAGGACATACAATGAAAAAGGGTTGCAAACTTTGCTGGAGCATCAGCATATTCCTGATACTGGTCATCGCAGCTGCCGGATTTAAATTTGTTACGGGGGCCACGGTTCAGACCCACGCAGACGGGCGTTCTTCGGTTCTGGTTACCCCGGCGGAGCGTATTCATGTGCTGGCCGAAATGCGGTTATTTCTGGAAACCGTCCAAACCATCGCAGAGGCCGCTGCCCAAAACGATATGGCGACCATCACCCAAGCGGCTTCGGCTGTTGGCATGGGGTTGGTAAAAACCGAAAGCCCGGTCTTCATGGCCAAGCTGCCTGCCGAAATGAAAAAGATGGGGTTTGCCACACATCAGGCCTTTGACGATATTGCCTTGGCGGCCAGCGTCACGGAAAACCCGATGGAACTGGTTGCAGACCTCAGCGATCTTATGCTTAATTGCACCACTTGCCACGCCAGCTATCGGTTCGATGCTGAAACGGGTGCCACTAACTAATGTAAACGGAACGCAATGGCCCGAATTCGCAAAAGCGCAGAAGACCGCAAACATGAAATCGTGATGGCCGCGATCCGTCTTGCTGGCGACATCGGGCCGGACCGGTTGACAACACAACATCTGGCCGATGCCGTGGGGCTGACGCAGCCTGCAATTTTTCGCCATTTCGCCACAAAATCGGATATTTGGCTGGCGGTGGGGGAATACATCGCCAAGGCACTCGGCAAAGAGCAAGCCGACCCACAAGTTGATAACCCGCTCGACTGCCTGCGGGATCTGGTGTTTAACCATTTGGGCAGCATCGCGCGCACTCCGGCCATTCCGGCAATTTTGTTTTCGCGTGAATTACATGTGGAAAACGATCAACTGCGCCAGCATTTCGAAAAGCTCATGCTGTCTCGGCGTGAAAATTTCACAGGTCTGTTTGCCAAGGCCCGCACCGACGGTGAACTCGCCCCCCACATCGCGCCAGAGGACGCCGCCGCATTGGTATTGGCAACAATTCAAGGCATTGCCATGCGCTGGTCATTGGAAAACAAGACGTTTGACCTCCAGACAGAAGGCATCCGCCTGATTACCTGTCTGATTGACGGCTTCAAAACCACCCCCCCTAGGGCTATTTAGGCAGCTCGAATACCTGCCCGGGATAAATCAGATCCGGATCACGGATCCGGTCCCGGTTGGCCTGAAAAATTTGCACGTATTTCACGCCATCGCCGTATTTATCCTCTGCCAAGGCCCAGAGCGTATGCCCCGGCTGCACCGTAATACTGCCCTGATCCGCTGCGGCGACCACATCGGGGGTTTCCCGTTTGAACGGACTTTCGACGCGGGCGGAAACCTTGCCCACTGCATCGGTGGCATCCACACGCAGGGTATGCACGCCTTCCTGAACTTCGGGGAGCACCACCTGCCACTGGCCATCGCTGCGCACGGTCTCGGTCTGGATCGGTTTGTTGTTCAGATACACCCGTACCTGTTGATCCGACTGACCGCGCCCAGCCAACACCACATCACCGGTTTTGTCATAGGCAATGGTATCCAGAGACAAAGCCCCGCCCTGCGGTACCCCGCCCGGTGCCGCCAATTCGACCCCTTGCACATCTACCGCCACCGGTGCGGGCGCGGTGGTGATTTCCGGCGTATTTTTCAAAGCCGCATCGTCCTGCAGGATTGTCACCCCTTTTGCACTGGCCATCACCAATTTCGGCGCAAGGCTGTTATCCTTGGCAAAGGGCATCACCAACACGGACTCAGCCGACGGCACGGCGACCTCCCCCGCGAGCCCTTCAAGCACCAAAGGGCGCGGTGCGGTGCCGGTTGG
>CAMZLM010000215.1 GCA_947311485.1 uncultured Paracoccaceae bacterium
CGCGATTACGGCCTGTTTAGACATTCAGTATATCACATTTTCCGGCCCGTTCCCAGACCATGTAACATTTTGAATTAAAACAGTTTCACGTGTTTCATGCGGCGAATCGGTTCAGCCGCCTTCGCCCGGATTGGGGGAGAAAAACTTCTCTAGCTTGCCTTCGACACCGTCATATTTTTCGGCATCCGGCAGGGGGTCTTTCTTGGAAATGATAACCGGCCATTTTTCCGCATATTCGCGGTTGAACTCGACCCATTTTTCCATGTCCGGTTCGGTGTCCGGACGGATGGCATCCACAGGGCATTCCGGTTCGCAAACCCCGCAATCGATACATTCATCGGGGTGGATCACCAATGTGTTTTCGCCTTCGTAAAAACAGTCCACCGGGCAAACCTCTACGCAATCAGTGTGTTTGCAAGCGATACAGTTATCAATAACGATATAAGTCATGGCGTTTCGTCCTGAGTTGGGCGGTTGTCATTGCGTCCCCTTCCCGTTCTAATATGGGGCGTTTCCACATCATGCAAGCCCGTCCCTGTCAAAAGAACGTTGAGCGCGACGATCTTTCTTGGTCGGGCGCCCCTTTCCGTCAAAACGCGGGTTGGGCGGGATATAGTCCTTTTTAACAGGTGGGGAGAGGTCTTCGTAGAGGGCCTGTGCCTCGGGGGCGGGGCCGCGGCGGGTGCTGGTGGCGATGATTTTGATCACGCGCACATCGCGCGCTTGTGGAAAGGTCAGCACATCCCCCGGACGCACTGTTACCGCCGGTTTGGCGATGCGCTCTTCGTTCAAACGCAATCGCCCCGCCTTGATCAGTGCGGCACAGAGCGCGCGCGTCTTAAAGAAACGCGCGTGCCAGAGCCATTTATCCACACGGATGTTTGGAGGGGCTTCGCTCAAATCAGCTTTTGCCTTTCAGCGCCATCAGCGCGGCGAAAGGATTGTCCGGATCGATCGGCTTGTCCTTTTGCGGTGGGCGTTTACCTTGTGGTTTACCCTGTGGCTTGCCACCGGTTTTCTTGCCGCGCGGTTTGCCTTTGCCACCCTGCGGGCGCTGCTGTCCCTGTGCGGCGGGCCGTTTGCGGGGCACCCATTTGAAGGTGTAAAACACCTCTATTTCAGGTTCGGCAGGTTCTTCCGGCTTGGCTTCTGTGGCTGGTGCCTCTTGATCTGCGGCATTCTCCGCAGGCTTTTCGGCGGTTTCTTCGGCAGCGGGTTTGGCGTCTGTCTTGACCTCTGGCGCGGCCTTGACCTTTTCGCGTTCGCCTTTTTCTGCACCATAGCCAAGGCCCTGCATCAAATCGGCGAATTGCTCCAGCGTCATGCCGGTGATCGACAGCATGTCCGGTGTTGCCTCAAAACCGGCACGGGAATCTTGACTGCGAATCATATCGGCCAGACGTTCCAGCATGTCGATCCGAATGGCGCGTTCACCGGCGAGACGGTAACCGGCACGCGGATAATAGCCCTTGGGCGCATCCACAACGGCCGGAATGGTTACCAGACCGGGGGGCGGTGCAGACGGGAATTCACTCAGGCCCTCTTGCAAAGACCAAAGCAACAGACGCAGGCGCGTAGGGGCGGGTTTCAGCATCAGTTGCTGGAAAATGGTATACTGGCCAAACCGCACGCCATGTTTGCGCAATAAACCGCGGCTGTCCTGATCCAGTGCTTTGACATCATCGGCAACAACCGAACGCGGGATCACGCCAAGGGATTCCACCAACCGAAATGCCAGACCTTTGGCCAGACCGGTGATGGTTTCGTCATTTTTCAAGGCCAGCAATGGTTCAAAAGCAGCTTCGATTTTGCGATTGATAAAGTGGCTCAGGCGGCGGCGGACTTTTTCCACCACATCCTCGCCGGCCTCTGTATCAACGAAAGGTTCCACAATAGGGGACAGCGCATCGGCACCGGCAACCAGTTTACCAACCGCATGTTCGCCCCACATCAGGCCACCCTGTTCGGTGAAATCGAATTCCGTATCCGGTGCGTTGTAAAAACGGTCCGCCCGCAATTTGAATTCCGGCACCAGCGCCGCAATGGCGGCTGTACGCAGGGTTTTTGCCTCTTCGCCGGTGGCTTTGGGGTCCAGTTGAAAGCGGAAACCGGACAGTTGGCCGACAAACTGGCCTTCTACGGTTACTTCACCTTTGTTGTTCACTTCAGCCACGAGGCTCTCCTTCTGTTTCAACCGCCGCATCAATACGCTGGTGCGCCGGTCAACAAATCTTTGCGTTAACGCACCATGCAGCGCGTCCGATAGGCGGTCTTCTACTGCACGGGTTTGCTCGCGCCAATAGTTTTCGTTGCGAACCCAACCTTTGCGTTGCGCAACATAAGTCCAAGTCCGAATATAGGCCAAACGTTTGGAGAGGGTATCAATATTTCCCTCTGGCCGGTCTATCCGCGACACTTTTTCCGCAAGCCAAGATTCGCCGATTTGGCCATCTTGATGCAGGAATTCAAAAATTCTGGTGACGATTGCCACATGTTCATTAAAAGAAACCTGCCGAAAATCAGGGAGTTGGCACACATCCCACAGCAATTGCACAGTTTGTGCGTCACTGACACGGGCAAGGATTTCCAGATTTTCCGATAACGCGCGCAGGGTGCGGTGGTCTTCGGCTTCGCGGGCTTTGAGCAATAACGGATCATCGGATCCTTGTGACAGGGACGCCAGCAGGGCCTTGACCGTGCCGAATTGCAGACGTGAATTGCGCCACTGCAATTTTTTCAGCGGGGTAAAGCGGTGATTCTCGATGGCTTCGACGACCTCGGGATCGAGCGCGTGGGCGTCTCCGGTAACGCCAAAGGTGCCGCTGTTCAGATAACGCCCCGCGCGTCCGGCGATCTGGGACAACTCGTTCGGCATTAAATACCGCATGCGCTGGCCGTCGTATTTCGACAGCGAAGAAAACGCCACATGGTCGATGTCCAGATTAAGCCCCATGCCGATTGCATCGGTGGCAACCAGATATTCCACATCGCCGTTTTGATACATTTCTACCTGTGCATTACGGGTGCGCGGTGACAGCGCCCCCATGACCACAGCGGCCCCGCCCTTTTGGCGGCGCAGCAGTTCGGCGATGGCATAGACGTTATCCACGGAAAACCCGACAATTGCGGATCGGGCGGGCATGCGGCTGATCTTTTTTGGGCCGGTGTAGCTGAGTTCGGAAAACCGTTCGCGGTGCATGAATTCGGCGCGGGGGACTAGATCGGCAATCGGCCCGCGCATGGTATCGCTGCCCATAAACAGGGTTTCGCGATGGCCCCGCATGTTCAGCACGCGATCCGTGAACACATGGCCGCGTTCCGGATTGGCGCAGAGCTGCACCTCGTCGATGGCCACGAAATCGGCCCCCATGCCGTGGGGCATGGCTTCGACCGTGCAAACCCAGTATTGCGCGCGTGGCGGCACGATACGTTCTTCGCCGGTGATCAGCGCCACCACGGACGGCCCGCGCAAGGCGACGATACGATCATATACTTCACGCGCGAGCAGACGTAATGGCAGGCCAATCACACCGGTGCGATGGGCCAGCATCCGTTCAATGGCATAGTGCGTTTTGCCGGTGTTGGTCGGACCAAGCACCGCACAAACCCGCGAAGAGAGCAGGGACATAATGTAGGGGGTTCCTTAGAGAGCGGTGCCTTTGACCTGTTTTTCCAAACGTTCAATGGCCCTTATCACATCCGGCATATGCGGGTGAACCGCAAAAGCGTGACGATAGATTTTCAACGCCTGTTCGGGGCGGTCCATCTGTTCCAGAATACGCCCCAACCCTGCCATCGCCCCGAAATGGCGAGGGTTAAGCGCCAGTGTTTGTTGGATGTCCTGAATCGACAACCCGTATTCACCCGCAATGTAAAATGCGGTGGCCCGTGCATTCCACCCTTCGGCGAAATTCGGCGCATGATCAATCAGGGCGGAAAAATGTCCAATCGCGGCCTCTATGCGGCCTGCCTCCAGGGCATCAGTGCCCCTTTTGAGCAATAAATCCATGGTGTCGGAACCGGAGTGCGACCAGGCTGTGAGGATTTTTTCCTGTACCTTTTTCCAGCCCTTCAAATCCGGTTTTTGCAGCTCTGCGAACAATGCATCCAGATTTGTTGTTTGCGCCTGCGCCAAAACTGGTGCAAACTGCACTGTAATGCTGAACAAAAGGCCGAAAACTAACGTAACGATATGCTTTGAATTTTTGTCTGAAAAACGCATTCTGCCTCCTGTGTTGTGATCAACATAGCAGATTGCGTAACGAAAATTGAAGAAATATCATCGGAGATGACAAATGAGTGAAGTAATCGAACAAGCCGTCAAGGCCCTGAATGAACGCCTCGATGGCGAAGGGTTTGATGGCTCCGTTAAAGTTGAAATCGAAGGCGAAGGTTGTCTGATGATTGATGGCGACGGTGCGCGTGCCGCAGACGAAGAAGCCGATTGCACCTTGTCGGCAGATGCCGAAACATTTCAAGGCATGCTTGAGGGCGAAGTGAACCCGACATCGGCCTTTATGACCGGTAAATTATCCGTGGACGGCGACATGGGCGCCGCGATGAAATTGGGAGCTTTGCTGTCCTAGATGAATACCGCACCACTTTATTCCGATCTTGAGGGCGTGCCAGAAGACGGCAAGGCCTATTGGCGCAGATGTACCGACAATACCCGTATTCGGGTGGCACTTTGGCGGGGTGGTGACAAAAACGAAACGGTGCTGATCTTTCCGGGTCGCACCGAATATATTGAAAAATACGGCCCAACGGTTCAGGAATTTCTGGATCGCGGATACAGTGTTGCGGTGGTTGACTGGCGGGGGCAGGGGCTGTCGGACCGGCATTCCAAGCGGCCGCAAATGGGCTGGGTTCAGGATTTCTCCGACTATCAGCTGGATGTGGATCAGGTGCTCGGTGCGGTTGCCGATGCGGGGTTTCCCAAACCAACGGTGTTGATTTCCCATTCCATGGGCGGTGCCATTGCCTTGCGGGCGTTGTTGAACCGGCTGGACGTCAAAAAGACCATTTTTTCAGCCCCGATGTGGGGTATTTACGTTGAACCCAAATTGCGCTTTGTGGCGAGCCTTGTGTCAAAATTCAGTCGCACTATGGGATTTGGTGCGCGGTATATTCCTTCGGCCGGTCCCGCGAATTATGTGGAAAAGCAACCGTTTAAGGGTAATGTTTTGACCAACGACGCGACCATGTACAAATGGATGCAGGGTCACCTTGCGGAGCATCCCGTTCTGGGGCTGGGCGGGCCAAGTTGCCAATGGTATAACCGCGCAGTGTGCGAATGCTGTGATTTGCGTAAACATGCGCCGGCACCACATGAAACGTTGGTGCTTCTGGGCACCAAAGAAGCCATCGTCGACACAGAAGTGATCTGCGAACTGATGGCAAGCTGGAGCAACGGTAAACTGGTTGAAATTGACGGGGCGCAGCACGAGCTGTTGATCGAGGAGCCGCATGTGCACAAACAGCTCTGGGATGAAATCGACAGCTATCTGGGCATTGCTAAAGACTAGAGCGCGAACACAGGAATTCGGATTTTCTGGCTATGACATTGAATGGATTGAGCAGCAGTGTCATAGTCGGGTTTATAGGCAGACCGGATTTTTGTTGATCCGTTTTGCAGTCATAAACCCGAGTGGAACAAGAAAATGCCCTCTGAACTTCAAGAAAAAGTAGAGACCCTAAAAGGCCGCTATCCCGACAACATTGCCATCCAGTGTTTTGATTCGGTCTATTTTAATACCCTGTCAGACGATCACAAACGCCGCCTGCAAAAATGCCTGAATTCCGGCGTTGAAAACCCCGATAGCGAAATGGGGTGTTACGCCTGTCAGCCCTCTGATTTTGATGACTTTAAACCTTTTTTCTCCAAGGTGTTAGCCCGCCACCACAAAGTTTCTGAAAATGCACGCCACGTGAATAATTGGGATCTCGGTAGCCTAGAGGGCCTGCCTGCGGACGGTAAGCTCGACATTGCCAAGCTGGGCTTGCCCCCCCTGTCGATGCGGGTGCGCGTGGGGCGGAACCTCAGGGAATTCGCCCTTCCGGGAAGCATGACCCAAAACGACCGCATCCGGCTCGAAAACCGGATGATGGCAGTATTTGACAAGCTGATCGCCATGCCGGAATTTGGTGGAGCTTATTATTCGCTGACCCCGGGTAACCCGGCATTTATTGATGATAACAAGTACAATGAACTGGTGGACGCCCACATCATGTTCAAACGCATGGACACCGATCGCTATTTAACCGCTGCCGGAATCGCTGCCGATTGGCCATTTGGGCGAGGATGTTATGTGTCTGAAGACCGCGAATTCATCATCTGGGTCGGCGAAGAGGACCACCTGCGGATCATGTGTATGAAACGGGGGACCGTATTGAACGAGGTCTTCGACCGCCTGAAATCCGCACTTGATCTGGTCGAAAGTATTGAGGGTATGGAGTTTGCTTACTCAGACGATTACGGGGTGGTAACATCCTGCCCGACAAACCTTGGCACCGGTATGCGTGCCTCGCTTCACATTGCGCTGCCAAATCTGACCGCTGATGGCACCGATGCAAAAGCCAAGGCCATCGCCAAACCGCTGGGCCTTTCGGTGCGGGGCATCGGCGGCGAACACACGCCGATTGGCGTGGATGGAACGCTGGACATATCGCCCTCGGCACGGTTCTGCATTACCGAAGCGGAAATTCTGGCGGCGCTGTACAAGGGAATTGTGCTGCTGAAAGACGCCGAACAACAAATAGAAACCTAGGGAGCCCCCATGACTACCAACAAACGCATCGCTCTTTCCAGTGACCACGCGGCGATTTCGCTCCGGCAGGCACTTGCCGCGCATATTACCGAGCTGGGCTGGGAGGCCGTCGACATCGGTCCGACAACCCCCGAAAGCACCCCCTATCCCAAACACGGCAAGGAGGCTGCACAGCTCGTTTCCTCTGGCGATTGCCGCTTTGGCATCATCATTTGCGGCACTGGCCAAGGCATCATGATGGCCGCAAACAAGGTCGCGGGCATCCGTTGCGGTGTCTGCAATGAAACCTTTTCTGCCCGCATGATCCGACAGCACAATAATGCCAACATGCTGTCCATCGGCGCACGCGTCGTGGGCGAAGGGCTGGCGCTGGATATTGTAGATGTCTTCCTGAGCGCCGAATTCGAAGGGGGGCGCCACGCAATGCGAGTCGATATGATCGAACCGTCAGAAACCTAGCAGCGCGATAATTCCGGCATACCGAATTGCGCGGGCCTGCGTCGCCCTGTAGTGTCGCCCCACGTCCCGAATCCCGTTCACAAAGGCAAATCATGACTGATCAGACTTCCCCGACCGGCTATCAGGTTCTGGCACGCAAATACCGGCCAGCCAGTTTTGCCGATCTGATCGGGCAGGATGCCATGGTGCGCACCCTGAAAAACGCTTTTGCCTCGGACCGGATCGCCCATGCTTTTATCATGACCGGTATTCGCGGCACCGGTAAAACCACCACGGCACGGATTATTGCCAAGGGGATGAACTGCATCGGTCCGGATGGCAGCGGTGGCCCGACAACCGAACCTTGCGGGGTGTGTGACAACTGCGTCGCAATATCCGAAGGCCGCCATGTGGATGTGATGGAAATGGATGCCGCCAGCCGCACCGGCATTGGCGACATCCGCGAAATCATCGATTCGGTAAACTACCGTGCGGCCTCTGCCCGCTACAAGATTTACATCATCGACGAGGTTCACATGCTTTCGACCAGCGCATTCAACGCGCTGTTGAAAACGCTGGAAGAACCGCCCGAACACGTCAAATTCATCTTTGCCACCACCGAAATCCGTAAAATTCCGGTAACCGTTCTATCGCGTTGTCAGCGGTTTGATTTGCGCCGGATCGAACCGGAAGTAATGATCGCGCATCTACAAAAAATCGCCGAACTGGAAAACGCGCAAGTGTCAGAGGACGCGCTCGCGTTGATTACCCGCGCGGCAGAGGGGTCCGTACGCGATGCCATGTCACTGCTGGATCAGGCAATTGCCCATGGCACCGGGGAAACCTCGGTCGATCAGGTCCGCGCCATGCTTGGACTGGCTGATCGCGGGCGGGTGATGGATCTGTTTGACCTGATTATGAAGGGCGACGCGGCAGGCGCACTGCAAGAACTGTCCAGCCAATATGCCGAAGGGGCCGACCCGATGGCGGTGCTGCGCGATCTCGCGGAAATTACCCATTGGGTATCCGTTATCAAGATTTCTCCCGAAGCTGCCGAAGACCCCACCGTATCCCCCGACGAACGCAGCCGTGGACAGGCCGCGGCCGAGGCCCTGCCCATGCGCGCGCTGACCCGTATGTGGCAAATGCTGCTCAAGGCGCTTGAAGAAGTCGCCGCCGCGCCCAACGCGATGATGGCGGCAGAAATGGCGATTATTCGCCTGACCCATGTGGCCGAACTGCCCAGCCCCGAAGAGCTGGTGCGCAAATTGCAATCCGGTCCACCTCCCATGCCTACAGGCGGCGGCAGCGGGCAGGCGCAGATGCCTCAGGGCGGCGGCGGGACCAGCGGCCAGCACATGGGCAACACCCCGAATGGCGGCCCGACAGCGATGATGGCCGGCGGCGGTTCAGTGGCTATGGGCCAGCCAGACACCGCGCAGGCGCTGGCACGATTTGCGCGCTTTGATCAAGTGGTGGACCTGATCCGCGCGCGGCGCGATATGAAATTGCTGGTCGAGGTGGAAACTTATGTGAAACTGGCAAAATACAGCCCCGGACGCATTGAATTCCAACCCGCCGATGGCGCGCCGCGCGATTTGGCCGCGCGGCTGGCAGGGCGGTTGCAAAGCTGGACTGGCGCACGTTGGGGCGTGTCGGTCGTTTCCACTGGCGGGGCTGAAACATTGCTGGCGGTTCGCACGGCTGAACGGACAGATCTGGAAGGCAAGGTCTTGCAGCACCCGCTGTTGCAGGTGGTGATGGCCGAATTCCCCGGTGCGGAAATCCGTGATATCCGCTGTTTTGACGAGGTAACAGCCGACCCCGAACAGGCGCTAGAGGCAGAAATGCTCGGTGATGACTGGGACCCCTTCGAGGATGATTGACCATAACCGGCAATCGACTAGATAGAAAAAAAGAACAAGGAGACAGCAGATGCTGAAAGGTTTGGGACAACTTGGCGATATGGCCAAGCTGATGAAGCAAGCGCAGGAAATGCAGGGAAAAATGGCCGATGCGCAGGCGCGTCTGGATGATGTAACCGTCGAGGGCGAGGCCGGTGCCGGCATGGTCAAAGTAACAATGACGGCCAAATTAGAGGTCAAGGCCGTGTCAATTGATCCGTCACTGTTCACACCGGATGATCGCGAAGTGGTCGAGGACCTGATCGTTGCCGCGCTGAAGGATGCGCAGGGCAAGGCAGCAGAGGCCGCACAAGCCGAAATGGGCAAAATGACCGACGGGTTAAACCTGCCCGAGGGCATGAAACTACCGTTTTAAGATATCCTTGTTCCGTTTGTGGGGCTTTAGGGCTCTCTGGCGGGGCTGTTTTAAGAAAATGAAAATAGGGGCGGATTTTGTCAGAGGGCGGGAATAAGGATATCGAAAACCTGATCCAGTTGCTGGCGAAATTGCCGGGACTGGGGCCGCGTTCGGCGCGGCGTGCGGTGTTGCATCTAATCAAGAAACGCGCCTTGTTGTTGACGCCGATGGCGGATGCCATGTTCGCGGTGGCAACCTCGGCGCGGGAGTGTCTGGTTTGCGGCAATATCGGCACGGCGGATCGCTGCGATATTTGCAGTGCGCCAAAACGCGCACAGGGGCAGATTTGTGTGGTCGAGGATGTGGCTGACCTCTGGGCGATGGAACGGTCCAATGTGTTCAAGGGGCGTTATCATGTGCTGGGGGGATCGCTGTCGGCGCTGGATGGAATCGGCCCCGAAGAGTTGCGCATCCCCCAGTTGATTGACCGGGTCGTGCAGGAGAATATTACCGAGGTCATCTTTGCCCTGAATGCCACCGTGGACGGGCAAACCACCGCGCATTACATTGCCGATCAACTGGAACATCTGGATGTGAGCGTTACGTCTCTGGCTCAGGGCGTGCCAATTGGTGGCGAGCTGGATTATCTGGATGACGGCACAATCATGGCCGCACTGGCTGCACGCAAATCGGTTTAGGAGAGACGCATGAAATTTCTAAGATATGGCGAAGCAGGTCAGGAGGTTCCTGCCATGATGGGACCGGACGGAGTGATTCGAGATCTATCCGCCCATACCGGCGATTTCAGCGGCGAGGCTGTCAGTATCGACAACCTGACCCGTTTGGCCGCGCTTGATTTGGAGAGCTTGCCGGTTTTGCCCGACGATGGCCGCATTGGCTGTGCCTTGGCCGATGTGCCTAATTTTCTGTGTGTGGGGCTGAATTATGGCCGTCATGCCGCCGAAATCGGTGTCGAACAACCCAGTGAACCCGTGTTGTTTTCCAAGGCAACATCCTGTTTGGCGGGCCCCAATGATGATTTATACCTGCCTGCGGGATCTACCCAAACGGATTGGGAAATAGAATTGGGCATGGTGATCGGTCGCGAGGCAAGCAATGTGAGCGTAGCGGACGCCATGTCCTATGTCGCCGGTTTTTGCATCGTTAACGACGTGTCGGAACGCGACTACCAGATGAACCATGGTGGCCAATGGATGAAAGGTAAATCCGCCCCCGGGTTTGGCCCTGTGGGGCCCTGGCTGGTGACACCGGATGACATCAGCGATCCGCAGAATCTGAACCTGTCTCTCACAGTGAACGGGGTGGTGCAGCAAAACTCCAACACCGAGGATATGATCTTTTCGCTTGCGGAAATCATTGCGGCCATGAGCCGCTACATGATCCTGCGCGTCGGGGATATCATTGCCACTGGCACGCCGGAAGGGGTGGGGCTTGGTCAAAAGCCGCAAAGATTCTTGCGCTCGGGTGACGTGATGGAACTGCATATTCAGGGGCTGGGCCAACAACGCGTCACCATATGCTAACCACCGGTTTTATTCTGGCGACACTCTTTTATCCTGTAAAAACCCGCTTATATCATTAGAAACCAACACCACTGGAGCAAACGTAAATGAGTACTAATCCTTACGCTGCGCTCGGTCTTACGAAAAGCGCAACAGAATCCGAGATCAAGAAAGCCTATCGCAAGATTGCACGCGAAAGTCACCCGGATCTGAACCCAGGGGATAGCGCTGCCGAAGATAAATTCAAGGCGGCCTCTACTGCCTATGATCTTCTCAAGGATCCCGAACAACGCGCGCGTTATGATCGCGGCGAAATTGATGCAACCGGTGCCGAGCAACAGACCCGCCGGCCCTATTATCGCGACTATGCCGAACAGCCGGGACATGGATACCACTCCACGCACGGCTATGAAGACATGGGGGATATGTCGGATATTTTCGCGGATATTCTGCGTCAACGCCAACGCGCAGGCCAAGCAGGGTTTGGCGGTGGCAACATGAATGCCCGCGGAGCCGATGCACGGTACAGTCTTGAAATCGATTTTCTGGAGGCTGCAAAAGGCATTAAAAAACGGCTGACTTTGCCAAGTGGCGATAACCTTGAGGTAAAAATTCCGGAAGGCACCGCAGACGGGCAAACCATTCGGTTGCGGGGCAAAGGCGGTGCCGGGTACGGGACTGGACCACGCGGCGATGCCTATGTCACGATCAGCGTGCGCGATCATCCGGTTTTCAGCCGCGAGGGTAACGACATTCTGGTCACCTTGCCCATCACGCTGGACGAAGCGGTTTTAGGCGGTAAAATTGCCACGCCTACGATTGATGGTTCTGTCAACCTGACCATCCCCAAAGGTGCGCATAGCGGACAAACGCTGCGTTTGCGGGGGCGTGGCGTCAAGCGGGCAGGGCATACAGCCGGTGATCAAAAGGTGGTTTTGAAAATCGTCTCGCCACCGAAAATCGATAGCGAATTGGAAAACTTCATGCAGGAGTGGCGCAAAAACCACGCCTATGATCCACGTAAGGGGATGATGTCATGATCCGTTATTATACCGAAGAACAAATCGTAACAGCCGTGTCCCGCCTGACACGGACCCGTCTGGTAACCTATGTCGAACACGCCTTTTTGTGCCCGTCACAGACAGAAAAAGGCGCAGTGTTTTCATCCGCCGATTTGGCACGGGCAGAGTTGATTTGTGATCTGGTTGAACAGTTTGACCTACAGGACGAAGCTCTTGGTGTGGTGTTGTCCCTGATTGATCAACTGCATGGCGTGCGGGCAGAATTGCGTTGTGTTATGGCTGCCATCGAAGAACTATCCCCCGCAGAACAGCAAAAAGTTCTAACCTCTTTGCGACAGGACTAACCGTCGGGTGTGCGGTATTCGCACACCGCTAACGCGTGACACCTCGCGCGCTTAACCATACCTTCCACTGTTGTGCAGAGCCTGAAAACACATTGATGTCTGCATTTCCTTTGATCCCCGGCACGATCCCCGTGCCGGTGTACTGCCAAAATGCCCAGCGCCGCCCCGGATAGCGCGCATGCGGGTGATCCGCCACCGAGCGCAGCCAGAATTCCACGCCTTGCAACTTCCACAGCTCGTTGCGATGATAAAAATCAGGTGTGGTATATACCAAGGGTACCTTGCCATAATGGCGCTGAATTCGGTTCAGGAAGACCTGCATTTCGGCGCGCACCTTATGCGGTTCCGGGCGAATGCGACAGGTCGGGGAATAGGGCGTCCATTCAATATCCAGCACCGGCGGTAACATTTTCGGGTCATTGGGGACATGTTTGATAAACCATCGGGCTTGTTCGTTGGCCGGACGGCAAAAATAGAAATAGTGATAGGCCCCGCGCAGTAAACCGGCCCGTTTGACCCCGCGCCAATTCTGCTTGAACAGCTCATCTAGGTGGTCGCCGCCTTCGGTTGCTTTGACATAGGCAAAGGACACCCCCGAGTGCCGTACAGCCAACCAGTTGATATCGTCGCCTTGATAGCGGGCCACATCAACACCATGAATAGGATAGCTCCAGGGCTTTCGGCCAATCCATTCAAACGGGTCACTGTCCTCAAAACGCGGCGGGGTTATCGCCCCTCGCGAATCCACCACTGGCGCGGGCATCGTCACACGCCGCGAGCCAGAACAACCAACCAAAACGGCCGCAACCAAAATCAGAAAAAAATATCGCAAACCAACACCTGTGCAAAGTTCAATACCCGCAGGGTACCCCCTTTGAGCTTTGGGGCAAACCTTTCCTTGAGCAGGGCGCGACATCCCGCCGACCGTATCCATTGTTAATGGACGGTAAACTTGCCGCTTATCTGGGCGGTAAGGCAACACCTGAGCCACAAGCATGCACAGAAATCATTATAGGCATTGCAATTGGGTGCAAATTCCCCAATGTGACCTTTATGCGACACGCGCGTGTTTCTATGGATTTTTGATGGCACGTAATAAAACAATTTTTGTAACGGGTGGTTCTGGCTTTATTGCCAAGCACATCATTCGTTTGCTTTTAGATGACGGATTTTCGGTCCATGCTTCTGTCCGCGATATCGCGCGCGGTAAAGAAACCCGTGCCGCGCTTGCACCGAACATCAAAGAGGCCATCGACCTCGACAAAAAACTGCGTTTTTCGGTTTTGGACCTGAATCACGACGCCGGTTGGGCCGAAGCCTTGCAGGGGTCTTCTGCCTTGATCCATACTGCGTCACCATTTCCTATGGCGCAGCCTGATAACGAAGACGATTTGATCCGCCCCGCCGTAGACGGCACCAAGCGCGCTTTGAGTGCGGCACAGGCTACCGGTGTGAACAGGGTTGTCCTAACCTCTTCGGTGGTGGCGATTGCCCATAAACGGCTGGGTGCCGGCCGCACACGGTACACGGAAAAGGACTGGACGGAATTGCATTCACCACAGGCCAACGCCTATGCCAAATCAAAAACCATGGCAGAAAAGGCCGCGTGGTCGTTTGTCCGCGAATTCCCCGAGGTCAGACTCACAACCATCAATCCCGGTTTGGTTCTTGGCCCGGCGCTCGGCGCAAAAACCGGAACTTCACTACAACTGATACAACGGCTCATGCGGGGCAAAGATCCTGTTCTCCCACGGATCGGGTTTCCCGTCGTGGATGTGCGGGACGTAGCCACCATGCATGTGCGTGCCCTGCTATCGGACGAGAGTATCGGTGCCCGTTTCATTGCCACAGAACGGTTTATGTGGATGCAAGATGTAGCAATGATCCTGAAAGCCGAATACCCGGACCGCCGGATTTCAACCCGATTGGCCCCTGACTGGTTGATTAAACTGCTTGCCTATTTTGATCCGTCCATTCGCTCTATTGTACCTTTTTTGGGCCTTGAGCAACATTTCGATAATGCTGCCGCCAGCGAAGTATTGGGCATGGAATTCATCGAAGCCCGTCAGGCGATTAAAACGTCGGCTGCAAGTTTAATTCGCGACGGTCTCGTGGATTGACCGCCCGACAAATGCCCAACCAAGACAGCGAGCCATCCCCGATGAATACTGAAATGTCCCAACCGGCCCCGAAATGGCTCTATCGACTGGCGGTTGTTGCCCTGTTCTTCGTGCTAGTGCGTAATCTACTCCCCCCCAATGCTTTTACCGGAACTGTTTTGCTGTTTGATTATAATTTCGGCTTGATCCGGCGCGGTATGATCGGAGTTGCCGCCAATCTCTTTTGGGGAGATACCGTTACAGTAAACGAAGTATATCTGATCAGCGTTTTAATGGCATTCTTTGGCACCGGTATGGCCGCAGTCTTGTTTTCCCGTCGTCTGCCGGCAACTTTGGCGGGTTACCTGCTATTGATTTTATTGTTCAGCTCCTTTGCCTTCGCCGCCATTATGGCCAGCACCGGTTATATTGATCTGATCCTTATCGGCATGGTGTGCCTGTCTTTGTTCACCAGTGCCGCCACCAAAGGCGGAGTTCTGCTGCGCATTGCGGTTGCTGTCATCGGTGTTTTCATGCACGAGGTCATGCTCCCGTATTTCACCGTATTTTATGCTTTTGATATCTGGGTTTCCCGCCCCTTGCAAAAAACCCTCACGCGGTTTTTTACGGCAATCCTGCCCCTGATCGGCGCGATCGTATCCTTGGCCATTTTAAACAAATGGGGGCAATTGCCGCCGGAAAGCTACGCAGCCTTTGTTGATTACATCGATGCCAAATCCACCTTTCCGGCCAATCCGGAATCCACAATTGTGATGAAACGGACATTGGCTGACAACCTGTCCGTTATGGCCGAAAAACGCGGTATGCTCGATTACCGTTCCTGGGTTCTGTTTGATGGAATTCCGCTGTTTGGCATGACGCTCTGGATGATCTGGTTTAACCTGAAACTGCTTGGTCCGCAGGCATCGGCCTTAACCCGCTTTGCTGTCATCTCCGCGATCCTTGCCCCGATGAGCCTGAATGTCATTGCTTTTGATGTGGTGCGTTTCGGGGCAATTTCTGTCTTTGTCGGCTTTCTGACCATAGCCAGCCAAATGCACACGGACCCGACAACCTGTGACAGGCTGTCCCGAATAATGACTTGGCCCATGTTTGTGATTGTGCTGTTTCTCAATCTGAATATCTCGGTCAATCAGTTGAATTCCGGCGACGGGCATGAATTCCTTTTCCCTTGGGTTCTGGTCAAACAACTAAGCTGGGTATCAAGCCCGTAAAAGGGCCTTATGTTTTCTGGTGTTTTCGGCCAAGTTACCCTTGCAACCGATGCAATTTGCCAGTAATCCAAACCTCGTTATCTGGCCTTTAGGGGTTTAGCTCAGTTGGTAGAGCATCGGTCTCCAAAACCGAGGGTCGTGGGTTCGAGTCCCTCAGCCCCTGCCAGATAACCAAACATCCCCCATATTGTTATCGCCCGTTTTCTGGCAGTAAAACCGTTACAGGGACCGTTTCAGATCGTCGCCCGTATAAACTTGATTGATATATCTTGAAACATTGGTGATGTGATCCCCGACCCGTTCCAGTTTCTGCGCCACCAAAATAACATAGATACAAGCCTTTGCATCATGCGTAGAATCGCCGGCCATTTTCGTCGCGCTATCCCGTATTTTATCATTCAGGATATCGACACTTAAATCTTGCGCGCGCACATTGGCTGCAAGCTCGATATCGCCCGTCAAATATGCCTGCAACACGTCACCCAACATCACCAGAACGGCGGCGCTCATTTCGTTTATCAACGCGATATGCTCGCTCGCGGGGGGGGATTCGTCAAAGGTTTCTGCAAAGGCCGCCATGGTTTTGGCATAGTCACCGACCCGCTCCAGTTCGCGGGCGACCTCGATCGGTGCCAGGGTTGCACGCAAATCAAAGGCCATCGGCTGACGGCGCACAATCAGGATTTCAGCCCTTGAATGCACGTCCTTGTGAAACCCGTTTATCATCAGGTCCAGTTCGGTAATTCGTCTCACTTCTTTTTTGTCATAGGCGAATAAAACCTCGGAGGCATCTTCGAGTTGCCGTGCCACCAACGCGCCCATTTCTAAAATAACCGACTTGATCTTATCCAGATTTTTGTCAAACTTCTTAACGATATGAGGGGTTTCCATAGGCATCTCCTATCCGATCCGGCCGGTAATGTAATTTTGCGTACGCTCGTCTTTTGGCGTGGTGAAAATGGTTTTGGTTTCTCCGAACTCCACCAGTTTTCCAAGATGGAAAAATGCGGTGCGTTGCGAAATACGGGCTGCCTGCTGCATCGAATGGGTTACGATGATAATGGTATAGTCTTTGCGTAAACTGTCGATCAGGTCTTCAATCACCGCCGTTGCAATCGGGTCGAGTGCGGAACAGGGTTCATCCATTAAAACCACCTTGGGCTGCACTGCAATCGCACGTGCAATGCACAGGCGTTGCTGCTGACCACCGGACAGGCTGTTGCCCGGTTCATCCAGACGATGGGAGACCTCCTCCCAGAGTCCGGCGCTTTTCAGACTCCATTCGACCCGGTCCTGAAGTTCCGATTTTGCAGTACACATTTTATGAATTCGCAACCCGTAGGCAACGTTTTCAAAGATCGATTTGGGAAACGGGTTTGGCTTTTGAAACACCATCCCCACCTGTGCCCGCAGGGCCACGACATCAACCGATTTATCATAAATATCCTGACCACTCAGGGTAAGTTCTCCCTCGAAGCGACAGACGGGAATCAGGTCATTCATACGGTTGATCGACCGCAGAAAAGTGGATTTTCCGCAGCCGGACGGACCGATCAAGGCCGTTACCTTGTTCGGTAACACGTCCAGTTCAATATCAAATA
Organism: uncultured Paracoccaceae bacterium; assembly: GCA_947311485.1. Lineage (GTDB taxonomy): Bacteria > Pseudomonadota > Alphaproteobacteria > Rhodobacterales > Rhodobacteraceae > Amylibacter. The sequence goes on from CAMZLM010000215.1 coordinate 17,292, forward strand.
GCGCCTGTGAATCGCCGTAAAATACGTTCACGCCCCGGGCTGAAATAATTGGATCAAGCATGTTAAAACCTCGTTTCAAGCTTGCGACGCAAGAGGATTGCGATCAGATTCATAGACACCAGAAAGACCAGCAAAACGATAATCGCAGCCGCTGTTTTTTCGGTAAAAGCCCGTTCCGGACTGTCCGCCCACAAGAAAATTTGCACAGGCAAAGCTGTGGCCGGTTCCAAGATAGACGTTGGAATATCGACAATAAAGGCCACCATCCCGATCATCAAAAGCGGGGCTGTTTCCCCCAGGGCCTGTGCCATCCCCACGATGGAACCTGTTAACATTCCGGGCATTGCTACGGGGAAAACGTGGTGGAACACCGCTTGGACCGGGCTTGCGCCAAGGGCTAGCGCCCCCTCTTTGAAGCTCGGCGGGACGGATCGCAGGGCAGCACGTGCGGCAATAATCATCGTTGGCAGCGTCATCAGCGCCAACACCAATCCCCCCACCAAAGGCGAGGACCGCGGCATTCCGAAAACCCCGAGAAACATTGACAGACCAAGCAACCCGAACACAATCGAGGGCACTGCTGCAAGATTGTTGATGTTCACTTCGATCAGGTCGGAAAGTCGGCTTTTGGGGGCGAATTCCTCAAGGTAAATTGCCGCCCCAATCCCGACCGGAAACGCAAAAGCAAAACAAACCGCCAAGGAATATGCCGTACCAACCAAAGCGCTCAGGATACCGGCAACTTCCGGTTCACGGCTGTCACCATTGGTCAGGAAGCCCCAATTGAAAACCCGGCGCAAATGACCCTGTTCCTGCAATGTAGCAATCCAGTCTCTCTCGGCATCCGATACACGGCGCTGGCGTTCAGGCAGATCCATGTCCACCTTGCCCCGTAGATACAGATCAAGGCCATCCGATGCCGTCACCCAGACTTTGGTAATTCGCCCCAGTATTTCCGGTGATTCATCGATCATTCTTGCGATTTCAAATCCGGCTTCGGGACTGGCAAATCCATACAGACGCTTTTTATCCTTGCGCTTTTTAACCTTTGGAAACTGTGCGCGTAGGGCTGCTTTGACAGCTTTGCCATAGCTCGGGTGTTTGTTGTTTTGTGCAATACCGGTGGCGTCTGTCAAATCCAGCTGAAGTTGAATCTGGGTCTGCTTGATGATCCCGCTGGCATCGCGTGCAATCGTGAACACCATCGCCGCCAAAAAGAACAAGGAGATTGCGATCGCGATCTTTCCCATCCATTGAAACCGCGCTTCAGCCCGATGACGACCCTTAAGGTCGAAACCGGCATTTTTACCAAAATCAATCATATTGTTCCTGATATTTCCGGACAATGCCAAGGGCCAAGACATTGATTCCAAGAGTTATAATGAAGAGGAAAAGCCCCAAAGCAAAAGCGGAGAGTGTTTTGGCGCTGTCAAATTCCTGATCGCCGGTCAACAGAGCCACAATTTGAACGGTGATGGTCGTCACCGCATCCAAAGGATTCAGCGACAATTTTGCGGCCATGCCTGCCGCCATTAAAACGATCATCGTTTCGCCAATAGCTCGCGAGGTCGCAAGCAACAATGAACCCGAAATACCCGGCAATGCTGCGGGTAAAACCACCTTGCGAATGGTTTCTGACCGTGTGGCCCCCAAGCCAAAAGAGGCATCCCGCAAGGATTGTGGTACTGCGTTTATCACGTCATCGGACAGGGACGAAATCAACGGCACAATCATGATTCCCATCACGATCCCCGCCGCAAGCGCGCTTTCGGATGCGACTTCCAGCCCCAATTTACCTCCGGTCATTCGAATGATCGGCGCAAGGGTCAGAGCCGCAAAAAATCCATAAACAACCGTGGGAATACCAGCCAGGATTTCCAACGCCGGTTTGATCCACGACCGCGCCCGTTTGGATGCATACTCCGACAGGTAAACCGCCGAAGCCAACCCTAGGGGCGTGGCTACCGCCATCGCGATTGCGGAAATAAGTAGGGTACCGTTTATCAAGGGCAACACCCCGAAACTGCCAGTGGAACCAACCTGATCGGCACGAATAGCCGTTTGCGGGCTCCATTCCAGACCAAACAGAAAATCGGTCACCGATACTTTTTCAAAAAACAGGTAGGCTTCGAAAACCAGCGAAAAAACGATACCAACGGTCACCAAAATGGCAACGCCAGCCATCAAGGCAAGCACAATAATGACAGCGCGATCCAGCCACATCGGGCGATTTTTCGTCGTAATATCAATTGCATTTACCGTCATCTGCCATTCCTTCAAAACCAAAAATGCCTAGAGCAACCGCTGCTGCTCTAGGCAAAGAATTACTTCTTCAGCAATTCAAGATTGTTGATTTTTTTCGCCCAGACCTTGCGGGCTTCTGCGGACAACGGGATCAAACCTTTGTCTGCCAGATAGCCTTCGTCCCCCCAAGTATCCTCGGCGGTAAATTCAGCCAGATATTCGCGGATGCCGGGGATCTGGTCCACGTGCGATTTCTTCACGTAGAAATACAACGAACGCGCAATCGGATAGTTACCATCGGCAATTTCTTCGAATTCAGGGGCAACGCCGTTGACGATCGACCCTTGGATTACATCGCTGTTTTGCTCCAGAAAGCTATAACCGAACACCCCAAAGGCATTCGGGTTTGCTTGCAGCTTTTGCACGATCAGGTTGTCATTCTCACCGGCTTCAATATACGCGCCATCTTCACGGATGGTGTGACACAGAGCCTTATAGGCAGGCTTGTCCGATTTCTTCAGGGCTTTGATCCAGTCAAAGGTTTTACAACCACCTTCAAGTGCCAGCTCGGCAAATGCATCGCGTGTGCCGGATGTTGGTGGCGGGCCGAGGACCTCAATTTTAACGTCCGGCAAATCGGCATTCACTTGACGCCATGTAGTATATGGATTCGGCTGTGTGCCACCTTTGCCGTTCGGCACATCCTTGGCCAATGCCAGAAACAGATCGCGCAAGGTCACCTTGAGCTGTGGCACGCTGGAAGAGTTGGCAATAACAATACCATCAAAACCAATCGTGGCCTCTACGATTTCGGTCACACCGTTGGCGGCGCATTTTTCAACTTCCGAAGATTTGATCCGGCGGGATGCATTGGTAATGTCCGGCGTATCCAGACCATTGCCAGCGCAAAACAATTTCAACCCACCGCCGGAACCGGTGCTCTCGACGACGGGTGTCTTGAAAGAGGTCGACTTACCGAAATGCTCGGCGACTGTGGTGGAAAATGGAAAAACAGTAGACGACCCTACAATGTTGATTTGATCACGGGCC
>CAMZLM010000216.1 GCA_947311485.1 uncultured Paracoccaceae bacterium
AGTCATCAAGCACATGGCGATGAACCTGCTCAACAAAGCAAAAGACAAAAAATCCCTGCGCGTCATGCGTAAAAAGGCAGGATGGAATAATCGCTACCTTCTTCAGATACTCCGCGTGTGATGGTCATGCGATTCCCCTGCCTGCGACCTTTAATATAGTTGAGAAGATCATTTTGCTGCGGTAGCAAGGAGAAGAGTGACTGCGACCACCTAGCCTTGGATTCGCAGATAAAGAACTCGCTAAAGGGGAGACAATGATGGCAGATGCAGCCACACATGGCCACGATGGTCATGCGCCGAAAGGCTTTTTCACGCGTTGGTTTATGTCAACCAACCACAAAGACATCGGTATTCTATACTTGTTCGTATCAGGGATCGCGGGGCTTCTAGCTGTCCTGTTCTCCGTTTTCATGCGTTTGGAGTTGATGGAACCCGGTGTTCAATACATGTGTATGGAAGGTGCCAGCCTGTTGGCCAGCACGGTTGAAAACTGCACACCCAACGGGCATTTGTGGAACGTTCTGATTACCGGCCACGGTATTTTGATGATGTTCTTTGTGTTCATTCCGGCCTTGTTTGGCGGGTTTGGCAACTATTTCATGCCGCTGATGATCGGCGCGCCGGATATGGCGTTCCCGCGGTTGAACAACCTGTCGTTCTGGATGTATTTCACCGGTGTTACACTGGCGTCTATCTCCCTGATTACGCCGGGTGGCAACGATCAGCTTGGTTCCGGCGTTGGCTGGGTGCTCTATGCGCCGCTGTCCACCTCCGAAGGTGGCTATTCGATGGATTTCGCGATTTTCGCGGTTCACATGTCGGGTGCCTCGTCCATTCTGGGCGCGATCAACATGATCACCACCTTTTTGAACATGCGTGCGCCGGGAATGACCCTGCATAAAACACCGCTGTTTGCCTGGTCGATCTTTGTCACGGCTTTCCTGATCCTTCTGTCCCTGCCGGTTCTGGCGGGCGCGATCACCATGCTGTTGACCGACCGTAACTTTGGCACCACCTTCTTTGATCCGTCAGGCGGCGGCGATCCGATCCTGTACCAACACCTGTTGTGGTTCTTTGGCCACCCCGAGGTATACATGATCATCGTGCCGGGCTTTGGTATCGTCAGCCATGTTATTTCGACCTTCTCCAAGAAGCCGATCTTTGGCTATCTGCCGATGGTTTATGCGATGGTGGCGATTGGTGGTCTGGGCTTTGTTGTCTGGGCGCACCACATGTACACCGTTGGCATGTCCCTGACCCAGCAGTCCTATTTCATGCTGGCAACCATGGTGATTGCGGTGCCCACCGGCATCAAGATCTTCAGCTGGATTGCCACCATGTGGGGCGGCTCGATTGAATTCAAGGCACCGATGCTGTTTGCCGTTGGCTTCTTGTTCATGTTCACCGTGGGCGGCGTGACCGGCGTTGTTCTGTCACAGGCTCCTGTGGACCGTCTGGTACATGACACCTATTACGTTGTGGCACACTTCCACTATGTGATGGCGATTGGCGCGGCTTTCTGTCTGTTCTCCGGTGTGTATTACTGGATCGGCAAAATGTCCGGTCGCCAGTATCCGGAGTTCGCGGCGAAACTGCATTTCTGGCTGTTCTTTATCGGCACCAACGTGACCTTCTTCCCTCAGCACTTCCTGGGGCTGCAAGGCATGCCACGCCGTTATATCGACTACAACGAGGCCTTCGCCTTCTACAACAAGATCTCCTCTTATGGGGCGCTGTTGTCGTTCGTTTCCTTCCTGCTGTTCATCGGCATCGTTTTCTATACCCTGTTCGCAGGCAAGAAAGTGACCGAAAAGGCATACTGGGGCGAATATGCGGATACGCTGGAATGGACCCTGTCAAACCCACCGCCCGAGCATACATTCGAGCAGCTTCCGACACCGGATATGTGGGACAAAGGACCGTCACACTAGCATGACGCCGAACACTGAAAACAAGGAGGCCGGGGCGCAAACCCCGGCCTTTTCCACAGATGGCACCCTGCTGCGCACGGATCCGCCGCTGCACAGCTTTACCCTGCGCCCGCACCGGTCGTTGTCACCGCAAGGGTTTGTTGTGGTGATGGCCGGAACCGCGATTATGCTCAGCATTCCATTGCTGTCTCTGCTGGGAACGCTGGCATGGTGGGGGGTGCTGCCGCACCTGTTGGCCGCAATTGGTTTGTTGTGGTACCTGATCCAACGCAACACCGCCGACGGTGCCCTGCGCGAGGAATTGAAAATCTGGCAAGATCTGGTGACGGTTTACCGGTACAATCCGCGTGCGCCGGATCAGTTCTGGCAGGGAAACCCCTATTGGATCAAGGTCAACATCCGCGAAAACCCGCATGTGCAGAATTACCTGACCCTGTCGGGTTCCGGGCGTGAAATCGAACTCGGGGCATTTCTGACACCGGATGAACGGCTTGATCTGCGCAACCGTATTGAAACCGCCTTGCGGAACCTCAATCAGAGATCGTATTAACAATACGCGATACTTGCCAAAAAAGACATGCCTGGGTTAGGCTAGGATAATTTCCATAAGACCCGAGGTACCGTTATGCGTATTTTAACACCGCTATTGATCCCCGCGCTGATTGGCGCAACCATTTCCACCGCGCAGGCACAGCGCCTGTCGTTTGATCCATCCGTGCCCTGTGCCGATCTCTTGCTTACCGGAGATGCGGGGGATAAAACCCTGTCTGCATTCTGGGCCTCCGGCTATCTGGCGAAAACCGACGGCAAAAAGCGTGTGGTTGATCAGGTTCTGATCGAAGGGCTCTATGGCGTCTTGAAAACCGTGTGCCAACAAGCCCCCGAAATGTCCTTCCAACAAACCGTTGATCGTTTTGCCATGGCCCAGATTCCGGCCAAACCAACCCCGCCGCCCGCTGCTGCGCCGGTACAGGCCGCTCCGGTCGTTCAGGCCGCCCCCGCTGTGGTCGACAAACAGCCAACGGCACAAGTGGCCCCCGCGCGGCCCGAACAACCCACCATAGCAGCGCGTGTTATGCTGCAAAAATTCTTTGATCCGAATGCCGATCGTGCCGCCCTGACCGCGGCCCTGAAACCAACAGAGGCCGACATCCGCGCCGTGTACAGCGACCCGTTGGCCAACGCGCTAATCACCCAGTATGACAGCATCTTTAAACCCGGTATCGCCATTGGCCCCAAACCCGAACATACCGACATCTATTCCATTGAAACCACCACGCAAAAACTAAAAAACCACGATTCAGCACTTCGGAAATTCCCGGGCGGCTATAAAAAGGTGATCCCGTTTATTCACGGTAACAACGTGATTGTCCGGTTTAAATTTGTGCGGGCTGGCGAAACCCTTGGTTTGGCCTTTGACGGATTGATTTTTGTCAACGGACGCTGGGTGCTGATGCCGAAACCATGGCGCGCAATAAAAGAGTGATCAACCCCACTGTGGGCAACAGGTTTTTTCTTTAGCCTTGGGTCTATTCACTCAACCCAGTTGCAAAAGGAAAGCCCCATGAAAACGTTCATCAGAACAGCACTCGCATTGGCCCTGCTGGCCGGTGCGCCGCAAATGGCCTCGGCCTTTTCGATATCATTTACTTGGGCCGGGCTGAAATCCTGCACCAATGGCAATCCGAACCGTGTGAAAAATCCGGCTTTTCGGCTGGGCAAAGTCCCCGCCGGCACAAAATACATTCGCTTTCGGCTCGTCGACAAAGACGCACCAAATTACAATCACGGTGGCGGATTAGTGGCCTACACTGGCCAAAAAGTAGTCGCGCCAGGGGCGTTCAAATACAAAAGCCCCTGCCCTCCATCCGGTCGGCATACCTATGTCTGGACTGCGGTTGCGAAAAAATCCAAAAACGGGGGCAAAATTGCAATCGCCAAAGCGGCGCGGAAATACCCCTAGGATCAGCCAAGCAATTCTTTGACGATACCGCCAACTTTGCCAAAATCCATCTGCCCCGAATAGGCCGATTTCAGCGCGCCCATGACCTTGCCCATGTCGCGAATAGAACTGGCACCGGTATCGGCAATGGCTTTTTCCACAGCGGCACGGGATTCGTCTTCCGACAGCTGCTTGGGCAGGAAATCCTGAATCACCCCGATTTCCTCGCGCTCCTTTTCCGCCAATTCCAGACGGCCGGCTTCTTCGTAGATCTTGGCGCTGTCTAACCGTTGCTTGACCATTTTGGCCAGCACCGTCAGGATTTCCGCATCCGAAACACCCTCGTGATTATCCTCGCTGCGCGCGGCAATATCGCGGTCTTTGATCGCGGCATTGATCAATCGTATTGTCGCCAAACGTGTACGGTCTTTGTCACGCATTGCTTGTTTCATCTCGGTGTTTATCTTATCGCGCATGACCATTTCTCCCGGGCTCGCCGTATCAGACCCCTTATTTACAAGTAATTTCTGCGCCTGACAATGAAGTTTTTTTGAATTAACATTCTGTATTCATTGGCATATTCTTTTTGCCACAAACCCTTGACCATTTCTGCGTTCAGGCGTAGTTTCGCGCAAATTTTGCCAGAGGACTCTGCCCCCATGTCATCCGCATCATCCGCCGCCCGGGAACAAGAAAACCCTGACTTTCCAACCGCTTGCGTTGTGCTCGCCGACGGGACCATATTTTATGGCCGCGGCTTCGGGGCCACCGGCATCGTCGAGGCCGAGCTGTGCTTCAACACTGCCATGACCGGTTATCAGGAAATCATGACCGACCCGTCCTATGCGGGGCAGGCAATCACCTTTACCTTTCCCCATATTGGCAACACCGGCGTTACCGCCGAAGATGACGAAACCGCCGATCCGGTCGCGCGGGCAATGATTGTCAAATGGGATCCGACAGAACCGTCAAACTGGCGCTCGGAACAAACGCTTTCTGCATGGCTGTCCAAACGCGGGCGGATTGGTGTTGGTGGCATTGACACACGGCGCCTGACCCGTGCCATTCGCCAGCAAGGCGCACCGCACGTGGCCATTCAACACGCGACAGACGGTGCATTCGACATCCCCGCCCTACTGCAAAAAGCCCGCGATTTCGCCGGTCTCGAAGGGCAGGATCTCGCGATCGAGGTCACCTGTGCGCAGTCTTACAACTGGAATGAACAACGCTGGGCATGGCCGGACGGGTTTACCCAACGCAGCACAGCGGGCAAAAAGGTCGTCGCCATTGATTTCGGGGCGAAACGCAACATTCTGCGCTGTCTGGCCTCTGCCGGTTGTGATGTGACCGTGCTGCCCGCCACCGCCACCGCCGCGGAAATCCTCGCGCATAATCCAAGCGGTGTTTTCCTGTCCAATGGTCCCGGCGATCCGGCGGCCACGGGTGAATATGCGGTCCCAATGATCCGCGAAATTCTGGACACAACCGACCTGCCGGTCTTTGGAATTTGCCTTGGGCACCAAATGCTTGCGCTGGCTTTGGGCGGAAAAACCCTGAAGATGAACCACGGTCATCACGGGGCTAATCATCCGGTAAAGGAAACTGCTTCCGGCAAGGTGGAGATCACCTCAATGAACCACGGTTTTGCCGTCGATGCCACCAGCCTGCCCGCAGGCGTCACGGAAACCCACGTGTCCCTTTTTGACGGATCCAACTGCGGAATCGCAATGACCGACCGGCCTGTTTTCTCGGTACAACACCACCCCGAAGCAAGCCCCGGCCCGCAGGACAGCTTCTACCTGTTTGAACGGTTTGTCGCGTCGATGTAAAAAAATCGCGCGCGTCTCTGTCTGATTAAGAGCAAATTAAC
>CAMZLM010000217.1 GCA_947311485.1 uncultured Paracoccaceae bacterium
CCCTGTAAATCGGCCAGAATTCCGATCGGGCGGCCGGTGTCGCGTTCAACGTCACGGATGATCTGGTGTTTCTCGCGGATGTCGCTTTGGCTGCCATGGCTCATGTTCAGACGGAACACATCGGCACCGGCTTCTGACAGTTTGCGGATCATATCATAGGTATCCGAGGCAGGCCCAAGGGTTGCCACAACTTTTACACTTCTCATCCGCCGCATGTGTTCTTCTTTCTGAATATCCTGAGTGGCCCTTCTATAGCCCGTAGCTTCGGGCTTGTCCGGTTAAAATCTTGCGGGTACTTGATCCCTCGCAAGAATAAATAGAGAAAGTCTTATAATAGGCACGGCAGTGTATCGCAACCGCTCAGTGTAGGGCAAAGCAATGCAAATGTGCCTTTGACGTCATAATAAACCGGAGTGTTAACCATGGACGACCAAACCCGTATCGAAATAGAGGCAGCTGCCTTTCGCGCGTTGCGTGAACATTTAATGGTAAAACGTACCGATGTGCAGAACATCGACATGATGAACCTGACCGGTATGTGCCGCAACTGCCTGTCACGCTGGTATCAGGAGGCCGCCAATGAACGAGGCATTGAAATGACCAAAGAAGAAGGCCGCGTTGCCTTTTACGGGATGTCCAGTGCCGAATGGAAAGAGAAATATCAAACCGAGGCATCGCCGGACAAGCAGGCTGAATTCAAGGTGGCGTTTAAAGAAAATGTAACGGACGCCTGAACGGAATGGTGCGCGGGAACCGCGCACCCTACGGGGCGTTTATTGGCTGGCGGCAACCGGCAGGGGATCGCCCTTGATGCCGCAATTGGCAAGCATTGCTGTGCTTGCCAGAAGTATAACGAGAACCTTGACCATCAGCCCAACTCCCCACGCCAGCGCTTGATTTGCGCGCGCACATTGGCCGGCGCAGTGCCGCCATAGCTGGTGCGGCTGTTCACCGAATTATGCACGCCGAGAACCTCGAACACCGCCTCGGTAATATCGGGGCAGACGCTTTGCATTTGTGCCAATGTCAGATCGGGCAGATCGCAGTTGCCATCCTCGGCCATTTTCACCAGCGCGCCGGTCACGTGATGCGCATCGCGGAATGGCATGTTCAATGCCCGCACCAGCCAGTCGGCCAGATCGGTTGCGGTGGAAAATCCGGTTGCGGCGGCGACTTCGAGCTCTGCCTTGTTCGGGGTCATGTCTGCCACCATTCCTGCCATGGCAGCCAGTGCCAGCATCAGGCTGTCGGCGGCGTCAAAGACCTGTTCTTTGTCCTCTTGCATGTCCTTGGAATAGGCCAATGGCAGGCCTTTCATCACGGTTAACAGCCCGACCAGCGAACCATTGATCCGCGCGACCTTGGCCCGGATCAATTCCGCTGCATCGGGGTTTTTCTTTTGCGGCATAATGGAGGAGCCGGTGGAAAAACGGTCCGACAGGGTGACGAATTTGAATTGCACTGTGGACCAGATCACCAACTCCTCGGCAAAGCGCGACAGGTGGGTGGCGCAGATGGACGCGGATGACAGGAACTCCAGCGCAAAATCGCGGTCCGATACGGAATCGAGCGAATTGGCGGAAGGACGGTCAAATCCAAGAGCCTGTGCCGTCATGTCCCGATCCAGCGGGAAGGATGTTCCGGCCAATGCTGCCGCCCCCAGCACACATTCATTCATCCGCGCCCGTGCATCCATCATGCGGGATTTGTCGCGGGCGAACATTTCCACATAGGCCAGCATGTGGTGACCCCATGTGACGGGTTGCGCCACTTGCAGGTGGGTGAAACCGGGCATCACCATATCGGCACCGGCTTCGGCCTGATCCAGCAGCGCAGCGGTCAGGGCGTCAATGCCACCGATTGCGGCGTCGAACTGATCCCGTACCCACATCTTGAAATCATTGGCGACCTGATCATTGCGGGAACGCCCCGTGTGTAAACGCCCCGCCGGTTCGCCGATGATTTCTTTCAGGCGGGATTCCACGTTCATATGGATGTCTTCCAGAGCCTTGGAATATTTGAAGGTGCCGGCCTCTATTTCTGACAACACCGTGAGCAGGCCTTCCCGAATGGCATCCGCATCGCTATCAGTGATAATACCCTGTTTGGCGAGCATTGCCGCATGGGCGCGCGAGGCCTCTATATCCTGCTTGGCCATCCGTTTGTCAAAATCGATAGAGGCATTGATTGCCTCCATGATGGCATCGGGACCAGAGGCAAAGCGACCGCCCCACATTGCATTTGATGACGATTTGTCGGACATGGTACAAGACCCTTGGAATTGAGAGGCCGGATATGACCCAGATGAAAACAATTGTTGCCGCACTCCTGCTGTGTGCCGCAGCAGCCCTTGTATATGTTGCCGTTACGCCAGGTGCAAACCCTGTGTTGACGCAAAGCGTGGATACTGCTGCGCTCAAGGACGTGCGCGATGGGGATATGCGCAAGCTGGCGATTCACAGTGTGGCCAAGGCCCCTGTGGTGGTGCCGTTTCTGGATCAGAACGGAAACGAGTTGGATATTTCTGCCTACAAGGGCAAGGTTGTGTTGCTGAATTTCTGGGCCACATGGTGTGCGCCCTGCCGCAAGGAAATGCCGCAGCTGGATGCCTTGCAGCGTGAATTGGGGGGGGATAATTTTGCAGTTGTCACCGTGGCGACGGGTCGCAATCCGGTTGCAATGATCAAAACGTTTTTTGGCAAGGTAGGGGTGAAAGACCTGCCGATCCTGCGTGATCCGAAACAGGCCTACGCGCGGCGCATGTCGGTATTGGGCCTGCCCACCACATTGGTTCTGGATCGTCAGGGCCGCGAAATCGCCCGCCTTGTAGGCGAGGCGGAATGGGATGCGCCCGAAGCGCAAAAACTGCTTAAGGCCGTGATTGCCGCCAAGGAAAGCTGACGCGCGGGCAGGATTGACAGGCCGGTGAACCGGTTGCACTCTGGGTTGAACCAAAACGGGGGTGTCTATGCCTTTATACCTTCTTGGCCCGATTGTTGTTTTCGGTATTCTCGGGATTGCCCTGTTACTGCATGTGTTGGGTAATTCCCGCCGCATGCAAATGCAGAACGCCGAACAGGTGCGCCGGCTATGGTTGGCACAATACCCGAAAACAACAGTAACGCAGGTGGAAATTGCCGATAGCAACCATCAGGCGCTGGTGTTGACAGATCAAGGCCCGGGGCTGGTCTGGGCGATGGGGGCGGATGCGGTCTGTCGTTTGGTTCCGCGTGGCTGTGAGGTTCGCGAAACGGACAAGGGCCTGCGGGTGCGGCTGCACGATTACACGGCCCCTGCGGTGGTAATTACACTGGCGGACGGGCTGCGCCAGCAGTGGAAACATATTCTGACAGGAGGCACCAATGCCTGACGTGGTTTTTCCCGATGTGGTGCAAATGGCGGTGCCGCTGTTTGTGGTGGCAATCCTGCTCGAACTGGCGTGGATTACCCTGAAACGGCGCGGGGGGCGTTATGAAACCCGCGATGCGCTGACCTCTTTGGCGATGGGGGCGGGCAACGTGATCGAAGGTCTGCTTTTGGGATTTGTCGCCTATGGTTATTTTACCTTCATATGGCAATTCCGTCTGTTTGATCTGGGCAGCAGTGTGGCGGTGATCGTGCTGTGTTTCATTCTTAACGATCTGGCCTATTACTGGATCCACCGTTTCGGCCATCGTATTCGTTGGGTCTGGGCGGCGCATGTGGTGCATCACTCCAGCCAGCATTACAACCTGACAACAGCTCTGCGCCAGACGTGGACCGGTACGTTTACCCTGATGATGCTGGTCAAAACCCCGCTGATCCTGTTGGGGTTTCACCCGGCTATGGTGATCTTTGTGTCGGGCCTGAACCTGATCTATCAATTCTGGATCCACACCGAAGCCATCAACAAAATGCCTCGCTGGTTCGAGGCAGTGATGAACACACCTTCCCACCACCGCGTGCATCATGGCCGCAATCCGCGCTATCTGGATGCCAACTATGCCGGCGTGTTGATTGTTTGGGACAAGATGTTCGGCACTTTTGTTGCCGAACAGGAAACCCCTGAATACGGGCTGGTGTTCAACCTTGGTACCTTTAACCCGCTGCGGGTCGCGACGCATGAATGGGTGGGGATTTTCAAGGATGTGTTCCAGCGCGACATTACCATGGGGGATCGCCTGAAATACATGTTCGCTCCGCCGGGGTGGAGCCATGACGGATCGCGCGAAACGGCCGATATGCTTAAGGCAGAGCAGGCAAAAGACAGTTCCTAGAGCCGATATCGCAGGGCGGCGTTGATCAGGAATGTGATTTTTTCATCGTCGAGGTCTGATACGGATTGAAAATGGATGGCGCGATTACCTTCTATTGAGAAATCAAATGGAAACAGTTCTGTAAAGTCTCTTATTAAAGTCGTTTGGCAATGAACATAGAGTGCAAATCCACCGGTTTGGGGAATGCCCAATCGTAAACTAGACCCTGTTTTGCATAAATAGGCTGGCTGACCCCATCGCAGTTCTTCGGATATCGGGGCTATTTCCGGGTCTCTTGCCGCACTCAGAAAAATCAGCTCGCGCAGGTGTAACAGGCCCTTGCGGGCACTGTTGGGAAACCCGTTGAAAACGGCGGCAACCTCGGTGTTTTGAAAAGGGATCATGCGGGATACATCACCTCTTTGCCGCGTTCCAGATAGGCCATCAGGCTTGGCCGTTTTGTCACCAAATCCTTGAGCAAAGTCGGCTTGGGGAAGCTGACCAATTCACGCAACA
>CAMZLM010000218.1 GCA_947311485.1 uncultured Paracoccaceae bacterium
ACGATATTTTTCGAAAGCCTGATGGCAGGCAGTGCGGACGAGCCGGATTCCATGTATGGCCTGCTGGCCGAAAGCATCGAATATCCCGAGGATCGCAGCTGGGCGATTTTCAACATACGTCCCGAGGCCCGTTTTTCCGATGGCACCCCCGTCACCGCCGAGGATGTTGCCTATTCGATGGAATTGCTGCGCGACAAGGGACGACTGAGCTATCGTGTGCTGTTGCAAGATGTGGAAAAGGCCGAGGTTCTGGCCCCGCTGCGGGTGAAATTCACCTTTAACAAAGGGGCCAATATGCGTGAACTGCCGATGACCGTGGCCGGCCTGCCGGTGTTCTCCAAGGTCTATTATACCGAACACGATTTCGCACAAAGCACGCTGGACCCGCCGCTTGGGTCCGGTGAATACGTGCTGGACCAGGTGGACCCGGGCAAAACCATTTCCTATCGCCGGCGCGACGATTACTGGGGCAAGGATCTGCCGATCAATCAGGGTCGGTCCAATTTCGATGTGCTGACCGTGGAATATTACGCCGATTACACCGCCGCATTCGAAGGATTCAAAGGCGGGGTTTATAATTTTCGCGAGGAGTTCCTGTCCAAGCTCTGGGCGACGTCTTATGACTTTCCGGCTTTGAACAAGGGCTGGGTGGTCAAGGATACCCTGCCTGATGGCAACCCGTCCGGCACGCAGGGGTTCTGGATCAACATGCGGCGCGATAAATTCAAGGATCCCCGTGTCCGCGAGGCGCTGGGCCTGATGTTCAATTTCGAATGGTCCAACAAGACCTTGTTCTATGGGTTGTACAAACGCACCGACAGTTTCTGGGAAAACTCCAATCTGGAGGCCACCGGCATGCCCACCCCTGAAGAGCTGGCCTTGCTGGAACCGCTGCGGGCGGATTTGCCGGAAACCGTGTTTACAAAACCCGCTTATTCGCCGCCGGTTTCCAAGCCACGTCAGTTGGATCGCAAGGCCGTGCGACAAGCCGGAAAATTGCTGGATGCTGCGGGTTGGACGATCGTCAACGGTAAACGCACCAATGCGAAGGGCGAGGTGCTGAGCGTGGAATTCCTGAATGATAGCCCGTCGTTCGAGCGTATCGTGAATCCTTATATCGCCAATCTGAAACGTTTGGGCATTGATGCATCGGTCAAAAATATCGATCCGGCACAGGCCACGGAACGGCAAAAGGAATATGACTATGATGTCGTGATCCAGCGGTTCAGCATGTCCTTGACCCCGGGTATCGAGTTGCGCAACATGTTTTCCAGTGCCGTGGTGAACAACAAAGGCGCAAATAACCTGAGCGGGCTTGCCAACCCGGCGATTGATGCTCTGCTGGAAATCATCGAACAAGCCAAGAGCCGTGCAGAATTGACCACCGCGGTTCACGCACTGGACCGGTCGCTTCGGGCCATGCATATCTGGGTGCCGCAATGGTACAAAGGTGCGCATACCATTGCTTATCTGGATGTGTTCGAGCGGCCAGAAAACCTGCCGCCCTATGCTATGGGCGAAATGGATTTTTGGTGGTACAGTGCTGAAAAAGCAGAGAAACTGAAAAAAGCAGGCGCGTTTTAATCCATGGGAGCTTACATCCTTCGCCGGTTGTTGCTGATGATTCCGACACTGATCGGCATCATGATCATCAACTTTGCCCTGATCCAATTTGTCCCCGGCGGTCCGATCGAACAGATCCTTGCCCAGATGGACGAGGAAAGCAGCGCCACAGACCGCATCAGCGGTGGCGGCACCGAGGTTGGCGGCGGCGGGCGTGGCAATGAAACATATCAAGGCGCGCGTGGTCTGCCGGAGGATTTCATCAAGGATCTGGAAAGACAGTTCGGTTTTGACAAGCCGCCGCTGGAACGATTCTTGCAAATGATGGGCAACTACCTGCGGTTCGATTTCGGCGAGAGCTACTTTCGATCCATTTCAGTGATTGATCTGATTCTGGAAAAAATGCCGGTGTCGATCACCCTTGGCCTGTGGTCCACGATCCTTGCCTATCTGGTGTCGATTCCGCTGGGCATCCGCAAGGCCGTGCGTGAAGGATCGCGGTTTGATACATGGACCAGCGGTATTATTATTGCCGCCTATGCCATCCCGAGCTTCCTGTTTGCGATCATGTTGCTGGTGCTGTTTGCCGGCGGTTCCTACTGGAAAATATTCCCCCTGCGCGGACTGACGTCTGACGGGTTTGAGGATTTCACCCTGTTTCAGCAAATCACCGACTACCTGTGGCATATTGTGTTGCCGGTGACAGCGGCGACAATTGGGGCCTTTGCCACCACAACCCTGTTGACGAAAAACTCCTTTCTGGACGAGATCAACAAACAATATGTAATGACCGCCCGTGCCAAGGGCCTGACCGAAAGGGCGGTGTTTTATGGGCACGTGTTCCGCAACGCCATGCTGATTGTGATTGCCGGTTTTCCGGGGGCTTTTATCGGTATTTTCTTCGGGGCATCGCTGATTATCGAAATTGTATTTTCGCTCGACGGTTTGGGGCGGCTGGGTTTCGAGGCGGCTATAAATCGGGATTATCCGGTATTTTTCGGCACGCTCTATATCTTTGGGCTGATGGGGCTGGTTGTGGGGCTGGTGTCCGACCTGATGTATGTCTGGGTCGATCCGCGCATTGATTTCGAGAGCCGCAACACATGACCCTGTTCAAATCCGCCATCGCCAAACGCCGTCTTGAGAATTTTCGCGCCAACCGCCGTGCGGTCTGGTCCCTGTGGATTTTCGCGGTGCTGTTTTTTGTCTGTTTGTTTGCTGAACTGGTGGCCAATGACAAACCGTTGCTGGTGTCGTTTCGCGGCGATATTTATGCACCGGCCTTTCGGTTTTATACTGAAAAGGATTTTGGCGGCGAGTTCGAAACCGAGGCCGAATACCCCGCACCAGAGGTTCAGTGCCTGATCCGCACCGGTGGGCTGGATGCTTGTTTTGATGATCCTGAAACGCTTTATGAAGATGCCGCCGACGGGATCATCGACGGAGAACCGATCGACAAGGGGTGGTTGCTCTGGGCACCGGTCCGGTCCAGTTTCAACACCGTGAACTATGACGTGGAAACCGCGCCATCGGCCCCCGATGCGACCCATTGGCTCGGCACCGACGACCAAACCCGTGACGTGCTGGCGCGGGTGATTTACGGCTTTCGGATTTCTACGGTTTTTGCCCTGATTGTGGTGGGGGTTTCCTCTGTAATCGGGATCGCTGCGGGGGCGACTATGGGCTATTTTGGTGGCTGGGTGGATTTGATTTTCCAACGGATTCTGGAAATCTGGTCCAGCACGCCGATGCTTTATGTTATCATTATCCTGTCGGCGATTTTTACGATGAATTTTGTAATTCTCACCGGACTGATTATCCTGTTCAGCTGGATGGGGCTTGTCGGGCTGGTGCGGGCCGAATTCCTGCGGGCGCGTAATTTCGAATATGTGCGCGCGGCTCGTGCCATGGGGGTGCCTGACTGGAAAATCATGCTGCGCCACTTGCTGCCCAACGCGATGGTGGCCACGCTGACTTTCCTGCCGTTTTCTGTTACCGGCGCGATTAGCGCTTTGACCGGGCTGGATTTCCTCGGATTTGGCCTGCCGCCCTCTTATCCGTCATTAGGGGAATTGGCCTTGCAGGCGAAAAACAATCTACAGGCCCCTTGGTTGGCCTTTTCGGCGTTTTTTACCATTTCGATCATGCTGTCCTTGCTGGTGTTTATCTTCGAGGGCGTGCGCGATGCCTTTGATCCACGAAAGACGTTTAAATGAATGACGTGATCCTAGAATTCGACAGTTTGTCGGTTGCTTTTAACGAGGCCGCGCCCGTGGTTAAAAACGTCAGCTTCACCGTGCGCAAGGGAGAAACCGTGGCGTTGGTAGGCGAAAGCGGTTCCGGTAAATCCGTGACCGCGCTCTCCTCGGTGAAGCTGCTGCCCGAATCCGCGCATATCCGTGGTTCGGTGAAATATATGGGCCGTGAAATGATCGGGGCAGATGATGCGATATTGCGCAATGTGCGCGGTAACGACATCAGCTTTATATTTCAGGAGCCAATGACCTCGCTCAACCCGCTGCACACGATTTACAAGCAAATTGCAGAGAGCCTCGCGCTGCATCAGGGCCTGACCGGAGATGCGGCACGTGTGCGGATTCTGGATCTGCTGAACAAGGTGGGTATCCGCGAGCCTGAAAAGCGCCTTGATACCTATCCGCATCAGCTCTCTGGTGGGCAGCGCCAGCGGGTAATGATTGCAATGGCACTGGCCAACAAGCCCGATTTGCTGATTGCTGATGAACCAACGACGGCTTTGGATGTGACCATTCAGGCGCAAATCCTTGATCTGCTGGCGGATATCCAGCGTGAGGAGGGCATGGGGATGCTGTTCATTACCCATGACTTGAAAATCGTGCGCCGTATCGCTGATCACGTATGCGTCATGCAAAACGGTATTATTGTCGAAGCCGGTCCCACTGCCGAAATTTTCGGTAATCCGCAACATCCCTATACCCGCACTTTGTTGGCGGCGGAACCGAAAGGAACACCGGATCCCCTGCCCGAAGGGGCCGAGGAAATTGCTTCGACCGAAAACTTGCGGGTCTGGTTTCCGATCAGGAAGGGGTTCATGCGCAAGACCGTTGGCCACATCAAAGCAGTTAACGCCGCGACGTTTTCCGTACGCGAAGGCGAAACGCTGGGCATTGTTGGCGAGAGCGGTTCCGGCAAAACCACCCTTGCGCTGGCGATGATGCGATTGATTTCCTCCGAAGGGCCGGTGGTTTTTCTGGGGCGCAACATTCAGGGTTTGAAAAACAAGGAACTGCAACCACTGCGTCGGGATATCCAGATGGTGTTTCAGGATCCCTTTGGCTCGCTCAGTCCGCGCATGACGGTTGAACAAATCATTGCAGAGGGATTGGGGGTGCATGGGCTGGAACCGGGCGCGACCCCGCGTGAAAGAGTGCACGATATTATGCTGGAAGTCGGGCTTGATCCGGCTACCGCCGACCGCTATCCGCATGAATTTTCCGGTGGTCAACGTCAGCGCATTGCGATTGCCCGCGCCATGATTCTGAAACCCCGCCTTGTGGTGCTGGATGAGCCAACCTCGGCGCTGGATATGACGGTACAGGTTCAAATTGTGAATCTGCTGCGGGATTTGCAGAAAAAATACCGTCTGGCTTATTTGTTCATTAGCCATGATTTGGCTGTGGTGCGGGCGCTCAGCCATAATGTTTTGGTTATGAAACAAGGGGATGTGGTTGAGTCCGGGGCTGCCGATCAAGTGTTTCATTCCCCGAAGACGGATTACACGCGTGCGTTAATGGATGCCGCATTCGGGATGAGTAAACCGCAGTCCCAAGCCTGACACTGATCAAATATTTCGATAAAATTTTACCTATTTCCCGATTGGTTCGAGGAATGGCTTTGTCGAATCTTAAGTTTTCTCGGCGATGGTGGTCAAAATTGTGACACCTCTGCGTGGGCAGATTTGATGATGGAGACGAATATGAAATTTTCTCGTGAAAAGTTTTTCAATATTAGGGCGCTTAAACTGGCCGTAATTTGTGGACTGTTTATTCCTGCATTTGCATCGCCGGCGGTTTCGGAGATTCGTTTGGTGTTCGGGACTTATGCCGCAGACAAACCATCTAAAACGGTTCGAAAATTCAAGCCGTTTCTTGCATATCTTGCGGACGCAATGTCGGAGCGGCTCGGGGAGCAGGTAATAATATCAATGCAAATTTCGCAAGACTACGAAAAGGGTATTGATGCATTGGCCACGGGAAATGTCGATTTTGCCCGGTTTGGCCCTGCGTCCTATATCACGGCCAAAGACCAAGAGCCGGGTATTGAAATCGTTGTGATGGAGAGCAAGAAAGGGTCAAAAATTTTTCAAGGTGTTATTGCTGTGCATGAAAACAGTGCCATAAAATCATTGGCGGACCTGCGAAACGGGAGCTTTGCGTTCGGGTCGGAGTTGTCGACAATTGGCCGTTTTTTAGCACAAAAGGAACTTGTAAACGCGGGTATTCATGCAAAGGACCTGAAGAAATTTTCCTATCTTGGTAGGCATGATCGCGTAGGAGCAGCCGTTGGCAAGGGGGATTTTGATGCAGGAGCCTTAAAATCAAATACATTCAAGGCTTTGCAAAAGAAGAATGTGCCTATCCGAAAATTGATAAGCTTTGATAATGTGACCAAGCCATGGTTGGCTCGGGCTGGTTTGGACCCGGTACTTGTTACAACAATGCGTGAAGTCATGCTGGAAACCACTGATTCAGATATTCTTAAATCGATAAGTAAATCCGGTTTTCTTGCCGGATCGGATTCAGATTATGGGCTTATTCGGGAGGCGATGAGCAAAAGCCTGGAGTTTGGAGGTTAAACTCCCGAGCCATTTAGTGTGACCCACGTATCCAAATTCAGGGCATACCCAGTGCCGTATTCCCGCCAATTCAATAAATGAAAGCTACATTAATGCGATTGTCCACACAGATAGCCCTTTCCATGATTTTTGCCGCTTTGTTCGTTGGGATGGTTGCTGGGGAGGCTGTGCGATATTTTGAAACTTCAAGGTTGCATCGAACGCTTGCAGAGCGTGCGAATTTAACGATTAGCCTTTTGAATGGGCTTATGTTGGAAGATATCATTATTGAAGATGTTCCAATGATAGAATCTTCTCTACGGGAGGCTGTTGTCCGAAACCCGGCACTTGCTGGGATAAGCGTTTCCAATGAACGTGGCGCTGTCATTGCACAATACCCACAAGAAATAGATCCGCGTATAAAAACGTCAAAATTTGTTCAGGATGTGGAGTTGGAGGGCGAACACTTTGGTCAGATATCGGTGTTGTGGTCGTTGCAAGAGGGGGAAAGCCAGATAGAAAATAGTGTAGCTCAAGCTCGCATCTATGCGGTAGTGGCTTTGGGCTTTCTGACAATACTGTTTTTGCTCTTGGTTTATAAACTTGTCCTTTTTCCGTTATCAATCGTGCATTCGAGAATGTCTGCGACCTTAAAAGGAGAGCCATGGTCGGACCTGAAGTTGCCAAGGTATGCCTCAAAAGAATTCTTATCTCTGTCCGCGTCGGTAACAACACTAGACAATATATTGATTGAACGGACAGAGCGAGAGCAAGCTTTGCAGCTTGCACGCAAAAATGCGGATGCGGCAAGTAAATCAAAATCTGAGTTTTTAGCTAATATGAGTCATGAAATTCGCACGCCAATGAATGGTGTTATCGGGATGGCAGAACTGATGCTGGAAACAGATCTGGATCGCGATCAGCGTCTTTATACTGATACAATTGCGCAGTCAGGCACCGCACTACTAACAATTATTAATGACATTCTGGATTTTTCCAAGATTGAAGCTGGAAAAATGACATTTGAAAACGAGCCATTCAGTTTGCACCGCGCGCTGGAAGATATCGTAACGCTTGTAGCAGCCAAGGCCAGTCAGAATAATGTGGAAGTAAGCCTTAGATATGAACCGGGGTTGGCCTCCGTCTTTTTAGGAGATGCGGGAAGAATACGGCAGGTCGTGACCAATATCATTGGAAATGCTGTAAAATTCACACAAGACGGGCAAGTGATTGTAAATGCCCGTGGTGTTGTGGCGGGAAATAAAACCGAACTGTGCATTTCTATTTCTGATACCGGCTTGGGGATACCCGAAGAGAATCTCAGAACAATTTTCCAAGAATTTGAACAAGTTGATGGTGCGGCAAACCGAAAATTCGAAGGGACTGGGCTAGGTCTGGCAATTTCCACACGGCTTATCCGTATGATGGGGGGACGAATCGAGGTTACATCCAAGGTTGGAGAGGGATCAACATTTTCAATTTTCTTAACCTTGGAGCGTAGCGACTATAAGCTTGCCTCAGTTATTGATATCGAGGCTGATTTAACCGGTATATCTGTTTTGGTTGTGGATGATTTGGAAATCAACCGTGTCATCTTAAGTGAACAACTCCGCAATTGGGGGGCAACAGCAATTACTGCGAGCTCAGCGTTAAAGGCCCTCGATATTCTAGAGGCTGCTGTTGCAAACGGGCCGGCATTCGACTTGATTATTGTTGATTTCCAGATGCCGGAGATCGACGGTTTTGAATTGGCGAGGAGAATTCGCCAAAATCTAAATATTGCTAAGGTCCCGATGATCTTATTGTCGTCTGTTGAACAAACTGCCGAAGTAAAAACGCGAAAGGAATTCGGGTTTTCAGAAGTGCTTATGAAACCTGCACGCTCAGTTGTCCTGAAGTCTGCGATAGCAACGGCTCTTAACCTCGAGAATTTGGATGAAACGAAAGCCAAGAAGCCAAAAGCCGAAAATGAAGAAGACTTGCTGGCGAAGCTGTCGGGGTTGCATCTACTTGTCGCTGAAGACAACAAAACCAATCAATTGGTTGTAAAAACGATGCTTAAAAAAGCCAAGATTAAGCTGGAAATGGCTGGCAACGGTTTTATCGTCTGCGAAAAATATACGACGTTCAAACCCAACGTTATTCTGATGGACATGTCGATGCCTGAAATGGACGGACTGGAAGCAACGAAGAAAATACGTTCCATAGAGGCAAAAAATAATATGCCTCGGTGCCCAATTATTGCGTTGACGGCGAATGCTATGAAAGGGGATCGGGAATTATGTTTGCAAGCAGGTATGGACGACTACCTGTCCAAACCAATTGTGAAGGCCAAGCTAGTATCTAACCTTTTGAAATGGTATAGAGAGAGAGGTGGTTCTAGGCTCAGGACCTGAGAGTGTCCGATCTTCTGTGTATGAGTAATTTGGTCCATGCTTCTGCAACGAAGGAGCATGACGACGATGACAATTTCCAAGGATATACTAGACCAACTTCTTGACGGCGTGCAAAACGCCGATGATTTGCTTGGTGAAC
>CAMZLM010000219.1 GCA_947311485.1 uncultured Paracoccaceae bacterium
CCCCCCCAGAAAATCCCCAGATGCCGCGAAACGATTTCCTCGTAGCGTTTGGTTTGCTTGAGCTTTTTCAAACCCGCATTGAACCGGTACAAATGGGTTGTGCCGCGCCAGTGGCGTTTGGAAATGATCACGTGCAGGCTCTCGGATGAAATTGGACGCTGCGCGGTGACGACCTTGCCCTTCAGGCCCATTTCCTGAATTTTGCGCCAGCCCAGAAATTCGTTCAGGGTCACGGCATCAACCTTGCCTTTCACCAGCAGGTTGAAACAATCTTCGGGGCTGTCCGGTTGCACCAGCTTGATCAGCTTTTTCGTCAGCCACTTCCGGCCCTTACGGTCCAGATCATGGGTAAAATACCCTTTGGGGCGACACAGGGTTTTCCCTTCCAGATCGCGATCTTTGGTAAATTTCACCGGTTTGTCAAAAGGCACATACAGCAGCACCAGAATTTTGAAAATCGGATCCGAGAAATGGAAATTGGCGCAGCGTTCGTTTTCGGGGTCTGCTTCGCAATCGGGTTTCAGCCATGGAAAACCCATGTCGTATTCCTTGTTGTCAAGCAACGGAAACAGGTGTTTGGACCAGTCGTCCTCCCAGGTAATCGAAAACGGCACCGGCGAGGGGCTTTCTTCCATCGCGGCATTGATCAGTTCGGTGATCATGCCCTGACCGGGCCAGTTTTTGTCGGTGAACGGGGCATAATTGGAACCGGTCAAAAACCGGATACCCGCGTCCTTTTGCAACAAAGGTGTCGGGTCCGGTTTGCTGATCTTTTTGATACACGGCACCTTGAGCCGGATTCCCTCGGGAATGTCGATCAGGTTTCCGGCAAGCGCGGATTCATTGGCGTAATAAATCACCGACCAGCGGCTGCGGTCGCCATAGTATTTTTCGGCCACCGACAGCAGGGTTTCCCCCGGTTTCAACACATGTTCCTGCGAACATTCACTTTGCGCCAGCACAGGCTGTGACAGCAGCGCCAGCGCCAATCCCAATATCAGTTTTCTAAGCATTTTATCCCCCAAGATACGGATGCCATGTGTATGACCCTAAAACTCTGCCCAGATTTTTGACAGGTGATCATCGATCACTTTCTGGTATTTGCCGGAATCCTTGATCTTGGCGAGGCTGTCATTCACCAGATCAATGATGGCCTTGGCGTTGGGGTGGGTTTTATGCACGATCACGTGCAGCCCTTCGATCGACAGGGGGCGGGATTGCACGACTTCGACGTCATTTTGCAGGCCCAGTTCCTTGACCTTGGCGCGGCCGGTGAATTCATTGATTGCCACGGCGTCGACTTTGCCTTCTTGCAGCATCTCAAAGCAATCGGCCAATGTGACGGGCTGTTCCAGTTTGACCTTTTTGTTGGTCATCCAGTTGCGCCCGTCCTTGTCCAGATCGTGGGTGTAATAGCCCTTGGGCCGACACAGGGTCTTGCCATAAAGATCGCTGTCCTCCCCATAGGCGATCGGGCGGTTTTTATCGGTAAACAGCATGATCAACATTTCAAACATCGGGTCTGAAAACAGGAAGTTCTGACAGCGATAGGCATCCGGCTTGGATTTGCAATCGGGCTGCAACCACGGATAGCCGATATCCATAATCGAATCCGTCAGCAACGGGTCCAGATGCGCGGACCAGTCGTTAATCCAGTAGGATTTATAGGCCCCCACAGCGGGGTTGTTTTTAAACGCGGTCAGAACCACGTCCTGAATCATCCCGTCGTGATAGGATTCACGCCCCAGAAACGGCGCATAGTCATCGGCCACCAACAGTTTGAGCGGTCCCGGACTTGCCGACAGACCACCGTTGCTGTTGCGGGCCATTTGTACCACCGGCGCGGATTTCTTGGCAGGGGCCGTTGTGGCCGTTGCTGTGCCGCCGTCCAACCCCTGCGGCATGCCATCGATACAGGGCAGCACATATTTCGCGCCCAAACGGATGTTGTTCGGGCTTTTGCCGATTTTCTTGATATTGGCGCGATAAATCGCGGACCATTTCTTGGCGTCTTTGTACTGGCTGTCGGCAATCTGCGAAAGCGTGTCGCCGCGTTTCACCTTGTATATGCCACCGCATGTTTGTGCCGTGACCTGTGTTGCACCAAATGCAACCGTTAGGCCCAAAGCCAGAATGTATTTATTGTTCATTGTTTCCACCCCCGTGATATCTGGGGAGAATGTGCCAGTGTTGTGGTTTAACCTCAAGGGTAGACTGTCCCTAGTGGTTATATTGGGGCGAAATTTATTAAAAATGTCGACTTGATTACTTGGAATGTGGATAAAATGGGCGATACCCCCACATTATACCCGCTGTGGCTGCCTGCAATTGCCAATATGCTTCAGGCGATTCGGATTCTACCCTACCGGTCTTTGGACAGGCGTGTCATGACCGATATTTCCCCGTGCAAGGTCCGGTGTACGGGGCATTTGTCGGCAATCTCCAGCAGCTTTTGCCGCTGGGCATCACCCAGCGGCCCTTGCAAATGGACCACGCGTTTGAATTGATCGACTTTGCCCACGGTGGCCTCGCATGTGTCGCAGTCCTGTGCGTGAACCTTGTCGTGGGTCACATCCACAAACACATGCTGCAATGGCCAGCGTTTGCGCCGAGCGTACATGCGGATGGTCATAGAGGTACAGGCCGCCAAACCGGCAGACAGGAACTGATAGGGCGACATGCCCTTGTCGGTGCCGCCATAGGTGAGCGGTTCATCCGCCAATGTGTGGTGTAACGGGCCGGCGGTGATGTCCTGTAAAAACCCCTGCGGGTCGGCCTCGGTGGCGCGGACAATGCCTTCGGGGGCACCAATCGGGGCGGCGGGTTGGCGAATGCCCAGATACCGCGCCGACCAGGCGGCGATCACCTCGGCGGCATATTCCGCATCCGCCCGGTTGGTCAGCAGATGATCCGCATCATCCAGCGTGACAAAGCTTTTGGGATGTTTGGCCGCCGCAAAAATCTCTCCGGCGTTTTCAATCCCGACAGTTTCATCGGTCGGCGCATGCATCACCAGCAACGCTTTTTTCAATTTGGCCACCGCAGGCAAAAGCGACGCGCTGGAGATGTCGTCAACAAAATCCTGCGTAATGGTAAACCCGCGCCCCGCCAGCGATACCTTGGCCTGTCCATCGCGTTTTATATCGTCAAGCGAGCTTGCGAAATTATGCACAACATGGCTCGGGCAGGCGGGTGCCCCGATGGTGACCACGGCCTTGACCGACGGAATTTCGCCGGCCGCCCGCAGCACGGCGGCCCCGCCAAGGGAATGGCCAATCAACAGGCTCGGGGCCGAATTATGGTCGCTCAGATAGCGTGCGGCCAACACCAGATCGTGGACATTGCTGGTAAAATCGGTGTTGGAAAACTCGCCCTCCGAATGGCCCAGACCGGTGAAATCAAACCGCAACACTGCAATGCCCATCGAGGAAAGCCGCTGTGAAATCCGCCGCGCGGCGGGGATATCCTTGGAGCAGGTGAAACAATGCGCAAAAATCGCCGTGGCGCGCAATTGCCCGCCCGGCATATCCAGACGCGCGGCCAGTTGATGGCCGGAATGTCCGGTAAATGTAATTTTGCCTTTGTCCATCGCTGCGCTCCTGTTGCTCCCTTTAAACATGTGTTGCCAAGCGGTTTCAAGCAAGCGCACAGAAAGAAAACTCACAGGGAAGTGAGAAAAAGACACCATTGCCTTGTTGTATGTCGTTGGCTCTGACAAAATGGCAGGGTATTTGTTTCAGAAAGCTTGATATGCGTCTTTTCCCTTTTGTTCTGGCCTTGTTGGCCCTGCCGGTCTGCGCGCTGGCGGCGGATCCGGCCCGCATTGCGATTATTGATACGGCCTGGGATACGCGGCCCTTTCTGGGGCAACTCCGCGCCGGCGGGGTGCAGGTGATCGGGCGTTATTATGCGCGTTGCGAACAGGCAAACCTGCCGGAAAAACGGTTTGCCTTTACCACAGAAGCCGCGGATATTCTGGCGGCGGGCATGGGGATTTTGTCGATCTATCAGTATCGTTCCAGCAGCAAATACAAATTTGACGGGCAGCGTTTGAACGGGCAGGGCAAGATCGTTAATTTGCCGGATGAAAACTGCCTGCCCTCGGCCACGGGGCGTTCGGCGGTGGCAGAGGCGCGGCTTGATGTGCGCGCAGCAATCGCACAAGCACAGCGTGTTGGTCAGCCCAGGGGCAGTGCGATATACTTCGGGGTGGATTTCAATTTCAGCCGCACCGATACGGCCACCAAAACCAAAATGCTGACCTATTTCAAAACCCTGCGCAAGGCCTTGAAACCTGCGGGCTATCGGCTCGGGGCCTATGGGGACGGCGACGCGCTGACGGTGTTGCGTGCGGCCGGTTTGATCGATTATGCGTGGCTGATGGCCTCGCCGGCCTTTCCCGGCAGCAGTGCGTTTCACCGAACCGGATACTGGAGCCTGTTTCAAACACAGGTCGATCCGCATTGGTTTGCCGGGGGCGGTCCCTGTGGCCGTGGCGGATTGCCGATTGATGTGAATGTGCAGAATCCGGCTCTGGGGGTGGCGGCAGGGTTTTGGCGGCGTAACGGTGCGTTTACCCTGACGTCGGAACGGATCCTGACCATTTTCAATGCCCGCCGTTTTGTGTGTAACGGGGATGCACGTTTGACCAATCCGGTTTCAGGGACAATTTGCCGGCAGGGGCGGCGTGTTAAGGCTCCGCAAACGATAAAATTCCTGCGTCCGGTCCGCGTCGGACGGATCAAAGGCAAGCAGATCGAGGTCGATTTGAACGAAGACGGTGTTTTTGACGGCTGGACACGGGCCGACAACCTGAGCCGTCATTTTGGCGACAAGGCCGATTACCTGTTCTCCCGCACGCAACGCAGAAATACGCGCTGTCGTTAACCTTTGAACATCGCCAGAAACCGTTGCCCCGCATGGCGCAGTTTGGTGGTGAACAGCGCCGACACCAACATCCCCGTTCCCGCACCGGCAAGCACCGCTGAAATCGTGTGCATGTCCAGCATCACCCGCGCGTACATCGTGAGCAGCATCACCGGCACCACCAGCAGCGCCCACCACAGACCATAGCGCCGGACCATGATATAGGCACCGGCCCCCGCCAGCGTGGAATGGCCCGAGGGCATGTTGTGGCGGCTGTCGGGTGAATAGGGGCGCTGTCCCAGACGGGTGTCCCCGATTTTGACATTGTTCAACAGCCGTTTTGGCCCGTGCGAGGCCAGCGTACCGGCAACCACAATCACGGCAATCTGTTTCAAGCCGGTCCAGTCACGCAGGATGATGGCCGTGGCGATGGGCAGCAAGGTGTTGATGTGGCGACCGTAATCTTCCACCCCGACCACCAGCGCGCTTTGCTCGCCGCCGCGCGGGGTGCTGTAATCCTTGACCATGTCAGAAGGATAGACCACCGCGCTGACAATCAGGGCAACCGAAACCAGCACCGCCATGCTGTGGCGTTTGAAATTGCGCGCGGGCAGGCGCAGGATGTCCTGAAATGTCATGTGTTAGTCCTTTGCCGTGGCCGGATGGAAAATATCGTATTGCGGTTTGTAGATGTCGCTGGTTATGCCAAAGGCCCCCATCACGCTGTGAAACGGAAAATCATGCGGAAAGCTTTCCGCCGGAACGATGGCCGCTGCGCTCAGGCCGCGTGATTGTTTGAAGCTGTCCGACATCCAGACCAGAAACGGTATCCGGCGTTGCTGTGGCGGGGCGATGGCCAGCGGCGCGCCATGCAGGTAAAACCCGCCTTCGCCAAGGGACTGCCCGTGGTCGGAGACATAGATCATCGCCACATCCGCGTCTTTGATCGACCCGAGCTGTTCGATCAGATCCGCCAGCAGGTAATCCGTGTACCGGATGGTGTTGTCATAGGCATTGCGCAATTCCTCGGCGGTGCAATCGGCGACCTGCACGGTTTTGCATTCCGGTTGGAAATGGGCAAATTCCGGCGGGTATTTGGTCCAGTAGGCAGGGCCGTGGCTGCCGGTTTGGTGCAGGGTAACAAAAATACGGTTTGCATCCGATTGCTGCAAGGTTTCCGCAAGCCGCCAGTTCAGGGTCGCATCCGAACCGCGCACGGGACAATCGGCACCGGTGCAGGCGTCGGCGATGTCGTTCACATGTTGGTAGTGATCCACCTTTACCGGCGGCGGGCCGGTGTTGTTGGTGCGATAAAATATTTCGATGCCTTGGCGTTTCAGATAGCTGGGCAGGGGTTCGAATGCCGTGTGGGAGGATGCCGCGCGCCCTTCGTGGGTGAGAATACATGCGGTCGAGGCAATGGTGTTGGTGGCACAGGACTGGCCGACGGGCAGGGGGATGATCCCCTGTTTCACCGTGAACGGGTTTGTGTCACGGGGATAGTCGTACAGGCCGAAACTATCGGCGCGGGCGGCTTCTCCGATGACCAGCACCACAATTTGTTTGCGCGGGGGGGGCACCGGATCAAACACCGCGTCGGGCAGGAGGATCTGTTCGCGGTTCTCCAGTGCGAGCCGGTTGAAATGGCGCGCGGTGTTGATCACATAGGACCAGGGCAAAACCTTGCCGCCCAGCCGCTTGGCGTGTTTGTCATACCACAGCCAGGTGGTCGAGGTGACAAACATCCACCCCGCCAGCGCGCCAATCGCTCCGATCGCAAACAGGATCCGCCAATACCAGCGCGGCTTGCGCACGGGGGTGATCAGGATGATTGCTGCCGGCAAAACCCCCATCAACAGCAGATAGGGCAGGATTCCCCAATCCCACAACATCCCTGCCTCGCGCGGGTCGGTGTTCAGGATATTGGCAATCATGGAGCGGTCCAGTTCCATGCCATAGCTGAGCATGAAATACACAGCGGCAGCGTTGGTCAGGAACAGCACGGCGGCCACCAGCTTCATCAGGCGTACCGACAGGATCGCCAGCAGGAACATGAAAAATGCAAACATGCAAAGTTGCACAATTTGCAAAGAGCCGATTTGCAAAGCCCCCTGAAAACGGGACAGATCCACAACCGGCAAAGCATAGTTCAACAGCGGTTTCTGGAACAGCGCCAGATTGGCCAGACCCGTCAGGATCACAAACCGGAACAGGCCAATCCCGTTTTTATTCGTTTTCATTGTCTCTACCGATGTTAACGGGTGTGCATCGGGGATTTATCGGGGCAATGGGATGCGCCGTCAAGAGCCAGTCCCGACGGCGCAAACGGTTTAGCCAAAGACCTCGGTCAGGGCATTGTCGATCGCGGTGATGATGTCGTCAATGTCCTGTTTGGTGCAAATCAGGGCCGGAGACAAACATAGGGTGTTGTTGAACCCCGGCACCGACCGGTTGGTCATGCCGATAATCACGCCGTTGGCCATGCAGTGGCCGGTGACTTTGGCCACTTCGCCTTCGGGCATTGGTTCACGGGTTTCGCGGTTCTTCACCAGCTCGGCCCCGAGGAACAACCCCTTGCCGCGCACATCGCCAATCACGGCGTGTTTTTCCTTCAGCGCCTCCAGACGGGACATGCAGTAATCCCCCATCTTGACGCAGTTTTCGATCAGGCCTTCTTCTTCGATGATCTTCATGTTTTCGATCGCCGCAACCGGACCGGAGGTACAGCCGCCAAAGGTCGAAATATCGCGGAAGTAATTCATCGGGTCGCTTGCGTCGGACTTGAACAAGTCAAACACCGCATTGGTGGTGACCATGCAGGAAATCGCCGAATAGCCGGAGGCAACGCCCTTGGCCATGGTGACGAAATCGGGCTGGATGTCGTAATGTTGATAGCCGAACCATTTGCCGGTACGGCCGACGCCACAGACGACCTCGTCGATGTGCATCAGGATGTCGTACTTGCGGCACAGCGCGCTCATGCCTTCCCAATAGCCTTCGGGCGGGGTAATGACGCCGCCACCAGCGGTGATTGGCTCAAGACACATGGCCCCGATGGTTTCAGGCCCTTCGCGCAGAATGATTTCCTCGGTTGCCGCGACCACTTGCGCGCCGTAATCCTGATCATTGTCAAACTGGTTACGATATTCCAGACAATGGGGAATGCGCACAAACCCGTCCACAAACGGGCCGTAATGGGCGGAGCGTTCGTCCTGCCCACCGGCGGAAAGCGTGGCAATGGTGGTGCCGTGATAATCGCGGTCCCGATACAGGATTTTATATTTCTTGCCGTTGTATTTCTTTTGCGCGATCTGGCGCACGATTTTGAACACTTTCTCGTTGGCTTCGGAACCGGAGTTGGCAAAATACACCCGATCCAGTCCGGGCATTTTATCCAGCAACATTTCGGAAAAAATAGACGACGGGATCGATCCGGCGGAACCGGCGAAATAGTTCAGTTTTACCAGCTGGTCGCGCACCGCATCGGCAATGCGTTCACGCCCGTAGCCCACGTTGACGGTCCAGACACCGCCGGACACCGCGTCCAGAAACTCCTTGCCGCGGGCATCCCAGACACGCATGCCTTTGCCTTCGACCATCACCCGTGGGTCAACGGTTTCATAGGGCTTATGCTGGGTCAGATGATGCCAGACATTATTGCGGTCCGCCTCGATGATGGCGTCTGTATCATTGGTTTGTATAGCGTCCACGATGTGTACCCCTTGACAAAATTTCCGGAAATCAGCGGTTAAATTTTACCGGCTGTTAAAAAAACTTCAACGGGAAAGGGACAGAGTCGCATAGGGCCAGATAAAACGAGGAATATATCCAGAATATTGAGGGCGGGACAAAAAAGCACAGCCCGGTTGAGGCTGTGCTGTGTCCTGGTCGAAAGGCTTTTGAGTAACCTCCGGCTTTGCGTGTTTCTATACCAAGCGTGATTGTTCCAGCGCCGCGCGGACAAAATCACGGAACAACGGGTGCGGGGCAAAGGGTTTGGATTTCAATTCCGGATGGAATTGCACGCCGACATACCACGGATGATCGGGGATTTCGACGATCTCCGGCAGGCGGCCATCCGGTGACATGCCGGAAAAGACCATGCCGCATTTTTCCAGTTGTTCGCGGTATTTTGTGTCGACCTCATAGCGGTGACGGTGGCGTTCTGTAATCTGGGTTGTTCCATAGATTTCAGCAACTTGGCTGCCGTCCTTCAAGGTGGCGTCATAGGCCCCGAGCCGCATGGTGCCGCCTTTGTCATCGCCAACTTTGCGTTGGACCTTCTGGTTGCCTTCGACCCATTCTTTCAGGTGATAGACAACCGGTGTAAACCGTTTGTTGCCGGCTTCATGGTCGAATTCCTCTGATCCTGCGTCCTTGAGGCCGGCCAGATTGCGCGCGGCCTCGATCACGGCCATTTGCATGCCCAGACAGATCCCCAGATAGGGGATGTTGTTTTCGCGGGCAAATTGTGCCGCCTTGATTTTGCCCTCGGTGCCGCGTTCGCCAAAACCGCCGGGAACCAGAATGCCGTCAAAACCGGCCAGCTTGCTTGCCGCATCGCCGCTGTCAAACACTTCGGCGTCGACCCATTCGACCCTGACCTTGGCCCGGTTGAACATGCCGCCGTGGGTCAGGGCCTCTTTGATGGATTTATAGGCGTCTTCGAGCTGGGTATATTTGCCGACAATGGCGATTTTCACGGTGCCTTCGGGGTTATGCACCCGTTCGGACACATCGCGCCATATGGCCAGTTTGGGTTGCGGGGCCGGGTTGATGCCAAAAGCATCCAGAACCGCCTGATCCAAGCCTTCGGCATGGTATTTCAACGGGGCGTCGTAAATTGAATCCATATCCATCGCCGCGATTACCGATTCCGGGCGCACGTTGCAAAACAGCGCCAGCTTGTCGCGTTCTTTTTTCGGAATTGGTTTTTCGGATCGACACACCAGAATATCGGGCGCAATGCCGATAGAGCGCAATTCCTTGACCGAATGCTGGGTCGGTTTGGTTTTCAGCTCTCCTGCCGCTTCCAGATAGGGCAGCAGGGTCAGGTGCATGAAAATACACTGGCCGCGTTCTTTTTCCTGCGAAAACTGGCGGATAGCCTCAAAGAAGGGCAGGCCTTCGATGTCGCCGATGGTGCCGCCCAGTTCGCAGAGCATGAAATCGACCTCGTCTTCGCCGATGCGGATGAAATCCTTGATTTCATTGGTCACATGCGGGATCACCTGAATGGTCTTGCCCAGATAATCCCCGCGACGTTCCTTTTCCAACACGGTCGAATAAATCCGGCCAGAGGAAACGCTGTCGGTTTTGCGGGCAGCCACGCCGGTAAAGCGTTCATAATGGCCCAGATCCAGATCGGTTTCGGCCCCGTCATCGGTCACGAATACTTCGCCATGTTCAAATGGCGACATGGTGCCGGGGTCCACGTTCAGATAGGGATCCAGTTTCCGCAGCCGCACCGAATAGCCACGCGCCTGCAACAGTGCGCCCAAAGCCGCCGAGGCAAGGCCCTTGCCAAGCGAAGAAACAACACCACCGGTGATAAAGATAAAACGTGCCATTTTTCGGCTACTCCCGTGTTCGGTTAAGGCCCTCGGACACGATCCAATAAGCCCCTAGTCACGGGACTTAATGGTAGTCGGATTCGGGGGGCAGGTGCAAGGGTTGAAACGCGACATCGACGAGATACCGCGTATTCATTAACAAAGTATGGGGGACGACAGGCCCGCCCGCGCCGGATTATTCTTCGGGCTTGGGCGGTGTAGCCGGTGCGTCCGACGCCGTTGGTGGCAACAGGTTGTCCCCCAGCGGATTGCTGGCCGGCGCTTCTGCCGGGGCCTGCTGTGTTTCTACGCCGGTGCGTTCCAGAACGCTGTCGGTGCTGGATTCGCGGGCGGAAATGATCAACAGGCTGACGCTGGTGATGATGAACCCGATGGCGATCACCCAGGTGACCTTGGCCAATGGGCCGGCCGGTGGCCGACCGGAATTGCCGCCGCCACCGCCGCCGATCCCCAGACCGCCCCCTTCGGAACGCTGCATCAACACAATGCCAATCAGGCAAAGCGACAGGATCAAATGAACGATGAGGACGATATTCTGCATCTTTTGGGACTCGGATTAATTTCAGCGCTGGTTTGGCCAGATCGGCCATATCGCAGCGCTTCTAGCGGATTGATCGGGGGTTGTCTAATAGGAATTGCGCTTAGGGCGTCACAATCTGTGTTATTCACTGGACACAGGCACGGCGGCTTGTAAAAACAGGGAAAAATTCCGTCCGGAGCCTGATATGTCGTCCAAGAAACCCAGTATCAAAGACCTGTTGCAAACCGCCGATCAGGCGCAAAAAGCCGGTGATCCGGCCCGCGCACAGGCAATTTATGCCGCTATTCTGGCGAAATTCCCCAAACACGGCAAAGCAAAGAAAGAACTGTCCCGCTTGCAAAAAATCACCGGTGGCACCGCCAACCGGATGACGGCGGCGGATGCGCAGCAGTTGGGAGAGATGTTGAACAGGGGCATGTTCCCCGAGGTGCTGGATCAGGTACGCCTGTTGATGGTTCACAACCGGAAAGAACCGTTTTTATACAATATTCAAGGGCTTGCCCAAACCAATCTGGATCAGAACAAACCGGCGATCAGCAGTTTCAAACATGCGATCCGGCTCAATCCCGCCTTTGCCGAGGCGCAGAACAATCTGGGGCTGGTGTATATCAAGAACGGCGATGCCGCAGCGGCCCTGCCGCCCCTGCAAAAGGCGATTTCCCTGAAGCCGACCTATGCGGAGGCACATCATAACCTTGGCGTGGCATTGGCCGCGCTCGAGGATCACACGGCGTCGCTTGCGGCCTATGACAAGGCGCTGGAACTGCGGCCCGATTACGCCAATGCGTTGAACAGCCGGGGCAATCTGTTGGCGGTGATGAAAAAATATGATCGGGCGACAGCGGATATGAAGGCGGCTTTGGCCTTGGTGCCGAATGACGCCGAGGTCGCCAGCAACCTCGGGGCGGTTCTGTCTGAACAGGGACAGGCAGAGGCGGCGATAGAATACGCCACGCGGGCGGTGAAGCTTGATCCGGAAAATACCGACTATCTGGCCACGCTGGCGGTGTATCTGAATGCTGCCGGACAGGTTGAACAGGCGCGCGCCTGCCTGCATGATTTGATCGACCGCAAACCGACGCACGGGGACGCGTTTTTGTCGCTTGCGGGGATGGAGAAAACCAAACCGGATTCGGCGTTGATCGGTCAGGTGGAAGACGCCCTGAAATCGCGACAGGCCAGCGAGAACGATCGGGTCCGGTTGGGCTTTGCGCTTGCCAAAATGCGCGAGGATCTGGGCGATTATGAACCGGCGTTCAAGGCGTTGCAGGCGGCAAACGCGCTGAATTATACGTTGCTGGAAAACAGCGAAATGGATCAGGACGCGGCGTTTGACGCCATAAAACAGGCGTTCACCAAAGAGACCGTCGCGGCGGCGGCCGGGCAGGGGAACCCGTCGGAGGTGCCGGTTTTCGTGGTCGGGTTGATGCGGTCGGGAACCTCCCTGGTCGAGCAAATACTGGCCAGCCATTCACAGGTGCATGGCGGGGGGGAACGGATGTTTGCGACCGATCTGGTCAAAGACCTGCGGATCGGCACCGGATTTCCCGATGCAACCCAGATCGCCGAATTCGGGG
>CAMZLM010000220.1 GCA_947311485.1 uncultured Paracoccaceae bacterium
ATCGAGGGCATCACCCATGGCGATACCTTGCGGGTAACCTTTCGCAAGGGGTTGCCGGCTGCCAGCGGCGAGGTTTTGCATAAGTCGGTAAATCTCGAGGTCTACATTCCCGATCGGGACCCCGTGGCGCGGTTTGCGGGACGGAGCTATATCCTCCCGAAACATGCGGGGGCATCTGTGCCATTGACCACGGTCAATCTGGATCGGGTCGATTTGGTTATCTACCGCATTGGTGATCGTAACCTGTTGCGCGCCTTGCAAAACGGATATCTGTCAGAGCCTTTGTCGCGGTGGGACCTGTCCGGACTACAACGCAATCTGGGGGAAAAGCTCTGGACCGGCAGTGCCGACATAAAGGGTGCCCTGAACCGTGAAGTCATAACCGCCTTGCCGGTGGGGCAGGCGATCACCAAATTCGAACCCGGTATTTACGCGATTACGGCCCGAAATCCAAATGGCGAACGTGAGGACGGGCTCGCAACGCAGTGGTTTGTTGTTACGGATTTGGGAATTTCAACCATGGTGGGCAATGACGGCCTGCACGTGTTTGCCCGTTCTTTGGGCAATGCCATGCCGGTTGCCGGGGCAGAAGTGCAACTGTTGGCGCGCAACAACGAGGTTCTGGGGACAGCGACAACCGATGATGCGGGGTATGCGCATTTTGCGGCGGGGCTGGTTCGGGGAACGGCGGGCAATGCGCCGGCGATGGTGACGCTACGCACCGACAATGATTTTGCGTTTCTTGATCAGGGGGCGGCGGAATTCGATCTGTCTGATCGCGGTGTAGAGGGCCGCGCCGCGCCACCGCCGATCGACGTGTTCTTGGCCACGGATCGCGGGGCCTATCGTCCGGGAGAAGTGATCCATGCAACCCTGCTGGCGCGGGACGATAAAACCGCTGCTTTGCGGGACCTGCCGCTGACGCTGGAATTGCGGCGTCCCGACGGGGTGATGTATGCCAAACGTCTGGTGCAGGATCAGGGGGCCGGCGGTGGTGTGGCTGCGTTCGGTTTGTCGGCCAATGCGCGGCGTGGTACGTGGAAACTGCGGGTTTATGGTGATCAAAAGGCCAAGCCTTTGTTGGAACGCCGTTTGCTGGTCGAAGATTTCGTACCGGAACGGATTGACTTTGATCTGGCGATGAAGACCCCGATCATTCGCCTTGGTGACAAGCCGGTTGTGGGGATTGATGCAAAATACCTGTACGGCGCGCCGGGGGGCGGTTTGCCGGTGGAGGGCGAAGTCACCCTCAGCACGGTGAAATCCATCAAGGGCTTTAACGGTTTTACCTTTGGTCGGGCGGATGAACGGTTTGACACCCGCTATGCCTCGATCGAGGAAGGCTGGCAAACCGCAGAGGATGGCCATCTGGATCTGCCGGTGTTGTTGCCTGTGGTCAAAGGACAGGTCAGCAAACCTCTGCAAATCGAAACCTACATTCGCCTGCGTGAAGGGTCTGGCCGGCCGGTGGAACGCCGGATCAAGGCAGCAGTGCAACCCGAAGGGCCGCTGATCGGTATTCGTCCCTTGTTCGAGGATCAGGCCTCCGAAGACAGCAATGCCGAATTCGAGGTTCTGGCCGTAGGGCGCGATTTGAAACAGGTGGCTTTGCCGCGCGTTTCATGGGTTTTGAACCGGATTCATACCCGTTTTCAGTGGTTCGAAAGCTATGGCGATTGGGATTATGAACCGGTCACCACGCGCGAACGGATTGCAACCGGCGAAGTGGCGCTAAGTGCAACCGACGTGGTGCGGATTTCCGCGCCGGTCACCTATGGCGAATATGAGCTGAAACTGGTTTCCCTCGATGAAAGCCATGCCAACAGTTCGCAAACGTTTTATGCCGGTTGGTACGTAAGCGCGTCGGCCAATGACACACCGGACCGGCTGCCTGTGGCATTGGATCAACCGATGTACGGTGTTGGAGATACGGCCCGCCTGCGGGTAGAAGCGCGTTTTGACGGGGTGGCGCAGATTTCAGTGCTGAGCGACCGGTTGATTGAAACCCGCACGGTACCGATTACACAAGGGACCAATGAAATTGACCTGCTTGTCAGCCCTGAATGGGGCGCGGGGGCGTATGTTACTGTCAGTGCCATACGCCCGATGGATGTGGCTGCAGGGCGCAACCCATCGCGGGCGCTGGGGCTGGTGTATGCCAAGGTTGATCCGGCGGCAAAACGGCTGCAGGCGCATTTTGTCAGCGCGCCGGAGGCCAAGCCACGCAACACGGTGACGGCTCGGCTCAAAGTGGATGGCGCGGTAGCCGGTCAGCCGGTTTATGCCACGATTGCGGCGGTGGATGTGGGGGTATTGAACATCACCGGATTTGAAACACCTTCGCCGGATGGTCACTATTTTGGTCAGCGCAAACTGGGCATGGGGCTGCGCGATGTGTACGGGCGGCTGATTGACGGGCTGCAAGGGAACATGGGTGCGTTGCGCTCCGGTGGCGATGGCAGCGCGCGTAACCGTTTGGGCAACCCTCCGCCGACGGAAAAGGTTCTGGCGGAATTCTCGGGTTTGGTGCAGGCCGATGCCAATGGCGAAATCGCGGTGGATTTCGACCTGCCGGATTTCAACGGTACAGTGCGGTTGATGGCGGTGGTCTGGTCGGATAAATCTGTCGGCCATGCGGAACAAGACGTTTTGGTACGGGATCCGGTCGTGATCGTGGCCAACGCGCCGCGGTTCCTGGCACCGGGGGATCAGACACAGGTGGTTGTGGAACTGGCACATGCCTTTGGCCCGACCGGCAATTTCGAAGTCGCGGTGACCGTTGGCAATGGCCTGCAGGCACAGGCGGTTAATCAAGTGGTGACACTGGACGCCAAGCAACGCAAATCGCTGGTCGTGCCGGTTACGGCCACGGCGACAGGATTGCAGGCGATCAATATCTGGGTGAAAACACCGGACGGCAAGGCGCTGAACAAGAGCCTGACCCTGCCAGTGCTGTACAATGATCCCGAGGTCGCTCGTCAGACCCGTTTGCAACTGGCCGATGGCGAAAACTGGTTGCTGGATGAAAATCTGGCAACAGGTCTGTTCCCGGATACTGTGCGGGCAACATTGGCTGTGGGGCCGCTGGCGCGTCTGGATGCGCCGGGTTTGCTGACGGCACTGAACCGTTATCCCTATGGCTGCACCGAACAGATCACCTCCAAGGCGCTGCCGTTGTTGTATTTCAAACAGCTGTCTGCCGCGCTGGGCCTTGCGGACCCGCAGTTGATCGAAAAAAGGGTGTCACAGGCCATTACCGGTGTGTTGTCCAATCAGGCCAGCAACGGGGCCTTTGGGCTCTGGCGGCCGGGATCGGATGATCTGTGGCTGGATTCCTATGTGACCGATTTTCTCAGCCGTGCGCGGGCCGAAGGTTTCGCAGTGCCGGAACCGGCCTTTGCCCGCGCGCTGGACAACCTGCGCAACAAGGTCAACTATGCGTCCGATTTCGAATTTGGCGGCGAGGATCTGGCCTATGCGCTGATGGTTTTGGCGCGTGAAGGGCAGGCGGCGATAGGTGATTTGCGGTATTATGCGGATACGCAGGCTTCGGCATTTGCCACACCGCTGGCGCAGGCGCAACTGGGTGCGGCGCTGACGTCATATGGCGATCAGATGCGGGCCGACCGGATGTTCCGGCTGGCCAGTCAGGCGATTTTGAAATCGGAACCGACGCTCGGGTGGCGGATGGATTACGGTTCGCACCTGCGCGATGCGGCGGCAATGCTGACGCTGGCGGTGGATGCGGGGACGCAGGCTGTGGATCAGGATGCCCTGTTGCGCAATATTATGCTTGCGCCGGTAGAACGGCGTTCCACGCAGGAAAATGTCTGGGCGTTGCTGGCGGCGAATTCGTTGTCTCAGGAGCAGGTGCTGGAAGGGGTCGTGCTGAATGACCGGCCTATGAGCGGCCCGATGGTGCGCCGTTTCGACGGGATGGAACTGGCACAAAAGAAAAGCTTGCTGAACAGCAGTGGCCGGCCCCTGACAGCAGTGGCTACGGTGTACGGTGTGCCAAGCGAACCGGAACCGGCAGGCGGGCGCGGCTATTCGATCGAGCGGCATTACTACACCATGGAGGGGGCCGAAGTCGATCCGGCACAAGTGGCGCTGAATACGCGGTTGGTGGTGGAACTGACGGTGTTGCCGATCCGCACTGCCGAGGCCCGTCTGATGGTGAATGATCCGTTGCCGGCCGGTTTTGAAATCGACAATCCGCATTTGTTGACGGGGGCAAGTCTGGCACAGCTTGGCTGGCTGGACGTTCTGGACGAGGTCGAAAACACCGAATTCCGCACTGATCGTTTTCTGGCGGCCGTGGACTGGAGCGGCAAGCAATCCTTCTCGCTGGCTTATGTGGTGCGTGCGGTTAGCCCCGGGCGGTTTCATCGTCCGGCGGCCTCGGTCGAGGATATGTACCGACCTGAATTCCGGGCCCGCACGGCGGTTGGTACACTCGAGGTGGTGTCCCGCTGATGCCCCGTTTGGGGCGGTTTCTGGCAGGGATTACCCTGTGCCTTGTGCTGGGCAGTGCCATTGCGATTGATCGCTGGGTTGCGATGGTGCAGCTGCCACCGCTGGCCCTGCCGGTGAGCAAAACAGTGGTGGACCGTAACGGGGACTTGTTGCGCGCCTTTACCGTGGACGGTGGGCGCTGGCGATTGCCGGTCACGGTGGCGGATGTGGACCCGGATTATTTGCGCGCGCTGATTGCGTTCGAGGACAAGCGGTTTTACAGCCATGGCGGCATTGATCTGCGGGCCATGTTGCGTGCGGTACGACAGGCGGTCTGGCATCGGGGGGTTGTGTCGGGGGGGTCAACCCTGACCATGCAGGTCGCGCGTTTGCTGGAGAAAGGCACCACCGGTGCGTTGCGCGGCAAACTGCGCCAGATGCGGGTCGCGATGAAGCTGGAACGGGTGTTGTCCAAGGATGAAATCCTGAACCTTTATCTGCAACTGGCCCCGATGGGAGGGAATATCGAGGGCGTGCGCGCGGCGACGCTCAGCTACTTTCGCAAGGAACCCAACCGCCTGACCGATGCCGAGGCCGCCTTGCTGGTCGCGCTGCCGCAATCACCGGAACGCCGCCGGCCAGACCGTCACGCCGCCGAGGCCGAGGCCGCGCGTAATCGGGTCTTGTTGCGCATGGCCAAGGCCGGAGTGATTACACAAGAGGCCGCGATTGCCGGACGTCGCGAGCCGGTGAACGGGATAAAAAATGCCTTTCCGGTCCTTGCCGCCCATATGGCGGAACGCTTGGCCAAAGCTGCTCGCCCGGGGGCGGTTATTCGCCTGACGCTGGATAAAACCGTGCAGCAAGGGGAAGAGGCGCTGTTGCACAGCTATGTGCAAAACCGTGGGGCGGGGTTGTCGGCAGCAATGGTGGTGGTGGATCACCGTACCGGGGAAATTGTGGCGTTGGTCGGGGCGCCGGATTATCTGGATGCGCGCCGCGAGGGCTTTCTGGACATGACACGGGCGCTGCGATCGCCCGGATCCACCTTGAAACCGTTGATTTACGGGCTGGCCTTTGCCAGTGGTCGGGCGCATCCGGAAACGGTGATTGCGGACCGGCCCACGGATTTCAACGGCTATGCGCCGCAAAACTTTGACAAGCAGTTTCGGGGG
>CAMZLM010000221.1 GCA_947311485.1 uncultured Paracoccaceae bacterium
CCGTCGGGGCGGATCGAGATTGAACTCCCCGGCGGGTGCCGCGTATCGGCCGAGGGCGGTTTTGATGTTGATGTGCTGGCGCGATTACTGAAGGGATTGTCATCATGATCCCGGTGCCGAGCAATACGCGGGTCTGGCTTGCGGCTGGCGTGACGGACATGCGGCGTGGGTTCAATACGCTGGCAGCACAGGCCGAACAGGTTCTGGCGGAGGATCCGTTTTCCGGGCATCTGTTTGTGTTTCGGGGACGGCGGGGCGATCTGCTCAAGATCATATGGTGGGACAACCAAGGTGCCTGTCTGTTTTCCAAACGACTTGAGCGTGGCCGGTTTGTTTGGCCTGCGGCAAAAGATGGCAAGATCAGCCTGACCTCGGCGCAACTGGCGATGCTGCTGGAAGGTATTGATTGGCGCATTCCAAAGCGGACATGGCGACCTTTGCAGGCGGGATAATCAGGTGCAATTATTAAGTAATACGGGCGATTATGGATTCCCATTTCGGGCACAATTCTGTATAGAATGGCCATGCTGAACACCCCCACAAACCTGCCCGAAGACCCCGTAGAATTACGGCAGGTTACCGAACTTTTAGCGGCTGAGGTGAAGGCACAGGCGCTGATGATCGAGAAGCTTCAGCACCAGTTGCACGGAGCTAACCGGCATCGCTTCGGGTCCAAATCTGAGGGCATCCCCTCTCGGTCATTGCTACGC
Source organism: uncultured Paracoccaceae bacterium (assembly GCA_947311485.1). Lineage (GTDB taxonomy): Bacteria > Pseudomonadota > Alphaproteobacteria > Rhodobacterales > Rhodobacteraceae > Amylibacter. The sequence continues at coordinate 711 of CAMZLM010000221.1, forward strand.
AATAACCTGCCGGTTGACGGAACAACTGCAATTGTTCGCCGAGAATGAAGAGATTGCACAAGCGGCTACCGAGGCAAAGCAACCTCCACCCGCTGAGCCAAAGGCAAAGCCCAAGCGTAAGCCGCTACCGGATCATCTGGATCGTATCGAGCAGGTTCTGTCCATTGGTGAGGATTGCCCCGAATGTGGCGGTGACCTTTCAAAACTGGGCGAAGATATCACTGAAGAACTGGAATATATTCCGGGCCGCTTTGTGGTGAACAAGATTATCCGCCCCTGCATGTCGTGCCGCCGCTGTGAAGCCATATCGCAAGCCCCGATGCCATCACGTCCGATTGAGCGGGGTCGTCCCGGGCCGGGACTGCTGGCCCATGTTCTGGTCAGCAAATACGGCGATCATCTGCCGCTTTACCGCCAGTCGCAAATCTATGCCCGCGAGGGTGTCGATCCACTGGCTGGCAGGTGAATGCATCGCATTCGCTGAGAAGCTGGACCGCTCGACCATGGCGGATTGGGTGGGAAAATCCACAGCCCTACTGGAACCATTGGCTGAAGCCATCGCCAAACAAGTCAAAGATGGTGCAGCCTTGTTTGCGGATGATACCCCGCTGAAGATGTTGGCCCCGGGGAACAAAAAAACCAAAACCGCCCGCATCTGGGCCTATGTCCGGGATGAACGGCCGTGGTCCGGTAAGTCGCCGCCATGCTCTTGGTATCAGTTTACGGTTGATCGCAAGGGTGAGCATCCGGTCAAACACCTGTCCGGCTATCAGGGCTGGGTGCATGCCCCCTCTCATGGTTTGCGAAGGGCAAACCACTGCCGGGCAATGGATGGATATGCCGGTTTCAACGGTGTGTTTGGCGAGGGCAAAGCCTCGGAGGTGGCCTGCATGGCCCATATCAGGCGCAAATTTGTGGATGTGTTTACCGCGCAAGGTTCTGCCATCGCCGAAGAAGCCATCAAGCGGATTGCGCAATTGTATGGCGTGGAAAAGCAGGCGCGGGGCCTATCTCCCGAGGTCCGTGCTGCTCTACGTCAAGATAATTCAAAACCCGTCTTCGATGATCTGGAGGAATGGCTGCACGCCCAATTGCCCAAAATCTCCGGTAAATCATCTCTGGCACAGGCCATCCGATACGCCTTGAACCGTCTGCCCAAAACGCGCCCCTATCTTGATAACGGATTTCTGGAACTCGACAACAATACAGCCGAACGCGCCATGAAGCCGGTTGTAAGCGCTGTCCCGACCCCACCTTCCGCTCCTTATCCTGATCTGCGATTCCGTCTGTAGGTTTTGGATTTTAGGAAGGAGTTTCTCCATGGAGCGCTCAACGGAGGTTCTCATTGAGAACGGTGTAGTCATTGGTCCCAAGGGGCATCGACGGTGGCCGGATGAGTTGAAGGCTCAGATTGTGGCGGAGACGCTGGTGGATGGGGCGACGGTCAGCGCGGTAGCACGCCAATATGATATGCGCCCAAACCATTTGTCGGAATGGCGGCGGATGGCGCGGGAGGGCAAGCTGGTCTTGCCTGCAGTTCCAGAAGAGGTGGAATTTGCGCCGCTGGTTGTGCATGAGGAAGCTCCGGCAATGCCATTGCCAGCGAGCAGCACGCTGGACCTGATCCGAGGCGGTGTGACAGTTCGGCTGGACGCAACCACCCCTGTTGGCCGGATTGTCGAGATAGCCCATGCCTTGAATGCTAGCGTATGATCTTTCCATCAAACCGGGTGCGGATTGTCATCGCAACCAAACCTGTGGACTTCCGCAAGGGTCATGACGGGCTGGCGGCGCTGGTGAAGAATGAGCTGCGCAAGGAACCGTTCACTGGCACAGTTTTTGTCTTCCGCGCAAAGCGAGCAGACCGGTTGAAGCTCTTGTATTGGGACGGCACCGGGCTGGTGATGGCTTACAAGCGGTTGGAGGAACATACCTTCAGCTGGCCTGCGATCCGGGATGGGTTGATGTCGCTCAATCACGCCCAGTTCGAGGCACTGTTCTCGGGTCTGGATTGGCGCAAAGTAAGGGCACTGACAGTGCGGCCGCCGACTGCGGCAGAGTGACTCGGGTCCCTTTTTACAGGGGCGCTCATTGGGTGAAAATGATAGATCAGGCCATGATTGATGCAACTGATCTTCCTGATGATATCGACGTGCTGAAGGCGATGATCCTTGCCGCAGACGGGCGCGAGGGACGTCATGTCGACCGCATTGCGCAACTGGAAAAGCTGCTCGGCGACTTTAAGCGAGCGCTTTTTGGCGCAAAGTCGGAAAAGGTCGATCCCGGCCAGTTCGAGCTGGCCCTCGAAGATATAGAAACAGCTGTTGAAAGCATTCAGGCGGCTGAGGAAGCCGACGAACGGTTGATGGCAGGCAAGTCCCGCCCGCGCAAAGCCAACCGTGGATCGCTCCCCAAACATTTACCGCGTATCGAAGAGGTAATTGAGCCAGACAGCACGACTTGTACCTGCGGTTCCGAACGTCACGTAATCGGTGAGGATGTAAGCGAACGGTTGGATATCGTGCCTGCGCAGTTCCGTGTTATCGTCACCCGGCGGCCCAAATATGCCTGCCGATCTTGCGAAGCCGGTATTATCCAAGCGCCTGCTCCGGCACACCTGATCCCTGGCGGCATGCCAACTGAAGCGGTTGTGGCGCATGTGCTGGTCAGCAAATACGCTGATCACCTGCCGCTCTACCGCCAAGCCCAAATTTACAGCCGCCAAGGGATCGATCTGGACCGTTCCACGCTGGCAGCCTGGGTCGGCAGGGCGGCGTTTGAACTCCGGCCTGTGTTTGACGCGCTGATTACTGATTTGAAACGATCCTCGAAGCTCTTTATGGACGAAACCCGCGCGCCGGTGCTGGACCCGGGGCGCAAAAGAACCAAAACCGGTTATTTTTGGGCCTTGGCCCGCGATGACCGATCCTGGGGCGGTGAAGAGCCGCCCGGGGTTGCCTTCACTTATGCGCCAGGACGTAGCGGCAAATATGCGGATGACATTCTGAAGGGCTTTAGCGGTATCCTGCAAGTGGACGGCTATGCCGGATACAACCGCCTTCTCAGGCGGGCTGAGCAGGATATTGAGCTAGCCTATTGTTGGGCGCACGCGCGCCGCAAACTGTATGAGGTGGCACAGAATGCCACAGCCCCGATTGCCGAGGACGGCCTGAAACAGATCGCGGCCCTCTACCATATTGAGAAGGACATCCGTGGGCAGAGCCCGAAGGCACGCTTGGCCGCCCGTAAAGAACGTTCTGCACCAAAACTGGTCGCGTTTGAGACATGGCTGCACCAGCACCGCGCCCGTGTCTCTGCCAAATCCCCGCTCGGCGGAGCCCTGAAATACATCGCCAAATACTGGGACGGCCTGAACCTGTTCCTGACCGACGGTCGCATCGAGATGGACAACAACCCAGTCGAGCGCACCATCAGGCCTATCGCTTTGAACAGGAAAAATGCGCTCTTCGCAGGACATAATGCTGGAGCTGAAAACTGGGGCATCATCGCGTCGTTGATTGAGACGTGTAAGCTCAACGGCATCGAGCCACATGCCTACCTAATCGCAATACTCTCGGCCATCGTCAACGGCCACAAACAAAGCCAGATAGACGAACTGCTACCCTGGAATTACGTCGCAACCGTGTGATCGGCGCATCGCTTACAGCCGGTTGCTATCGGGCGTAAAAACTGGATGTTCGCAGGCTCACAACGCGGCGGTAATTCCATGGCTATCGCCTTTCTCTGATCGAAACTGCCAAGCTGAACAAGGTTGATCCGCAGGCTTGGCTCACATGGGTTTTGGAACGCATCGCAGAACACAAAATCAACAGGCTAGACGAGTTGATGCCGTGGAATTATAGTCCAGGGACGTAGGCAACGGACGCTTACCGGAGGTGTAGGGTCTGGACGCTTACAATTGCGGCGTCCTAACAACACCATGATATGCCGCCCTTCTGGGTCGTCACCAACTTTCGGTTATAACTCGTTTGGTGTGGTTGGCACCGCAATTTTGCTGACGCTTGGCGCATGGCAGTTTCAGCGTATGAATTGGAAAAAAGGTGTTCTGGAACAGATAGACCGCGTGATCCTTGCGGATCCGGTCGCGCTGCCTGAAAATATCAATAAGGCGCAACACCAGTTTTTACCGGTTAAATTGTCAGGCACCATAACCGAAGACGAAATTGATGTGCTGGGCAGCGTGAAAAAGATCGGGCCGGGATATCGGATTATATCGGCTTTTGTCACCGATGACGGGCGGCGGATTATGCTGGATCGTGGTTATGTGGTGACCCGCGCCAAAGAGGCGCTGCGCCCCGCCCACCGTGCCACCATTATTGGTAACCTGCATTGGCCCGATGAAAAAGGCAGCTCTATTCCTGATCCTGATATCGAAAAGAATATCTGGTTTGCCCGCGATATCCCCGCGATGGCGGCAGTTCTAAACACCGAGCCGGTTTTGGTGGTGCAACGCCAAAGCAGCGAAGAAAACCTTGTGACCACGCCATTTCCGGTGGATAGTTCGACGATTCCGAACCGACATCTGGAATATGTGGTCACATGGTGGGGACTTGCGCTTGCGTGGCTTGGCATGTCAGCGTATTTGATCGTCCGAATAAGACGCAAAACCGATTAAAAGGCGATTTACGATGCAATATGTTTCAACCCGCGGAAAAGCCCCTGTTCTGAATTTCGAAGATGCAATGCTGACGGGGCTGGCGCGCGATGGTGGCCTGTATGTGCCCGCCGAAACGCCGCAGTTTTCACCCGATGATATCGCGGCGATGGCGGGGAAATCATATGCCGATATTGCGTTTCGGGTGATGAAACCCTTGGTTGGGGATGTGTTCACCGACGAAGAATTCACTGGCATTATTGAACGTGCTTACGGTGATTTCGGCCATGAGGCCTGCGCCCCGATGGTGCAGTTGGCCCCCAATCATTTTTTGCTGGAATTGTTCCACGGCCCAACGCTGGCGTTCAAGGATTTTGCCATGCAGCTGGTGGGGCAACTGTTTCAGTTTTCCCTGACGCGGCGCGGGGAGCGGGTGACGATTGTCGGGGCCACATCTGGCGATACCGGATCCGCCGCGATCGAGGCGTTCAAGGGGTTGGATGCGGTTGATCTGTTTATCATGTATCCACACGGGCGTGTTTCTGATGTACAGCGCCGGCAAATGACCACCCCCACCGAAAGCAACGTGCATGCGTTGGCTGTGGACGGGGATTTTGATGATTGTCAGGCACGCCTGAAAGATATGTTCAACGATCACGATTTCCGTGATGGCGTGCGTCTGGCGGGGGTTAATTCACTAAACTGGGGCCGCGTTCTGGCGCAGATCGTTTACTATTTCGCTGCCGCTACCGCCCTTGGCGCGCCACATCGCAAGGTGAGCTTCACCGTGCCTACCGGTAATTTTGGCGATATTTTTGCTGGTTACATGGCCAAGAAAATGGGCCTGCAAATTGATCGACTGGTGATTGCCACCAACCAGAATGACATCCTGCACCGCGCCATTGATACCGGAACCTATGCGGCCACGGGGGTAAAACCCTCGATCAGCCCGTCAATGGATATTCAGGTCAGTTCCAATTTCGAACGCGTGTTGTTTGATGCCTATGGGCGGGATGGCAATGCGGTCGAGGTTGGCATGGAAGAGTTCAAGAATACTGGATCATTTGAGATCAGTCAGGGCGCGATTTCGATGTTACGCGACACGTTCCAGTCTGGCCGCGCATCGGAAGAAGAAACCAGCGCCACCATCAAAGACATGCTGGCCCGCACCGGCGAAGTGTTGTGCCCGCATTCCGCCGTTGGCGTAAAAGTTGCGCAGGAATATCTGGGGGAGGAGCCAATGATCACCTTAGCCACTGCGCATCCGGCCAAATTCCCGGATGCGGTTCAGGCGGCCTGTGGTGTGCATCCGGATTTGCCCGCACGCATGGGCGATTTATTTGACCGCGAAGAATGCTTTACCCAAGTGCCCAATGATCTGGACGCGCTGAAAACCCTGATCAAGGGGCGTATTTCGTGAGCGTTGAACTGCACACCCTAAGCAACGGGTTTAGAATTGTTACCGAACATATGCCAAGCCTTGAATCTGCGTCGATTGGCGTCTGGGTGATGGCGGGCGGGCGTCATGAGCGGCTTGAACAAAACGGCATTGCGCATTTTCTGGAACATATGGCCTTTAAAGGCACCCGCACGCGCAGCGCGCTGGATATTGCCGAAGCGATCGAGGATGTGGGCGGCTTTATCAACGCCTATACCAGCCGTGAAATGACCGCCTATTACGTGCGGGTTTTGGGGCAGGATGTGCCTTTGGCGCTGGATGTGATTTCGGATATCCTGCTGAACCCTGTGTTTGATCCTGCGGAAATCGAAATTGAACGCGGGGTGATTTTGCAGGAAATCGGCCAGTCGCTTGATACGCCCGATGACGTGGTGTTTGATTGGTTGCAAGAGGCCGCCTATCGCGATCAGGCCCTTGGCCGTAGTATTTTAGGGCCAGCCGAACGGGTGCGCGGTTTTAACCGTGAAAACCTGATCGGGTTTGTCAAAGAACGCTATGGGCCGGAACAAATGATCCTGTCGGCGGCGGGGGCGGTTGTCCATGATGAAATCGTGCGCATGGCGGAAAACCTGTTTGGCGGGTTGGCGACAAAAGGGGAAACCCTGATTGATCCGGCAAATTTCACCAGCGGCGAAGTTCGCGAGGTCAAAGATCTGGAGCAGGCGCATTTCACTCTTGCGCTTGAAGGGCCGAATTATTCCAATGATGATATTTACACAGCGCAGATTTTCGCCAGCACTTTTGGCGGCGGGATGTCATCGCGGCTGTTTCAGGAAGTGCGCGAAAAACGCGGGTTGTGTTATTCAACCTTTGCGCAGGCCGGTGCCTTTGCCGATAGCGGCATGATGACGATTTATGCCGGCACCAGCGGTGAACAACTGAACGAATTGGCAAATCTGGTGATTGATGAAATTAAACGCGCCAGCGTGGATATGTCAGAGCCAGAAGTTGCCCGGGCGCGGGCGCAGATGAAAGCCGGTATTCTGATGGGATTGGAAAGCCCTGCCGCGCGCGCCGAACGCATGGCGCGGGTGATTTCTATCTGGGGCCGTGTGCCGCCTCTGGATGAGGTGGTGGCGTTGATCGACGCGGTTGACGTGCAAAAAGTGCGTGATTTTGCTGGCGGCTTGACCGAGGCAAAAATGGCGATGGCGCTTTATGGCCCTGTGGGGGATGCGCCCGATCTGGCCAGCCTGCAAACGCGCTTGGTGCGGTAATGCTATTCAAGCGGCGCAAAAAGGTTCGGATCGAAACTGACCGGATGATTCTGCGCCCGCCTGTGATGTCCGACCATCGACAATGGGCCAATTTACGCCGCGAAAGCCGTGATTTTCTGACGCCATGGGAGCCGACATGGTCGCCCGATCATCTGACCCGAAAAGC
>CAMZLM010000222.1 GCA_947311485.1 uncultured Paracoccaceae bacterium
GATGGCCGATCTGGATGTGGCGATCGTGACCACCGTTGCTGCGGTACATATGGCCGCGTTCAAGGACGTGACCGAAATCGCGCAGGCCAAGGCGGAAATTTTTGACGGGTTGCGTCGGGGCGGTGCGGCGGTGCTGAATGCGGATATCGACAGTTTCGGTCTGCTGGCCGATGCGGCGGCCAAGGCCGGGGCAACGGTTGTCGGTTTCGGCCAATCGGAAACTGCTGATGTGCGGCTGGTATCTGCCAGAATTTACGGTGTAAAAACAACCATCGATGCGCGGTTCAACGATCTGCCGGCCTTGTTCAAACTGGCCGCGCCCGGGCAGCATCTGGCGATGAATGCGCTTGCCGCGCTTGCGGCGGTGCTCGAGGTCGGGGGCGATCTGGCCGAAGCCATGCTGGCCCTGTCCGACTGGCGGGCCCCCGACGGGCGCGGGGCGCGTCATGTCGTGGATCTGTCAAACGGCGATGGCCAGACGTTGGAACTGATCGACGAGAGCTACAATGCCAACCCTACCTCCATGCGTGCCGCGCTGGAGGTACTGGCGGCGGCTACCCCGCAAAATGACATGGGCCGGATCAAGACAGGACGCCGCATTGCCTTTCTCGGGGATATGTTGGAATTGGGGCCGCAAAGCAGCCGGATGCACGCGGAAATTTCCGTGCTTGAAGCCCTTGAAAAGGTGGATTTACTGCATACTTGCGGCGATCAGATGAAACATCTGCATGACGCGCTGCCGATTGGCAAGCGCGGCCTGTGGTTCAAAGACGGGGCGGCGATGGCCGCAGAGGTGCATACCCTGCTGGATGCGGGGGATGTGGCCATGGTAAAAGGATCGCTCGGCGCGCGGGTGGGGCAGGTGGTGAACGCCATTCTGGCCCTTGGTGTGACAGCGGCGCAAAAGGGGTAGCGATGCTATATTTTCTCAGCCAGTTTTCGGACGGGGGCGATTTTTTCAACCTGTTCCGCTATATTACCTTTCGCGCGGGGGGGGCCTTTTTTACGGCCTTGTTCCTGAGCTTTCTGTTCGGGCCAGCGGTGATCCGTAAACTGGCCAAACATCAGAAAAAGGGCCAGCCGATCCGTGAGGATGGCCCCCAGAGCCATATCATCGAAAAGGCGGGAACCCCGACTATGGGCGGGGTGCTGATCCTTGGTGCCTTATTGGTGTCGACACTCCTGTGGGCGCGGTCAGACAATGGGTATGTCTGGGTGGTTCTGCTGGTGACGCTGGGCTTTGCCATTATTGGTTTTATTGATGATTATCTGAAGGTGACCAAACAGACCGTGGCGGGGTTTTCCTCCAAGGCACGGTTGTTGATCGGTTTTGTCATTGCGCTGGCGGCAAGCATTGCGATTGCACGTCTGCATCCGGCAGATCTGTCCGGTCAGCTGGCCTTACCGGTGTTCAAGGATACGCTCTGGTCGTTGGGTCTGCTGTATTTTCCCTTTGCCATGTTTGTGATTGTCGGGGCGGCCAATTCGGTGAACCTGACCGATGGGCTGGACGGGCTGGCGATTATGCCGGTGATGATCGCTGCAGGCACGCTTGGCGCGATTGCCTATGTGGTGGGGCGTACCGATTTTACCGAATATCTGGACGTGCATTACGTGCCGGGGACCGGTGAAATACTGGTGTTCTGTGCAGCGTTGATTGGTGGCGGACTTGGCTTCTTGTGGCACAACGCACCACCGGCGGCGGTGTTCATGGGCGATACGGGGTCGCTGGCCCTTGGCGGCGCACTTGGTGCAATTGCCGTCGCCACCAAGCACGAGATCGTCATGGGCATTGTCGGCGGGCTGTTCGTGGTCGAGGCCCTGTCAGTCATTATTCAGGTGCTGTACTATAAACGCACCGGCAAGCGGGTTTTTCTGATGGCCCCGATCCACCACCATTTTGAAAAGCTCGGCTGGTCGGAACCGCAAATCGTGATCCGCTTCTGGATTATTTCGCTGGTGCTGGCGTTAATCGGGCTGGCGACGTTGAAAATACGGTAGTCTCAGGTCACCAACAGGTTCTTTACACCCGCCCCGTTTACGATGGCTAAACGGGGCGGGTGCGGTTTTTATCGCGTTTCGTCTAAACGTGAAATGTTTTAGGTGCAGTTATTGTGGAGCTTCCATTTGTCTTTGTGACCGATGGCCTCGGCCCACCAAGGCACGGTACAACTGTCGGACGAAGTCGACGCCACCTGGGCATCAGCGGTTCTCGTCGGGGGAAAATACTGGTTGGCCAGCAAAACCACCGCCCCCATAAAGGAAGCAACAATCAACGTGCCGGCAAACCCGACTTTTTGACTGGCATGCGGGAGGGTTACTTCGCATACGCCCCCCAGGCAATATTGCACCGGATTTTTGGCAAATACGTTGTAAACCTTACAGGCAAGACATGTGCCAAACGCGCTTTCAAAGAACAGCAAGGTTAGGCAGGTGGCACAGACAAGCAGGTTTGCGGGGCCAACTGTGTTGTTGATCACGATCAGATAAAACATAATCAAGGCCAATGTCAGGCCAACTGCCTAGGCGAAGCGTTTTTGCGGGGCACCAACCCATTCTGTTTTCTGTTTTCGTGTCGACAACCGACCCAGTATCATGCTGGGTGAAAAACGGGGATTGATGAACACACGAATGATGAAATCAATCAGAAAGGCGGTTACGAAAATACGGGTAAGACGAAAGTCGCCCAACAGCCACGAATTCATAAAGGACACCAGTGCAAAGAAAAACAGGATACCGGCAGCTGCCCGTATTTCTCGTTCGTTTAGCACGGGAACGTTGTAATCGGCGATCGTTTCGCCAAAGCTTATGGTTTTACTCATTGGGTCATCCTTAATCCATTTTGATATCGGTTGGGTCGCTCTTAAAGACGCAACGTGGTTGGCCATATGATTTGGGTCATATCGTTGAGCATTAAGCCGCTTTGTGTCGGAACATGAAAAAGACGTATCAGCATTTGCCAATTTCCGCGTCGTATCCTAAACAGATTCAACACCAATAAGAGGGCGATCCATGATCCCGGTTTTAGGATATGATAACAAGCGTGTGGCGGTTCTGGGGCTTGGGCGCTCTGGCCTGAGCGCGGCGCGGGCCTTGCGCGCGGGGGGGGCTATTCCGGTCTGCTGGGATGACAATGCGCCGGCACGTGCAGTGGCTGAATCTGAAGGGTTCGAGGTTGCCGATCTGACCAAGGACCGCCCGTGGGAGGGGCTGGAGGTGTTGATTACCTCGCCCGGGATCCCGCATCTGTATCCAGCGCCGCATCCGGTGATCCGCAAGGCCTGGGATATGGGGGTGGTGGTGGACAACGACATCGGGTTGTTTTTCCGCAGCTACGGCACCCGTGACTGGGATGATTTCGAAGTGTTGCCGCGGGTGATCTGTGTGACCGGATCAAATGGGAAATCGACCACAACCGCCCTGATCCACCACATACTGAATGCGGCAGGGCGCGATGTGCAGATGGGGGGTAACATCGGGCGCGGGGTGCTGGATCTCGAACCGGCAACCGATGGACAAATCACTGTGCTGGAACTCAGTTCCTATCAAACCGAACTGGCGCGTTCGCTTGCGCCGGATATTGCTTTGTTCATGAACCTGTCGCCGGATCATCTGGACCGGCACGGCGGCATTGGCGGCTATTTCGCGGCCAAGCGGCGGTTGTTTGTGGCGGGCTGTCCGGACCGGTCGATTATCGGGGTGGACGAAATGGAGGGGGCCTTTCTGGCGGCGCTGTTGCAGGACAAGGGCGATAGTGGCGAGCCGGTAATCCGGATTTCCTCGGGGACCAAAATCAAGGACGGGTGGTCGGTTTTTGCCCGTAAGGGGTTTCTGGCGGAATGGCGCAAGGGCAAGCAGATTGCCTCGATTGATCTGCGCGACATTGTCGGGCTTCCCGGCGCGCATAACCACCAAAACGCCTGTGCTGCCTATGCGGCGTGTCGCAGCATCGGGCTGGCACCGCGTTTGATCGAACAACATTTGCGCAGCTACCCCGGCCTGCCGCATCGCTGTCAGGTGGTGGCGGTGAAGAATGGCGTGACCTTTGTGAATGATTCCAAGGCCACCAACGCCGATGCGGCGGAAAAATCCCTTTTGGCGTTTAAGAATATTCACTGGATTGCGGGCGGGCAGCCCAAAACGGGCGGAATCTCCGGTCTTGGCGGGGTGTTTGATCGCGTGAAAAAGGCATATTTTGTGGGCGAGGCGGCGGAAGCATTTGCCGGTCAAATCGGTGATGTTCCGCATGAAATCAGCGGCACCGTGACGGCGGCGGTGGCGGCAGCTGCGGCACAGGCCGAGGCGGGGGATGTTGTCTTGTTGGCCCCAGCCTGTGCAAGTTTTGATCAGTTCAGCAGCTTTGAAGCACGCGGGGAGGCATTCGTAGCGGCGATCAAGACACTAAACAGTTAGCGGTTTCTGGAGTATCGGGGATGCAGAAGTTTCTGGAGAATTTAGCCGGTTTTGCCTGTGAGCAACCCGATAAAGTCGCGCTTTGCGAAGGGGATCATTCGCTGAGTTATGCGGAACTCTGGCAACAAAGCGCGTCTTTGGCGGTGTGTCTGGCTGAACAGGGGCTTGGACCTGCAAGCCGGGTGGGGTTTGTGCGCAGCTCTCTTTTTCAGGCCTATGTGATGGTTGTGGCCTGCCTGCGGGCAGGTGTGAATATTGTGTATCTTGATGCACGCGACAATACGGAAAAATCACGGCATATTTTTCAGCATGCGCAAATTGATTTGCTGATATGCGAGGAGGCCGAAACCGTGGGCCGGTTTTCGGGCCTGTCCTGTGACACGCTACAGTTGCCTTTGCAGTTTCCGGCACCGGAAGGTTGGCAAGATCCGGTTTTGTCCAATGATCTGGCGGCCTGGATTGAACCGACCTCGGGGTCATCCGGCATGCCGAAACTGGTGCAGGTTTCGCGCGCTGTGTTGGGGCATTATCTGGCGCTTCAGACCGAATACGGTGGTTTGCAGAAAACAGATTGTGTGGCGGTTTTGAATGAAATGTGGCTGGATGTCACGCTGTCCGGTTTAAACGCGGGGGCCTGTGTCAAGCTGTTTGATTTGCGCAAACACGGGGCGGTTGCCCTTGCCCGTTGGGTTCGGGAGGCGCAAATCACCGTTATGCAAACCTTTCTTGCCGGCTTTCGCGCCATGGCCGAGGCGGTCGACAGGCCTTTGCCCCACCTGAAACGGGTCAAGCTGGCGGGCGAAATGATGCTGCAATCGGATGTCGAGGCGTTTAACCGGATGTGTCCATCAGATGCGGTTTTGATGAACTTCTACGGGTCAACCGAACTGAGCTTTGTCACCCAGTTCACCTACACCAGCGGGGATCCTTTGCCAGCGGGGTCCATGCCCGTCGGGCAGCCGGTTCGCGGCACCAAGGTGGATTTGATTGATGTTCATGGCCGCGCGGTGACAACCGGCGAACGGGGGCAGATTCGTGTGGTGACACCGATGATGGCCACGGGGTATCTGAATAATCCGGAAAAATCGCACGGGGTTTACTGGGTCACAGAGGCAGGGGTGCGGTGCCTTGATACCGGCGATATCGGGCGTTTTGATTCCGCAGGAAACCTGCATATTCTGGGGCGAGTGGACGATCAGGTGAAAATTCGCGGCTATTCCGTGCGCTATAGCGAGGTCGAATCCGCGCTCAAGAAAATAGCCGGAATTGCAGATGTGTGTGTGACCTCTATCAAGACACCGCATGGCACACTGCAACTGGTGGCACATTATATTGCGCAGCCCGATGCCGATGTAACGCCGGCGCAGCTGCGCGCGGCGTTGGGCTGTGACTGTCCGGCCTATCTGGTGCCGAACCATTTCGTCGCGCATGAAGAATTCCCGCGTACCGACACCGGCAAGGTGTTGCGCCGCGCTTTGCCGGATCCGCTGGCATTGGCGAACCGAAATGCCAATCGGGACGTCGTCTCCGGGGCCTCGCCGTGCGAGCGGGAAATCATGGCCGTTTGGCAGGAAATCCTTGGCCATGACCAATTCGGTTTGCAGGATGATTTTTTCGATCTGGGCGGGGATTCTTTGCAGGCCATGTCGATGGTTCTGAAAATTGAACATCGCCTGCATCGGCGGGTTGGCTATGAAAGTCTGGTGTTGCATGGGGCCAGCATTGCCCAGATTGCTGCCCGCATTTGCGATATATCGCAGACAGAACCGGAAAAGATGCTCCTCCTGAAAAAGGGGGACGGGCGACAGGCATTCTATGTTTTACCGGTGGAAAATGGTGAATTTTCCGATTGGTTATTTGTCTTGAAAGAGCTGGAGATCGCCAATCCTGTATACGGTGTACATGTGCGCAACCCGGCGGAACGCACGCGGCTTGCCCGTAAAGGTGCAGCCGCGCTTGCAGTGCGGGCGGCAAAAACCATTCAGGAACATGATCCGGATGGCCCTTATATCCTGGCGGGCTATTCATCGGGAACCCAATTGGCGATTGAAACAGCCCGTATTCTGCAAACGGCCGGAAAAACGATTGCCGGACTGTTGTTGCTGGATCCGCCGGTTGCGCGTTTTGAACCCTATTATCGGAACTGGCGCTTGCGGCGGGTGTTCAGCCCGCTGTTGAAACAGGGCGATGTTTCTCTGACCTTGAACCGGATCGGGCATGTGTATTTGGGATTGCCTGCGCGGGAACTGGATGTGGCGGACGAGGTTTGTTTCTGGACTTACAAACCCGCGCCGTTTTCCACGCCACATCTGCATATTGTTTTTGCCACCGAGGAAAACCCGAATCTGCAGGCAAAACAGCGGTTCTGGGACGGTATTTTCGGCGAGGCGTATCGCAAAACCATGTTGCCCGCCAATCACCAATACATCCTGCGACGGCGTAATGCACAGCGCTTGGCGCTGGTGATCAAGGACTGGGTGAGGAACTTGCCGGATATGAAGGTGTAACCCTTTACGCCACAAGATATTAGATTTTTTTCGCTTTAGACTTGCATTTTTGTCAGAAGGTTTCACAGTTTACCCCTAACAAACGATAGGGAAAGCAATGAAACCGTATTTGAAAACAACCCCGAATGCTGATGGATTTTTTGGCGAATTTGGTGGCGCGATGTTGCCGCCACCACTGATTCCACATTTCGCAGAAATTGCGGCGGCCTATGAAAAGCTGTCGAAATCGGCGGAATTCATGAATGACCTGCGCTATATCCGCAAACATTTTCAGGGGCGCCCGACGCCTATTTCCCATCTGAAAAACCTGTCGGAAATTGCCGGTGGGGCGCAGATCTATGCCAAGCGCGAGGATTTGAATCATACCGGTGCGCATAAACTAAATCACTGTATGGCCGAGGGTTTGCTGGCCAAACACATGGGTAAAACCAAGCTGATCGCCGAAACCGGTGCAGGGCAGCACGGGGTGGCGCTGGCGACAGCGGCGGCCTATTTCGGCATGGAATGCGAAATCCACATGGGGGCCGTGGACATGGCCAAGGAAGCCCCGAATGTCACCCGGATGAAATTGCTCGGGGCCGAGGTCGTGGCCGTGACCGAAGGCGCACAAACCCTGAAAGAGGCGGTGGATTCGGCCTTTGGCAGCTATGTCGCCCAAGCGGATCATGCGTTGTTCGGCATTGGTTCGGTGGTTGGACCGCATCCTTTCCCGATGATGGTGCGCGACTTTCAGAAAGTCGTCGGTATTGAATCCCGCGAGCAATTCCTTGATATGACAGGCGAATTACCAGATGTCATCGCCGCCTGCGTTGGTGGCGGGTCAAATGCGATGGGCCTGTTTTCCGGATTTTTCGATGATGAAGGTGTCGAAATCTCCGGGGTGGAGCCGGGGGGCACGTCCTCTAAGCTCGGCGATCATGCCGCGACACTCACCTATGGCCAACCGGGCGATATTCACGGTTTCCGCACCAAGCTTCTGGTGGATGATCAGGGCGAACCGGCACCGGTGAATACGCTGGCATCCGGGCTGGACTACCCCGGGGTCGGGCCGGAGCACGCCTATTTGCAGGAAACCGGACGGGTGAATTACACCACGGCAGACGACAAAGAGGCGCTCAAGGCTTTTTACGATCTGTCGCGCCATGAGGGCATTATTCCCGCACTGGAAAGCGCCCACGCGCTGGCCTTTGCCATGCGCGAGGCGAAAAACTATAAGGGCAAGTCGATTTTGATCAACCTGTCCGGGCGCGGCGACAAAGACCTTGATTATGTCACCGAAACCTACGGCTTTGGCGCATAAAAAAACAGCTGCCCGATGAAGGTCGGGCAGCTGCTTTGATAAGTTTGGGTTATCTGTATGGTTACCCGCGTGCCATTTTGACAAAGCGGTCAAACACATGCGGGTTGGCGGCGATGACGGATCCGTCCTCGATGGAATTGCCATCCTCATACATGGAGGTGGTGAAACCGCCGGCCTCTTTGACCATCAACAGGCCTGCCGCGATATCCCAGGAATGCAGGTTGCGTTCCCAAAACCCGTCAAACCGGCCTGCCGCCACATAGGCGAGATCCAGCGAGGCAGTTCCCCAACGGCGCACACCGGCACATACCGGCAGGATGCGCGCGAGGTCTTGTAATGTTTCGGGCAGGTCTTTGCGGCCGCCGTAGGGCAGGCCGGTGGCAAATACCATTTCCATCAAATCACGACGGCCCGACACACGCAAACGACGGTCGTTCATCCATGCACCGGCACCTTTTTCCGCGGCAAACAGTTCTTCGCCAGCCGGATTGAAAATCACGGCGGCAACGATTTCGCCCTTGTGTTCCAGCGCAATGGAAATGGCCCAATGGGGCAGGCCGTGCAGAAAATTGGTGGTGCCGTCCAGCGGATCCACGATCCAGCGCCGGGTCGGATCGGCACCGGCGACTTCGGCGCTTTCTTCGGCAAGCCAGCCGTAATTCGGGCGGGCCTCGGTCAGTTCCTCGCGGATGATCGATTCCGCCTTGATGTCGGCTTTGGAGACAAAATCCCCCGGACCTTTGGAGGAAACCTGCAGATGTTCCACCTCGCCAAAATCGCGCATCAGAGAGCGGCCGGCGCGGCGGGCGGCTTTGATCATCACGTTCATATTTGCAGACATTTGCGACATGGGAAGTCCTCGGATTTTGGCGGTATCGGCTCTTTAGGCGGTGAAAGCCTGTTTGCCAAGGGGTTTCTCAGGCGGTGGATTGATGATCGCGGGTGATTTGTACAAAATCCTGCATGAATTTAGCGTCGGACTCGGTCTTGCGGACAGCAGCATACATGCGTTTGCGCAACGGCGGATTGCCAAGTGGGCGCGAGATAAAATCATGGCCATAGCGTTCTTCGGCGATTACCCAGTCGGGCAACACGCTGACCCCGCGCCCAGAGGCCACCAGCAACATGATAACAGCGGTTAATTCCACCTGCCGCACGGCACGGGGCTCCACGCTGGCAGGGGTCAAAAACGCGGCAAAGGCATCTACGCGGGGCTTGTCTACCGGATAGGTGATTAATAATTCGTTACGCAGATCGGCCGGTTCGATAAAATCCTTGGCCGCCAACGGGTGGGTGGCGGCGGCGACAAAGGTGGGGGCGTAATCAAATAGCGGAATGAATTCGATCCCGTCCAGCGGTTCGGGATCACCGGAAATCACCAGATCGACTTCCTCGCGTTGCAGGGCGGGCAGGGCGTCAAATGCAAGGCCCGGACGGATATCCACGTCGATGTGGTTCCAGTCTTTGCGAAACCGTTCCAGCACCGGAAACAGCCATTCAAAACAGGCGTGGCATTCAATCGCGATGTGCATACGCCCTGCCGTGCCGCCGCGCAGGGCGTCGAAATCCTGCTCCAGCAATGCCACCTGCGGCAGCACCTTATCCGCCAGCGCCAACAGCTTGTGTCCGGCGCGCGACAGCTTTAACGGCTTGGATCGGCGCAGAAACAATTCCATGCCGACCTGTTCTTCCAGTGCCTTGACCTGATGGGACAGGGCGGATTGGGTGATGTTGAGCACCTCTGCCGCCCGCGCCAGCCCGCCTTGTTGGTGAATGGCGCGGATGGTGCGCAGGTGGCGAAATTCAAGGTACATGTGAAAAATTCCAGTTTGTTGAATGATTTCGATATTAAATATTAGAAATATGAATTTGATTCAAGTGCGGCCTTCGGGGATAAGCAAGGAAACAAAAAAGGTATATAAGGTCATGTCCGCTACAGAATCCCGTTCCTTCGGTTTGTCATTTGAATTTTTCCCACCCAAAACGCTTGGGGCCGGTTTCCGGTTGTGGAATGCAATTGAAACCCTGTCGGCGCTGGATCCGGATTTTGTCTCGATTACCTATGGTGCCGGTGGCACCACCCGCCAGATCACCCGCGAGGCCGTGGGTGTTGTGGCAAAAAATTATCCTTTCGAGGTGGCCGGCCATCTGACCTGTGTTGGCGCTACCAAGGAAGAAACCCTTGCCGTGGCACAGGAATATGCCGACGCGGGGGCAACCCAGATCGTGGCGCTGCGCGGGGATCCGCCAAAGGGTGCAGACAAATTTGTACCCCACCCCGAGGGATTTTCCGGATCGCTCGAATTGATCCGCGCGCTGGCCGATATGGATAAGTTCAAAATCCGTGTATCCGCCTATCCGCACACCCATCCGGATGCGGCGTCGCCTGAGGCGGACATCGACATTCTGAAAGCAAAATTCGACGCGGGGGCCGATAGCGCCATCACCCAGTTCTTTTTTGAAAAGGATGATTTCCTGTTCTTCCGCGACCGCTGCGCCAAGGCGGGGATCACCCAACAGATTATTCCCGGGATCTTCCCGATTGAAAACTGGTCCAAGACCCGCAATTTCGCCAAGATGTGCGGTACGCCGACACCGGAGTGGATGGACCGCGCCTTTGCCAATGCCGAGGACAAAGAAACGGCGCGTTTGCTTTCTACGGCTTTGTGTTCCGAACTGTGTGACGATTTGTTGAACGAAGGGGTTGAGCATCTGCATTTCTATACCCTGAATGACGCCACATTGACCCGAGAAATCTGTCGCGCCTTGGGGCGGACGCTGCGTTAGCCGTCTTTGCGGGCAGCCGGTTAAAATCGGGCCTTGCGGCAATCATCAATCTGCCCCACCTTGCGTTTGAACGAGGAGGGGCCGATATGAACACGCCAAAACACGCCAGTACACCCGATGAATTGATGTCGCTGGATGAAATCCGCACCCTGTCGGGGCTGGAGTTTTTGCAAGGTATCATTGCTGGCCGCTATCCCGCGCCGCCGATTTCCCGCACGCTGGGCTTCTATTTGCACAGCGTTGACGAAGGTATGGCGACGTTCCGTGGCACGCCGGAATTTGACTATTGCAACCCGCTGGGAACCGTTCACGGCGGCTGGTACGGCACGCTGCTCGATAGCGCGATGGCCTGTGCCGTACAGGCGAAACTGCCCAAGGGCATTGTGTACACCACGCTGGAATTCAAGATCAACATCAC
Source organism: uncultured Paracoccaceae bacterium (assembly GCA_947311485.1). GTDB lineage: Bacteria > Pseudomonadota > Alphaproteobacteria > Rhodobacterales > Rhodobacteraceae > Amylibacter. Next base: position 11,426 of record CAMZLM010000222.1, read on the forward strand.
CCGTCCTGCCCCCTTGGGCGAAGAGGTCGAATGCATCGGTACCGTTAGCCATTTTGGCCGCACCACTGGCGTTGCCGAGGGACGGATTGTCGGGGTTAACAACGGCAAGCTCTACGCCACGGGTTCCACCACCTGCATCGTGATCCGTTAGCGCAGGGCCGCAATCAGGGCCTGTGCCGCCGCGTTGGGGATTTTGCTATCGGGCTGGACCGCATAGACGGGAATAGGGGCCACCTGCCAGTCCGACAGCAGATGGCACAGGCGACCGGCGGCGATATCATCACGGACCATGTAATCGGGCGGTGTCGCCAGCCCGAGCCCCCGTTTGCACATTTCCAGCATGCCCGCGATATTATCCACTTGAATACGTCCCGAAACCGGCAGGTTGATCGCTGCATGCTGCGGGTGAGTAAAGGGTTTGAATGCCGGCATCATCGCCAGTTGCACCCAGTCCAGATGCATCAGGTCATTCGGTGTTTCAAGCGGTGCGTGGGCGGGAATCATATCGGGATGGCAGACCAGCAGACGTTGAATGGAGCCGATACGCTGGCGGCGCAGGCTGCTGTCGGGCATGTCACCGGCACGAATGGCCAGATCAATGCCCTGCGCGATCAGATCCTGCTGGATGTCAGAGAAGGACAGTTCCAGCGACAGGGCCGGATGGCGTTTGGCGAAGGCCGCGATTTTGCCGGTGATCGGTGCATGGATCAATCCGCTTGGCACGGTCAGACGCAGCACCCCGCGCAGGGTGCCGTCCCTGTGTCCCAGTTCCTGTTCGGCGCGGGCAGCCGTGTCCAGCAAGGCCTGTGCATGCACCAGCAAGCGTTGCCCTGCATCTGTGGGAGTCAATTTGCGGGTCGAGCGATAGAGCAGCGCCGTGTCGAGCCGCGTTTCCAGTTGTGAAACCGTTTGACTGAGCGCGGCTGCCGATACCCCCAGTTTGCGCGCAGCCCCGCGAAAGGAGCCTTGGCGGACGACTTCGGCAAAGACGCCCATGGCACGCAGGTTATCAAACATTATAACGCTTTCCTTAACAGTCTTAATCAATAGATCGTATTTTGTGTAGGAAAGAACCCTGTTATCAGCAAGGGAAAAGGGGGCGATATGTCTGAAATTCTTGCCATGATCCTGTTTGCGCTGGCCTTGTCGATTACGCCCGGGCCGGTGAATGTGATTACCCTGTCCATCGGTGTCACCTGTGGCGCGCGCGCTGCCGTACCGTTTGTTAGCGGGGCGACGGTCGGCTTTACGGCGTTATTGGTGGTGTTGGGGCTGGGATTGTCCCAATTGGTGGGGCAGGCGGGCTGGCTGCTGGATGTGCTGAATATCGCCGGTATCGGATTTATCTTTTATCTGGGGATCCGGATTGCAGGATCGGACACGGCCCCGGATTTTTCTGGCGCGGCAGTGCCGGGGTTTTGCCACGGGGCAGCGCTGCAATGGTTGAACCCCAAAGCATGGGGGGCCTGTATCGCCGGCATCGGGGCCTTTGGCGTGGCGCAATCCCTGCCCAAACTAATGCTGTTCAGCGGGCTGTACCTGATCGTGTGTTTTATCGGGGTCGGGGCGTGGGCGGTGCTGGGGCAAACCATTCGCCGGTTCTTCAACAGCCCCCGAAACCGGAGGCTGTTCAATCGGGGCATCGGGGGCGGATTGATGGTCCTCGCCCTTTTGCTGTTATGGCAGACTTATGCGCGTTCGGAATATTCCATGGCGATGGTGTCCACGACGATGTCTTCGTCCTGATTGATGAACGGCGGCACCATCACGCGCACGCCGTTGTCCAGCACTGCAGGTTTGAAGCTGTTGGCGGCGGTCTGGCCTTTGACGGCGGGTTCGGTTTCGACCACTTTGCAAATCACTTTTTGCGGCAAAGAGGCGCTCAGGGCCTCGTCTTCGTGGTATTCGATTTGTACGGTCATGCCGTCCTGCAAAAACGGACGTCGATCGCCGAGGATATCAGCCGGCAGTTCGATCTGTTCATAGGTTTCCAGATCCATGAAGGTCAGCATGCCGTCGGTTTCAAACAGGAATTGCTGGTCTTTTTGATCCAGACGCACCTTTTCCACCTTGTCGGCGGCGCGAAAGCGTTCGTTCAGTTTGGATCCGTTGCGCAGGTTTTTCATTTCAACCTGTGCAAAGGCACCACCCTTGCCCGGTTTGACGTGGGACACCTTGACCGCGACCCACAACCCGCCGTTGTGTTCGAGGATATTGCTTGGACGAATTTCGTTACCGTTAATTTTAGGCATTTATTTCCCACCTTCGTATGGTTGAATCTCGCTTTTGGGCAGCTATATCTTGTAGGGATTACGCTGACAACCCACAGGAAGCTGATTGGAATTCATCGAGTTATGCGCTATACGCATGGCTCCCATTCCATAAATGCACTACCAAATCGCTTTAAAATGGTCATAGTGCGCAAACGCCTGTAAAAAAGACGAAATGTAAAGAGGCCAAAATGTTCGATTACGTAGATGAGACCGCGATTAACAACGACCAAGGCAAACGCTCGCAAAAGCTGTTCGCCGCCGTTGTGCTGGCCGCGCTCGATGATGCCATCGCTGATGACAAGAAATACGGAAACGGTGTGGACTCTATTGCCCGCTGGGCACGCTCGCGCGATGGCCGCGAAGTATTGATGTGTGCCGGCATTGAGCCAACAGAGCGCTGCGTCAAGGGTATGATGGAATTTGTCGGCCGCGGAGTTCGGACTTCTGTGGCGCTCAGCCGCGAAGAAAGCGAACGCCAGCAGGCCGCCAAAGCCGCCTGATCGCAGTTACAAAACAATTGAAAAGGCCTCGCTTTTGCGGGGCTTTTTTCTGTTTGGTCTCCGGCTTGCAATTTACCCCTGAACAGGGGACAATCGGCGGGATCGCGAAAGGGTGCAAATGGCGTTAAGTGTTGAACAGCAAGCAAAATACTGGGGTATCGCGATGGTCGTGGCCTTTGGGGCCATCTGGGCGATGGGCAATGTGCTGTTGCCGTTTATTGCCGGCATGGCGATTGCGTATTTTCTGGATCCGGTGGCGGACCGGCTCGAGGCCGCGGGCCTGTCGCGGGCGGCTTCCACCACGTTGATTACCTTTGTGGCGCTGGTCGTTTTTGCCTTGTTATTCATCGTCCTGGTCCCGCTTTTGGTGCGCCAAATCGTGGCGCTATTCAGCGCGGCACCCGGTTATTTTGAACAGTTGCAAGGGGTTCTGGTTGCGAAATTTCCGACCATGATGGAGGATGATTCCGTCTGGCGGCAAGGGTTGCAGAGCCTTACGGAAACCATCCGCGCGCGCGGCGGAGAGGTGGTCAAGGCGGTGCTGGCCTCGGCGTTTACGGTGGTGGATGTGATCGTGTTTATGGTGGTGGCACCGGTGGTGGCATTCTACATGTTGCTGGATTGGGACCGCATGATTGCAGTGATAGACGGGTGGTTGCCGCGCGATCATCTGGAAACGATTCGCCAGATCGCGCGTGATATTGACACGGTTCTGGCCGATTTTGTGCGCGGGCAGCTGTCTGTTTGCGGAATTTTGGGAGCTTTTTATGCAATTGCGTTGATGGTTGCGGGGTTGCAATTCGGTTTGATCGTGGGGCTGGTGGCCGGATTGCTCACCTTTATTCCCTATGTCGGGTCAATCATCGGCGGTGTTTTGGCGATTGGTCTGGCGTTGTTCCAGTTCTGGGATTCGCCGGTGATGATCGGGGTGGTTGCCGCGATTTTTGTGGCGGGGCAAATGCTCGAGGGAAACTTTTTAACGCCAAAACTGGTTGGCGGGTCGATCGGGTTGCATCCGGTGTGGTTGATGTTTGCCCTGTCGGCCTTTGGCGGTTTTTTCGGGTTTACCGGCATGTTGATTGCGGTGCCTGTGGCTGCCGTGTTGGGCGTGTTGTTCCGGTTTGCGATTTCGCAGTATCTGGGCGGGCGCCTGTATCAGGGGCTGGCCAATCGGGATACGTCACAGGATGGCTGAACAACTGGTGTTTAACCTGCCGCTTGAAACGGCATTCGGGCGCGACGATTATTTTATTTCCGACAGCAACAAGATGGTCGTTGCCGCGGTGGAGAACTGGCCGAACTGGCCGCAAAACAAGCTGTTGTTATGCGGCGAGGCGGGGGCGGGGAAAACCCATCTGGCGCATATCTGGGCCAGCGGTATTTCCGGTACTGCGTTGAATGGCACCGATTTGCCGTCTGCCGATCTGGACCAATTGGCAATCGGCGCGGTGTGTGTAGAAAATATTCACAGCATTGCGGGGCAGGGAGCAGCCGAAACGGCATTGTTTCATCTGCATAATCTGATGCAACAACACCAGACCCCGTTGCTGATGACAGGGCAGGGTGTGTTGGCGGGCTGGGGTATTGGCTTGCCGGATCTGGCCAGCCGCCTGTCCGGAACCAATATTGTATTCCTGCCCCCGCCGGATGATGCGTTGTTGGCGGCGGTTTTGGTGAAACTGTTTGATGATCGTCAATTACGGGTGGAACCGGGATTGATAACCTATCTTTTGAAACGAATGGAGCGGTCATTGGGGCATGCACGGGCCTTGGTGGCGGCGCTGGACCGGCAGGCTTGGCAAGACAAGCGGCCAATTGGTGTTACTATGGCGCGCAAGGTGCTCGAATCGCTGCAACAGGAGCCTGAATAATGGACGCTGTATCCATCACTGAACCCCATGAAACCGCTGCCACGGATATGCCGGTGAACGCGGATTTTCTGAACACGCCAATGGGTCCTGCGAGCGAGATGGAGGGGTTCGACCCCACCAGCCGCAACCGGTTTTTCAATCGTGAACTCAGCTGGCTGGCCTTTAACGGGCGGGTGTTGGAATTGGCCTACAATCCACGTTTGCCCCTGCTGGAGCGGGTGCGGATGTTGTCGATTTCCGGTACCAATCTGGACGAATTTTATACCGTTCGGGTGGCCGGCCTGCGCGAGCTGGTGAACAAGGGCATTACTAGGCCGGCACTGGATGGCATGTCCCCGCGTGAGCAGCTGGTGCAAATTGATACGCAGGCGCGCAAATTGATGAAAAGCCAACAACACTGCTGGATCGGGCTGCGCGCGGACATGGAGGATGCGGGCATAGATATTCTGGGCCGCGAGGAATTGACAGAAGCGGACCACACCCATCTGCGGGCCCTTTTTGTGGAACAGATATTTCCGGTACTGACCCCGCTGGCGATTGATCCGGCGCATCCGTTTCCATTCATTCCCAACACCGGCCTGACGCTGGGGCTGCAACTGCGTCGCCTGAAGGACCGTCGTTCCTTGCAATCCCTGTTACCGATCCCGTCGCAGGTGCCGCGGTTTTTGGCGTTGCCGGATACTTCGGATGGCACTCAACGGTTGATTATGCTGGAAGAGGTGCTTCTGGAATTCATCGACCAGCTGTTTCCCGGTTACGAGCTGGCGGGTCATTGTGCCTTTCGGCTGTTGCGTGACAGCGATCTGGAGCTGGAAGACGAGGCTGAGGATCTGGTGCGGGAATTTGAAACCGCCCTGAAGCGGCGGCGCCGTGGCGAAGTGATCCGCCTGACCATTTCCTGCGATGCTCCGGCCAAGCTGCGCGCGGTCATCCTGCGTGAATTGCATGTGACCGAGGACGAAGTAATCGAGGTCGACGACCTGCTGGGTGTGACCGACCTTGGCGCGCTGGTGCTGGACAGCCGCAAGGATTTGCAATGGCCCGAATTCATCCCGCGTATTCCCGAGCGGGTACAGGATTTTGACGGCGATATTTTTGCCGCAATCCGGCAAAAGGACATGGTGCTGCACCACCCCTATGAAACCTTTGATACCGTCGTAAATTTCCTGCGTCAGGCTGCACGCGATCCGAATGTGTTGGCGATCAAACAAACGCTGTATCGCACATCCAAGGATTCACCGATCGTGACCGCCCTGTGTCAGGCGGCAGAGGAGGGAAAATCCGTTACCGCGCTGATCGAGCTAAAGGCCCGTTTTGACGAGGCCGCCAATATTCAGCAATCTAGGCGTCTTGAACGGGCGGGGGCGCATGTGGTTTACGGATTTCTGGATCTGAAAACCCACGCCAAAATGTCGCTGGTGGTGCGCCGCGAGGGCGACAAACTGGTCAGCTATACCCACACCGGCACCGGCAATTACCACCCGATTACGGCCAAAATTTACACCGATCTGTCGATGTTCAGCTGCAATAAATCATTGGGGCGCGATGTGGCCAAGGTGTTTAATTATATTTCGGGTTATGTGCAGCCCAACGATTTGGAAACGCTAACAGTGTCGCCACTGTACCTGAAAAAACAGCTGCTGGAATCCATTCAGGGCGAAATAGATGCGGTGCAGCAGGGGCAAACCGGCAGCATTTGGGCAAAAATGAACTCCCTGATTGATGGCGACGTGATTGACGCGCTTTATGCGGCTTCGGGGGCAGGGGTGAAAATTGATCTGGTCATTCGCGGGATTTGCGGGTTGCGCCCGGGAATTCAGGGTTTGTCGGAAAATATCCGGGTTAAATCCATCGTCGGCCGGTTTCTGGAACATTCGCGTATTGTTTGTTTTGGTAACGGTCATGGCCTGCCCTCGCGCAAGGCCCGGGTGTATATTTCCTCTGCGGACTGGATGGGGCGCAACCTGAAACGGCGGGTGGAAACGCTGGTGGAAATCACTAATAAAACCGTCCACGCCCAGATCATGAGCCAGATTATGGCCGCCAATATGGCGGATCAGGCCAATTCATGGGTGTTGCAACCGGATGGCCGGTATATCCGCCATCAGGCACAAGAGGGCGAACGCCAATTCAACTGCCACCGTTTTTTCCTGGAAAACCCCTCGCTGTCCGGGCGGGGATCTGTCGGAGCAAAAGATGTCCCCCAACTCACCCATTCCTATGACGACTAATGCCCGCCGTACCGAATTACACCGCGTCGGGGTGATCGACATCGGGTCCAACTCGGTGCGGTTGGTGGTGTTTGACGGGGCGGTGCGTTCGCCGGCGTATTTTTATAATGAAAAGGTGCTTTGCGGGCTGGGCCGCGGGATTGCCGAAAGCGGTGTCTTGCACCCCGAAGGCCGGCAGCGGGCCTTGCGCGCGATGGACCGGTTCAAGGCGATTTGTGACCGGATCAATGTGCAATCCCTCAGCACCGTTGCCACCGCTGCCGTGCGCGAAGCCAGCGACGGGCCGGCATTCTGCGCCGAGGTTCTGGCCAACACCGGCATTGAAATCACCGTGGCCAGCGGGCTGGAGGAAGCCCGCTTGTCCGCGCAAGGGGTCTTGCTGGGCTGGCCGACTGCGCGCGGGCTGGTCTGCGATATCGGCGGCGCGTCAATGGAGCTGGCAGAGGTGGCCAAAGGCGAGGTCGCGCGACGCGAAACATCGCCGCTTGGCCCGCTGAAACTGGCCACGGTCAGCGGCGATCTGGACAGCCACATCGCGGCGGAAATCGCCAAGCTGCGGGCGAAAATCGACGGGGATTACAAGCACCTGTTTCTGGTGGGGGGGTCCTATCGCGCCATTGCCGGTATTGATATGTCGCGGCGCAAATACCCGCTGGATGTGCTGCATGAATACAAAATAGAACCGGCGGATCTGCTGGAGACTCTGGACTGGATCATCGGGGCCGACCCCAAGGAAGTTGCGGGGCATTCGAGCGCCTCGCCGGAACGATTGGTGCTGGTGCCGACGGCGGCGCGGGTGTTGAAAGCACTGATTTCTGCCTATCACCCCGATGGTATTGCCGTGTCGAGCTATGGCCTGCGCGAGGGGCTGCTCTATGAACGCATGCCGAAAAAACTGCGCAAGAAGGATCCAATGATCGAGGCTTGCAAATGGATGGAACAGACCAACGCGCGGTTTCCGGGGTTTGGTAAACCGCTGGCGAAATGGGTGGCGCAGGTGTTGCCCGACGCCAGCCCCAAACGCGCCCGCCTGATCCACGCGGCAGCGCTGTTGCATGACGTAAGCTGGCGCGCCAACCCGAGCTTTCGTGCCGAGGTCTGTTTTGACAGCGCCACCCGCGCCAATATGGGCGGGCTAGATCATGTGGATCGGGTGTTTTTGGGAATGGCGCTGCTGCACCGCTATAAAAACAACGGGAAAATGGGCCGTTATCAAAAACTTGGCGAGATTTTGAGCGAAAAGCAACGGCAAGCGGCGCTGGTGATCGGCAGCGCGATGCGGCTTGGCGCGGCGCTGGCGGGGGGATCAGCCGAGGTGCTGGAGGCGGTAAATCTGACGCTGACGGACCACACGCTGGAAATGGAAATCCCGCCCGAATATGCGAATTTGAACGGCGAGGCCGTCACGGAACGCTTTGAGGCGCTGGCGTTGGCGCTGTGCCGCAAGGCGGTGCTGCGCTGAGCCGTTAAACGGGGTCGGCACCCAGTATCTCTGCCACCGCACGCCCCCAGGCGTCCCAGTTCAGCCGGTCCCTGTATTCCGTGCGTGTGGTTTCGCGCAGGGTGGCATAGCGTTCCGGCGCGTCCAGATAGCCGGTGATCACCTGGGCGAAATCGTCGGCTTTGGCCCCATGGGGCAGGGCATGGCCGTTCACCCCATCGCGTACCGGCACACCGCCCACCTGATAACACAGGGACGGCAGCCCATAGGCAGAAGCCTCGCAAAAGGCAAAGCCATAGGATTCCATGCTCGGCATCACCAGAAAATGCGCCTGCCGGAAATAATCGGTAAATTGCGACAGCTGTTCGGGGATTGCCTTGTCCAGCTGTGGATGCACGGTTACCCATTCATTACGGTGAAAATCCGGCGGGGTGCAGCCCACCACGGTTAGCCGCGCATCCAACCCCTGCGCGCGCAGGGCCTGCATTGTGTCAAAGGCCAACGGCCCGCCCTTGGCAAACCAGTTGCGCCCGACCACCAGCAGATTGAGCCGATCTGCATGGCCAAACGCGGGTGGTGTGCCGGCGTCAGGATCATCAATATTCGCGCCCCAAGGCAGCACCAAATTGCGTTCGGGCGGCAGATTATGCAGATTTACCACCGCATCCCGTATCCAGGTGCTGGGCCAGAACAGGTGGTCTACTTGTGAAAAAACCTGTTGCTCTGCGCGTTGGACCAGCGGGTCAAACACACGGGCCAAACCGCGCTTTTGCTGAAAACTCTGCCCGATTGGCGATAACCTGTAGGTGGTTGGTGTCGCATCCGACGTATAGGCCGTGATCAGCCCGTCGGGCCGTTGCAAACCGCGCAGGGCATGAAAGCTATAGGCCGCAAACAGCACATCATACCCCCCGTCGGCCAGTTGCCGCGACAGGGTGCGATTGATCCGCGGGGCCAGCGCCAGATGTACCCGCCAGCCCAGCCGCAAAATGTATTTTTCCGGCAAACGATGGATCAACCGGCGTAGCAGGGCCAGCCCCCCCCAATCGGCAGGCAGAATATCCACATCGCCCACATGTTTTTGCAAGGCACCGTAAATCCGTGCATTGCCGCCGGAATACAGGTTTTTATCCAGCGGGCTATGATCACACAGATAGGCAATTTTCAGGCGGGCTTTGTCGGTCATGCGGCGAAACCTGCCTGAAAAAAATGGTGATTTTGTGGCGTCAGTCTTCCATCGCTTCCAGTTCGTCGATCATCGAGGAAATCAGGCTTAACCCCTTGTCCCAGAATGTCGGATCCGACGCATCCAGCCCGAAAGGAGCCAGCAATTCGCTGTGGTGTTTGGACCCGCCAGCACGCAGCATATCGAAGTATTTCGCCTGAAAATCCGGGTCGCCTTCCTCGTAAACCGCATAAAGCGCGTTCACCAGCCCATCGCCAAAGGCATAGGCGTAAACGTAGAACGGTGAATGGATGAAATGCGGAATATAGGACCAGAAAGTTTCATAGCCTTCCATGAAGTTGAACACAGGACCAAGGCTTTCACCCTGAACCGACATCCACAGGGCGTTGATGGCATCGGGGGTCAATTCGCCATCGCGGCGGGCGTCGTGTAGTTTGCATTCGAAATCGTAAAAGGCAATCTGGCGCACGACCGTGTTAATCATGTCTTCAACTTTGCCTGCTAACAAACGCTTGCGGGTTGCCGGATCCGGCGCATTGTCCAGCAATTTGCGAAAGGTCAGCATTTCGCCGAACACACTTGCGGTTTCGGCCAGAGTAAGAGGAGTCGACGACAATAATTCGCCTTGATCGGCGGCCAGAACCTGATGCACCCCGTGGCCCAGTTCATGGGCAAGGGTCATCACGTCGCGCTGTTTGCCAAGGAAGTTCAGCATCACATAGGGATGCACATCCACAACGGTTGGATGAGCAAAGGCTCCCGGGGCCTTGCCCGGTTTTACCGGTGCATCGATCCAGCCTTTGTCAAAGAATGGCTCGGCAATCTCGGCCATTTCCGGGGCGAAATCATGATAGGCTTCCAGTACGGTCTTGCGCGCGTCATCCCAGTGGATCACCGATTTTTGCTCGTCAGGCAGGGGCGCGTTGCGGTCCCAGACCTCCAGCGTGTCCAGACCCAGCCATTTTGCCTTGAGCGCGTAATAGCGGTGCGACAGTTTCGGATAGGCGGCGACAACCGCGTTGCGCAGGGCCTCGACCACTTCGGGTTCCACATGGTTGGCGAGGTGCCGACCCGCCTGCGGGGTTGGCAGCTTGCGCCAGCGGTCCTCGATTTCCTTTTCCTTGGCAAGGGTGTTTGTGATGCGGGCAAACAGGGACACATTTTTACCGAACACATCGGCCAGCGCCCGCGCGCCCATTTCGCGGGTGGCGCGGTCGGTATCGGTGAGCAGGTTCAGTGTGGCCTCGAGGTTCATTTCCTCCCCGTCCACATCAAAGGTCAGGCCCGCCATGGTTTCATCAAACAGCCGGTTCCATGCGGTCGCGCCAACCACGGATTGATCGTGCAAAAACTGTTCCAGTTCATCAGACAGCTGATGCGGTTTCATTGCGCGCATACGGTCCAGCACGGGTTTGTATCGGGCCAGACCGGCATTTTCTGCCAGCATCCCGTTCAACTGGTCATCGTCGATCCGGTTCATTTCCAGGCTGAAAAATACCAGCGGCGTAGAATAATCGGTGATTTGCGCCTGCATATCCGCCATAAATTTGGCCCGGTCCGCATCGGTGGTATTCTGGTAGTATTGCAATCCGGCAAAGGACATGATCCGGCCTGAAATCGACTGGATTTTTTCATAACGCCGGATACAGTTCAACAGGCCTGCCGCATCCAGATCGGCCAGCTTACCGGTGTAATCGCTGGCGAAAGCGGCACATTCGCCCTCCAGCCAGTTCAGATCCGCGGTGATTTCCGGCCCGTCCATGGATGGATAAAGATCGTCCAGATTCCATTCGGGCAAATCACCCAGATTGGCACCGGCGGCGGCATCGCGGTTGTCACGGAAAAACTCGGGCGCGGGGGTATTGAACATGTAAAGCTCCTGAAAATACTGTTGCAACAGATTTAGGGCTTTGGCAGGCCGAGGGAAAGGGCGATTATAGCTCTATCGCGTTGTCATCCGGTGCCGGTTTGGCTGGCGGGGCGATTTTGGGCGCGGATTTCTTGCGCCGGATGATGATATCGCCATTGGGCAGCATCTCGGGCAATTCATAAAATGTCCAGTCGTCAATTTTTTCAAGCAGGGTATCCAGCGTGGGGCCAAAGGCCTCGATCGAGGGGCCGATTTTATCGACCCAGCCTTCCAGAAATTTTTGCGATTCCTTGGAAAACTGTTCGAAATCCTTGAGGAAATCGGCAGAGGCCGGCGCGGGACCGGTGGCAAGAAGGGCGGCAAGAATGAGCTGTTTCATACCCTGAATATAGGGTTCCATGCGCGCGCTTCCAAGGGGGTGTGAGTTGGGTATAGTAATTTTCTTGAGATCAACTTAAGGTAAAGGGTGGATTCGTATTTTTAAATAATAGTCAATGAAACGGAAAGTCTAGATGGTCGATTTTAATTCACCTTCAAAAATCCACTTGCGCCAAGACACTGAACAGTTGTTGGATCAAGTTGATATTGCGATCAAAGAGTTCAACAAGCTTAGGCCTCTTGGAGACGACGTTGAAGATCGTATTAAAATGGCATTTCTACCTGACAGGGTGACCTCCAGTCTAAATATGGAGGGGATCGTCGCTACTCGGCGGCAGACGTTAGCGATAATGGATTCGATGACCATCATTGATTCATCATCAAAATCGGAGCAAGAAGTTCTAAATGCATTAAAGGCAGATGAATTTATAATTGATGCGGCCGAAGATGGACAAAGATTGAACGCATTATTTGTTCGGCAAATTCATACCTTGATCGAAGACAAAATTGGCGAAACGCCTGGATATTACCGTAAAAGAGATGTTAAGATATCACTGGCATCTTTTACGCCGCCATCGCATGTAAGCGTGCCTAACTTGATAGACGAAATGATCTCAATTTATGTTAAAGACGACACCGCACACCCTATTGTCAGATCAGCTTGGCTGCATAACCGCTTCACATATGTACACCCTTTTTTAGATGGAAACGGCAGGACGGCAAGGCTTTTGCAAGATTACGCATTGCTCTCTGGAAAGCTCTTCCCAACAGGTGTTCCGTCTGCCCTAAGAGACGATTATTACGATGCCCTTGCTGCTGCTGACGTGGATGATTGGGATGATTTGGTTTCGATTATTGCTGGTCGTCAATTGTCCGTGATTGCGAAAACTAGCGGCATTGCAACTGAGAGAGCTGAGCGTTCGAAGTGGGTTGCTAGGCTGGCTAAGAAGGCCGATGATAAAAAGAAGGGCGCTCAGCATAAACAATACTTAGTTTGGGCTCATAAAATGAACGAAATCCAATCTGCGTTTGAGGCCACGGCGCAGGAGGTGAGTGATGCGTCTGAAGTTCTTTCAGTTATACACAAGTCTTACCCAATAATTGATTTCAAAACTTGGAAGAACCTCGGATTAGGTAAAAGGTCGAACCCGACTTGGTTTTTCGGTCAAACCCTTATTATCGATGGGGAAAGAGCATATCGGTTTGTCATGTATTTTCGGAAACATGCTAACCTGTCCACCGATACATTCGTTGCCGATGAACCGCTGATCAGTCTCAGGTTTACGGGAGGAGAACCGAGCGGCATATACGATTTCGGCCAATTTTCTGACCCCGACATTCGGCTCAGAGAGGTGCTTTTCCATTCTGAGGAATTGTGCGTTTACTATTTCAAAGAAAGAACCAGAGGCCGCCAGAAAAATACAAGTGAAGAGTGGGAATTTGAAAGCGAGCTAACCACAAACGATATTATTGAACATTTGTATGGCGATCTGTTCGAAAACAAGAACGGGGTATAATGGATTTTATTAAATCTGGTATTGCCAGAACAAATAGCCACATAAGCAAGTCTCTTTAAGTTCGAAGTGGCCGTTAAGAATTGCTTTGGATGTCCGTGACGCAACAACAAAAAGCCCCCGCCAAACGGCGAGGGCCTCTCAATTCTCAAAACCGGTAACTTACTTCAACGACCCGTCAATTTCCTGACAAGCAGCAACCAGACCTTTGACCGCGTCTACTGATTTGTCGAACATGGCTTGTTCTTCTTTGTTCAGGGAAATCTCGATCACCTTCTCGATGCCGCCGGCGCCGATCACGGTGGGGACGCCCACATACATGTTGTCGAGCCCGTATGCGCCTTCAACATTTGCCGCACAAGGCAGCACGCGTTTTTGGTCTTTCAGGTAGGCTTCGGCCATTTCGATTGCCGATGCAGCAGGGGCATAAAACGCCGAGCCGGTTTTCAGCAGACCA